>JACOEM010000002.1:464521-605992 GCA_024998565.1 Nitrospira sp.
CCGCGCGTTGCGCGAGCAAGAGGGCACCTGGCCGCACCATCCCTCCCGCTCTTGCATCTCATTCTTTCTCACCATTACAATGCCTCCGTAACCCGTTGGCTTTCTGATTATTTCTGTCGCTTCTCGGCCGGGAAGAAGAAGGACCAGATATTATGAAAGTGGAGTATTCCAAGGGCGAGCGGGCTTCCAAAGAGCTGATCCTCCTCAATCGTCAAAGTTTCGAAGCGACCAGCGGCCGGAAGATGAAGGTCATGTTGATCTTCCCGCCCGATTGGTTTCCTTCCGAACCCTATCTGAGCCTCCCGTCCCTCACCGCCGTGCTTCGCCAGGCCGGGCATACGGTCATTCAAAAAGACATCAACCTTGAGATGTGGGATTGGTACTTCAGCGAGGATTTTCTGAAGAAGGTCCTGCGCCGGGTGCCGCAGCAGCTCGACCGGCTCCGCAAGCTGGCGAAGAAACGCGAACTCGAAGAATGGGAGCAGGATCTCCAGCTCACCCTCTGCGATCTGACGCGCCAGCGCATCGATGATCTGATCAAGAAGGCGGAGAAGGCGAAGGCGATCATTCGCGGAGAAGTCTTCTACGAAATCGACCAGTTAGAGTGGGCTATTCATGTTTTCCGTGAGGTCACGTCGGTGATCTCGATGGTCTATGCCCCGGCCCGGATCTGCATGCCGCCGATGGAGACCGACCTCTCCTATAAAGTCTTCGTGTCGCACGAGGTGATGGATGCGGTGAACGACACTCAGGTGAACATCTACCGCGACGTGTTCGAGCATCTGGTGAAGCCGGCGATTGAGGCGGAGCAGCCGGACGTGGTCGGCATCTCGATCGTCTTGCAGCAGCAGATGTTTTCCTCCATGACGTTCTGCGCCCTCATCAAACAGCATTTTCCCCACATCCATGTGACGATCGGCGGCAACACGGTCACGCGTCTGCGCGATGTGCTCCCGCAGTCGCCGCTGTTTCAATACTTCGACAGTGCCGTGGTCTATGAGGGGGAGACGGCGTTTGTCCAGCTGGTGTCGGCGGTGGGGGCGAAGCGGAGCCTGGCCGATGTGCCGAACACCATCTATAAGGACGCGACCGGGGTGCATGTCTCGGCGACGAGTTTCGCCGAAGACATGCATGCGCTGCCGCCGCCCGATTTTGACGGCCTGCCGCTCGACAAGTATTTCGTGCCGACCAAAATTTTGCCCTATCTGGCCACGCGCGGTTGCTACTGGGGCCGTTGCGAGTTCTGCGACCATGGCGAAGGCTACACGGCGGGATACCGGAGCAAGAAGATTCAGGACATTCTCGGCGAGATCACGCATCTGCGCGACAAGTACGGCGCGAAGCATTTTCATTTTACCGACGAGTCCTATCCGCCGGCGCTGTTTCGCAAGCTGACGCGCGGCCTGATCGACAGCAATATGGGCATTGCCTGGACCACGCACATGCGGTTCGAGAAGAGCCTGCTGGAGGATCAAGTCTGGCAGGATGCGAAGGACTCGGGCTGCAAGTATCTCCACTTCGGCTATGAGTCGGGGAACGAGCGCGTGTTGAAGCTGATGGACAAGGCGACGACGACCGAGATCATGACGAAGCACCTGAAGTACACCGCCGAGGCCGGCATCTGGAACCACTGCATGGGCTTCTTCGGCTTTCCCGGCGAGACGCGGGAAGAAGCCTGGTCGTCGGTGGAGTTTTTGGAGCAGAACAAGGACCATGTGCATTCGCTCGGCTTCGGCACGTTCGATCTTGGCCGGCACAATCCGGTGGCGAAACATCCGGAGAAGTTCGGTGTGACCGCCTATCGGAATCCCGAGTGGGACTTGGCGCTCGACTACTACTTCACCGTGAAGCAGGGGTTGAGCATTGAAGAAGCCGAACGGGTGTTCGAAGAATTCGAACGCAATCACCACCCCGGCTGGGATCTGCGGCTGTTCATCCGGGAATATATCTTTCTCTATATCGCGCGGTTCGGGTTACAGAAGCTGCCGGACCTGCAGTTCCGCTCGGCGAGGGTCGCGACGGTACCGCCGTCGCTTGCGGGGAAAATGTAGCGAAGGCGTGAAACGTGGGACGTGAAAGGTCAAACGTGAAAGGTAAGATGCGAGGATTGAATGTTGAACAGCAGCCAGCTCTCTTCAGGCCCTCTCACCTTTTACGTTGTATGTTTCACGGAAGAGGATTATGAGTAGCTCCGGCTTGGTTCAAATCGACGGTCTGAGTCCGATCAGGAAAGAGGATCGGAAGACTTCCAAGGTCATGTTGTTGTTCCCGCCGGAGTGGGTGCCGACGGCGCCCTATCTCGCCTTGCCCGCGCTCACCTCCGTGTTGCGGGAGGCGGGGCACACCGTGGTGCAGCGCGACATCAACATCGAGATGTACGACCATTTCTTCACCATGGAGTTTTTAATCTGGGTGAAGGGGCGACTGGGCATGCAGCTGAAGCCGCTTCAGGACAAGGAAAAGGCGGGGAGGCTCACGGAACAGGAAGCCGCTCAGAAAGCGGTCTTGGAAGAGGCCTATGCGGTAGACGTGTTCGACCTGGCGGACCGGGCTGAAGATGCCAAGTTGGTCGTGCGGGGCGAACGGTTCTACGACGCAGAAAAGCTGGAGCGGGCGCTGAATACCTTCCGCGAAGCGATGCAGTACATTTCCGCGGCTTATTATCCCGCCTCGCTCGTGTTTTATCCGATGGAAAGTAATCTGAGCTATCGGCCCGGTGTCTCGAAGGAAGTCTTCGCCTGTCTTGACGACGAACAGGTGAATGTCTATCGCGACATCTGCAATCAACTCGTGTTGCCCAGCGTGAGCAAAGAAAAGCCGGCGGTGATCGGCATCTCCATCGGCACGCAGATGCAGTTGATGGCGGGTCTCACGTTCTGCAAGATGATCAAGGAAAGTTTTCCCGACATCCACGTCGTGGTCGGCGGCAACGTCGTGACGCGGTTGCAGGAAGAGTGGGCGAAGCATGAGCGTTTCTTCACCGAGGTGTTCGACGCGGCCATTTTGTACGAGGGCGAACATGCGCTGCTCTGGTACATCGAGGCGATGAACGGACAGCGCGCAATCGAGTCGGTGCCCAACCTCATGTATTACGAGTCCGGCGCGGTACAGCAGAGCAAGGAAGTGTACACGGAGAAAACGGCGGCGCTGCCGTTGCCGGACTTCGACGGCTTGCCGCTGGATCACTATTTCGTTCCTGAACGGATCATTCCCTATCTCGCGACGCGCGGCTGCTACTGGGGCCGCTGCACCTTTTGCGATCACGGCCAGGGGTATTTCGATCAATACCGCGGCATGACGGCGCAGCATGTGGTCGAGCAGGTGACGGCGCTGCGGGATAAGTACCAGTGCAAACACTTCTTGTTCTCCGACGAATCTTACCCGCCCGCGTTGTTCAAGAAGGTGTCGCAGCTGCTGGTGGACCGGAACGTCGGTATCAAGTGGACGACGCTGATCCGTTTCGAAGAGACCTTGCAGGATCAGGCGGTCTGGGATCTGGCGGCGAAGGCGGGCTGCTGCACGCTCTACTACGGGATGGAGTCGGCGAACGAGCGCGTGCTGAACCTCATGGACAAACACGCGAAGAAGAGCGTGATTCAGAACAACCTCCATCAGGCGGCGAAGGCTGGTATCTGGAACCACGTGATGGCGTTTTACGGCTTTCCCGGCGAGACGCGGGAGGAGGCGCTGGAGACGCGGCAGTTCGTCATCGAGAACCAGCCGGTGATTCACTCCGTGGAGCTGTTCTACTTCGTGGCCTACCGCCACACGCCGATGGTGCGCAACCCGGATAAGTTCGGCATCACGATCCACAAGCAGGAAGAGTACGACCTGCCGCTGGATTACTATTACACGCTGAACGAGCCGGTGGGCATTTCCTGCCTCGATGCGATGCAGCTCTGTGAAGAATTTTATAAGAACGACTTCCGCCCTTGGGCGGTGCGGGTGAACAGCCGCGAGCATGTGTTCCTCTATATCTCCAAGTTCGGCACGAATAAGCTGCCGCAGATCTATGCGGCCACGAAGGACGGTGCGACGACGGCCGAAGGTGTCTCCGGTCTTGTGACCTGGCCGATGGCGATCGGTGAAGGGGATGAGGGAAAAGAGGGGATGTCTCGCGTGGTCTCCCACGGCGTGGGATAGCAGGCTGGTGAAAACGCCATCTCCCGGCGTTCTCGGGAGCGTGTCTCCCTGCGACGTACCGCAAGGGTACGCCTCAGTCGCCACCCTCCCTGCGGCCTTGGCATATGACGTTTTGACCAGCCTGCGAGGTGCGGATTGTGCCGGATGCTGAAAACGACCTCCCGCGTCGTTCTCGGTTCGTCAACATCCTCAACGTACCCCTGGGGTACGCCTCCGGTTGTGACTCGCCTGTGGCCTAGTGGGACGCCGTTTTGAGCATCCGGTGTGGATGTGGAAAATATATGGCGTGAAATGAGCGACGTTAAACGTGAGATAGAAAGCTCAGTGAGTTATTGAGCGAACGTTTCACGTTTTACGTCTCACGTGCAGGGTTCCGCGCCTCGTCCCGGACGAGGGTGGCTGCAAGTAACGCATACGAGGCTTCGACCAGGCGGGTCATCTCTTCGGCTTTTGTGTAGGCCTGCATGTATTTCTTGGGGTTGTTGGTGAGGTTGGCGAAGCGGCGCGGGGTCCAGAGATGGAGCAGGGCGTTGCGTTTCTGATCGAGTTGTTCGCGGGTAAAGGGCTGGGAGAGCGCAAAAAGTTCCAGTGCGTCGGTGAGGCGTTTCTCGGTCATGTCACGGAGTCTGGCAAGTCGACGATGACCCTGTCAATCTCACACGGGCTGCCCCAGCGGCGATAGGCGGACCGGTTCATTATGCCCACCACGCTTCCTATTTTTCAGCCCACGCCGATCTTCAAAGATCGCACCGACTATCGACAGGTGCTCATCCGGGAAATGGATGCGGGCAAGATTCCGCTGAGCCTCGGCCGGGATTGCCCGGTGAAATGCGAGTTTTGTTACGAACTCGACCACTCCTACCGCGAAACCCTGGACCCGCCGAAAACCAGCGACGAAGACTGGAAGTTCATCCTCAACTACATCAGCCGGAAGCCCACCGATCCCACGCAGTTCTGGTGCCTCGGCGGCAACGAGTTCATGGAATGGACCGACCTTTTCCTGCATCCCAAAGCGATGGAATGGGTGGAGGACTTTCTGAAGTACACCGACAAGAGTATTCAGTTCTTCACGGTCGGGTTCGTGCATGTGCCGAAGATTCACCAATTGGTCGCGCAGTATCCCGGCCGCATCAACTTCGAGCTTTCGGTCATCACGCTCAGTGAGTATCGGCAGCGCTTGATGCCGCATGCGCCTTCGGTGAAACATCTCATGAAAGTGCTGGACGGGCCTGCTGTGTCTTCCGCCAATTTCTATGCGTTCGACAAGGACACGATGTCCAAGGACGCCGCAACGATTTCGGCGATCAACCAGCAATGCGTGCTGTGGATGGGAACGTTGACTCCGGTTCGTGGGCTCAAGGAGGAGACGGCTTCGCTCATGCGGCAAGGACGGAAGTTCCTGCCGGATGAAGCGACACAGATCTATCACCTGGGATTGCCGAATCTGCAGACCATTCATACGGAATCCTATACGACGGCGTTCTTGAGCCGCCGGCGTATTGTGAGCCTGTTCGATTCGTTGGAATTGGAGAAGAAGGATACGGTGGTGATGGCGGGGAGTGTCCATAAAATCCTGACCATGTACCGAAAGAATCGCGCGAAGTTTCTTTACGTCCCCAATGCCTTGCTCAGCGGCGATTCCGACTGCACGGTGCTCCTGACCTTCGACGACATCGCGCGACGTCTGACTAAGGAGAAGGTGGTGCATGTGCCCAAGTGCATCATGCAGTCGGGGCGTGGGCCCTATACCGACATCACCGGCGTGACGCTGGAGCAGTTCAGCAAAAAGACCGGTGTGCGGGTGAAGGTGCTGCACAAGATCGATACCCGGTTCGCCAACCAACAGCTCTACCGCCACGGCTCGCTCCAGAACTATGTCGAGCAATACCTCAAGCATCCGTTAAGGGGTGCCTATGAGGCTATGCCGCGCCCAGTCTAGCAGGGTAGCCGGCTGGTGAAAACGCCATCTCCCGTCGTTCTCGGTCGCATCTCTCCCTGCGACGTACCGCAAGGGTACGCCTCAGTCGCTATCCTCCCTGCGGCCTAGGCAGATAGCGTTTTGACCAGCCGTCCCAATTCCTACTCGTTCCCCTGCTTCGCTCAGTCGCCCTCTTGCAAAAAATACCCGCTCGGGGCAACATGCCGCCAACATCTTTCGTGAGGAATCTATGCCCGGTCCGAGGCGATTGCAGTTCTATCAAGCCGATGTGTTCACGGATCAGCCGTTCGGCGGAAATCCCGTCGCCGTGTTTCCCGATGCCGATGGCCTGACCGACGTTGAATTGCAGCAGATCGCCCGCGAGATGAATCTTTCCGAAACCGTGTTCGTGTTTCCTCCGACGGACAAGGCCGCCGTCGTGAAGATGCGTATCTTTACCCCGACGCAGGAAATTCCCTTTGCCGGGCATCCGGTGATCGGGACGTTTTTTGTGCTGGCCACCTTGGACCGTCTCGCGCTTCGGGAGCCTGTCACGCGGGTGCTGCAGGAATGTAATCTTGGTCTGTTTCCTGTCGATATCCATACGTGTAACGGCGTGATCGAGCGCGTGGTCATGGCGCAGCCGAGCCCGCAGTTTCTGGATGTCATCGACGAGCCGGAAGCGCTCTTCGCGATTGCCCGCTCCTTAGGCATTACCAAGGCGGTCATTTCAGAGACCCGTTTCCCGGTGCAGGTTGTTTCTACGGGGTTGCCGGTCATCATTGTGCCGGTGCGGACGCTCACGGCGGTGCGGCAGATCATTCCCGACGTCGCTGCCATCGCGGAATTGTCTCAGCAGTATGGCGCCAACGGCATGATGGTGTTCAGCACCATGACCGTCGAGCAGTCGTCGAGTGTGCATACGCGGATGTTCGCTCCCTTGATCGGCATCGTGGAAGATCCCGCGACCGGGAGCGCGAGCGGGGCGTTGGGTGCCTATCTGGTCCAGCATGGTGTGGTGGACATCCGGCCATCGACCGAGATTACCGCCGAGCAGGGGTATGAGATCGATCGCCCCTCCCGCATTCTGATCCAGGTGGACTCAGACGACGATGTCATTCAGGGCGTGACGGTCGGCGGACAGGCGATGATGGTGGTGGAGGGGACGCTCACCTTTTAGCAGGACGATGAAAACGCCATCTCACTGCGTTCTCGGTCGCCCGTCTCCCTGCGACGTCCTACAAGGGTACGACTCAGTTGCCGCGCTTCCTGCGGCCTTGTGACAGAGCGTTTTGATCGTCCTGCGGGAGATGATTGGGTACCTGTATTCTCGGAATCACAGTGTGGCGTGGAATGTCATGTAGCCATGAATTACAGGTGAGGATGATATGAATGCAGTGGTGTTCCACGAACATGGCGGGCCGGGGAAGCTGCAGTATCAAGAGATGCCGATGCCGACCATCGGTGTCGATGAAGTGCTCGTGCGGGTCAAAGCCTGCGCGTTGAACCATCTCGACATCTGGATCCGGCAGGGCAGTCCCGCCTATCCGATGCCGCTTCCGCATATCCTCGGGTCCGACATCTCCGGCGTGGTGCACCAGATCGGTTCGCACGTGGAAGGGGTTGCCGAGGGCGAGCGCGTGTATGTGGCTCCCGGTGTCGGTTGCGGGAGGTGCGAGCACTGTTGTGCCGGTCGCGACAACATGTGCCGGTCCTACGGGTTGATCGGGGCGATGTGCCATGGCGGATATGCCGAGTATGTGAAGGTGCCGGCGCGGAATGTGTTCCCCATTCCCGGCGCACTGAGCTTCGAGCAGGCGGCGGCGTTTCCGCTCGTGTCTGTCACCGCCTGGCATATGCTGTTTGGATTGGCTGCTGTGCAGCCAGGCGAAGAGGTGCTGATCATGGGTGCGGGCAGCGGGGTGGGACACATGGCGATTCAAATGGCCAAGCTGGCCGGCGCCCGTGTGTTGACCACCGTCGGGAGCGATGACAAGATCGCAAAGGCGAAGGCGCTGGGCGCCGACGAGGTGATCAATCACAGCCGCGAGCAGGTGAACCAGCGGGTGCGTGAGTTGACCCACCGCCGCGGTGTGGATGTAGTGATCGAACACATCGGCCCGGAAGTGTGGACGCAGTGTATCGATGCATTGGCCAAAGGCGGCCGGTTGATTACCTGTGGCGCCACGACGGGCGCGGAGGTGAAGCTGGATCTCCGGTATGTTTATTCTAGACAGCTGACCATCCGTGGTTCGTACATGGGGTCGCAGAGCGAATTGCTCAAAGCCGCTCACCTGGTCGGCCAGGGCCGGTTGCAGCCCGTGATCGACCGGACGTTCCCGCTGTCCGAGGCGAAGGCGGCGCAAGAATATCTTCTGAATCGAAAATTTTTTGGTAAGATCGTGCTGAGCGTTTCATAACCGGTTTTATTAGTGGCTCTCTTGTCCCAACGGGCAGAAAGGTATGTGACATGGCGAGTATTGCGCAGATCATGAACAAGAAACCCCAGAGCATTGGTCCGACGACGTCGATTCGCGGTGCGGCGAAGAAGATGCGTGACTTGCGGGTCGGTTCTCTCCTGATCAAGAAGGGGAAGAACATGGTGGGGATCGTGACCGACACGGATCTTGTCCGCAAGGGACTGGCGACCAGCCAGGATGTATCGAAACTCACGGTGGAAAAGATCATGACCACTCCGCTCTGCACCATCGAGAGCAATCGGGCGGTCGATGACGCGCAGGATATGATGGGCGATCTCGGCGTGCGCCATCTTGCGGTGACCAAGGGCGGTTCGATCGTCGGTGTGGTGTCGGTGCGCGATTTGTTGATGCACTACAAGCGGTACGCGCAATCGAAACTGGCGGATAAGCAGGTGTACTCTGAACCGAAGATCGGGCAAGACTAGGCGGATGTTGAAAATGGCCTCCAGCAGCGTTCTCAGTCGCACGGCTCCCTGCGACGTGCCGCAAGGGTACGCCTCAGTCGCCGTGCTCCCTGCAGCCTCGTTGGATGACCGTTTGGAGCACTCGTGACTGGCTGGGGATAGAGCGTCAAAAGTAAAACGTCAAACGTGGGATGTGAAGAGGTGATCGTTTCACCTTTCACCTCTCACGTGTCGTTCTTATTTCGTGAGTTCTTTGACGAGGTGGCCGAGTTCGGGGAGGATCAGCTTTTCCATTGCCAGGCGGACGGCGTTTTCTGATCCTGGAGTCGAAAAGAGGATACGGCCCTTGATGATGCCGGCGGTGGCCCGGCTCATGATGGCCGGTGAGCCGATGTCCTGATAGGTCAGATAGCGAAACACTTCGCCGAATCCATCCAGCCGTTTTTCCAGCATTGCATCCACGGCCTCAAACGTCGAGTCGCGCCGTGAGATCCCTGTTCCGCCGTTGATGACAATGGCTTGCACGGATTCATTGGTGATGCCTTCGGCGATCCGCGCCGTAATCTCTGCCGGTTCGTCTTTAACGAGGTGGTAGGCGGCGATGTGGTGGCCCTTGTCCTTGAGCAACTGCTGGATCAAACGGCCGCTGGTGTCGGTCTCAGGTGTGCGGGTGTCGCTGCAGGTAATGACCATGCATCCGATGGAGCGAGGTGCGTGGTGTTTATGTTCGTGGGCTGTGGGGCTACTCACATCGATATCCGCTGAAGGTTAAAAAGGCCGCCAGCATCGAACTCGCTTCGCTGGGCGGCCTTTTTGATTCATCTCCTCGCTGGCGTTCGCGCGCTACTTCCAGACCGAATCCGGATTCAGCTTCGCCGCCGGCTTGCCGCCCTTGATGTGCTCATCGAGAATCGTAGCGACATCGGCTTCCGTGACTTTCGAATACCAGGTGTTGTCCGGGTACACCACGACGGTCGGTCCCTGCTCGCAGGGGCCGAGGCAGGAGGAGCCCGTGACGAGGACTTCGCCAGGCATGATGCCGCGCTGCATGAGACCCATGTTGAAGGTCATCAGCAGTTGCGCAGAGCCTTGGCCGCCGCAGGACGGTTTCGGGTGGCCCGGCGGGCGGGCATTCGTGCAGACAAGAATATGATATTTCGGTTTTGGCATCGTGACCTCAATGTAATGTATGGGGTGAGCGACGACTGCGTGAGTTCGTCAGGCTGGTTTATACGCGTTCCACTGTTCGATGCATTCCTCAGGCAACTTCCATTGCTTGATGCCCTTGAGTACCCAATCGATGTAATGCTCTTTCGGCTTGAACTTGCCGATGGGATTGGCCGCATGGGTGGTGACCAATAACTTTTCACCGTCTTCCGTGATCACGGTCACCGGCAGGTGCCGGTAGGCGCCCTGCGGCACATCGTCTTCGAATTCATCGAGGATCTTGAGATCTTCGTCGGTGATTTCGAAGACGGCTCCCCAGACTTTTTCCCCCGGCGACGGAATCACGCTCGCCAGGCCGCATCGCCATTGCGTCGACCAGCGGCAGAACTGAATGCTATGGTCGGGAAGGTACGCCGTGAAAAGAAACTTGTGTTCCGGGGCGCGACGCTTGAGTTGAGATAGGTTCAAATTGTCCGCGTAAAAGAAGAACTTCATTGAACAGTGAGACTCCGATTATGTCGCGAAGGTTGACCGGTACTTGTACCATAGCGTTGCGCGACCTTGTCAAGCGCAGGGGCGCCTGCGCGTCGCCGGTTTCATTGTCCTCCCGCTGTTGTCCGACGATTGACAGTGAATTCACACGCCACCTATGATGACAAGTTGATCAACCATCCACCGCGGTTTATTGTGACAACTTATGAGTAAAGTGATCCATTACACGGTGCTCGCGCTTCTCCTGGCCGGAGGCCTGGCTTACTGGTGGATGCAACCACCCGGTCTCAACCCGATGCTCGACCCGCAGGCAGCCGAGGCGCTCGCGCTGGTGCAAACCCATCGGGCCGCCGGTTATCCGACGATTCTTCAGGCGTTCAACGAGCGGGCCCGCATTCAGCAAGCCCGCAATTTAGGCTTGCGATTGGGAGAGTGGAAAGTGATCAAGCAGGATGGTCAGCGCTATGAGGTCCGGATCTACATGCGCGAGCAGGGGACGACCCAGTGGTTCGAGCGGGATTTCATCTGGCACGTGGATCTGGCGACGAAGCGCGTGAACGCGGCCTCCTTGCCGGCCGACGGGTTGATGCCGGAAGGTCCGGAGAGCGGACGCCCTCGCGCGCCGGGCGGCGAAGTCCCTCCGTTCCCGCCTACAATGTAAGGGGTGTTTTCACCTGCACGTCCGTGCCTTGTACCCTCACTTCCACGCAGGCCACGCGGATCTCCGGATTTTCAGGCCGCTCACCGGTCCGAACATTGAATCGCCACCCGTGCCAGGGGCATTCGACCAATTCGCCGTCCATGCATCCTTCGCCCAGCGGTCCGCCTGCGTGCGGGCATGTATTGTCGATGACGTGAAAAGTACCCTCGACATTGCAGAGGGCGAGAAAAACTCCCTCGATTTCAACGGTGCGGCAGGTGCCCGGAGGAACCTGGTCCACCTGGGCGACGGTGATATAGTCTGGCTTCGAATCCATACGGGTCCTCTACAAGTTACGGCAGGGTACAGGTCGTCTCACTATTGCGTAACATCATGAGTGGTATTGCCTAAGCGCTTGATTCCATTGGCTGCATATGGCATAGATTGAGCAGGCATTTTTCAGGGAAGGGTCACAACAGCGCCGTCATTTGCTATTCTTTAAATAGTGCACTCATAGGAGATCGCCGGAGCCACTATGGAAATGACCTTGTTGCTCAACTCCACCTATGAACCGCTTCGTGTCCTGCATTGGCAAAAGGCCATCACTCTGCTCTGGCAGGGGAAGGTCGAAGTCCTCGAAGTCTACGACCGCCAAATCCACGGTATCTCGATCTCGATCAAGCTCCCCTCGGTGATGCGCCTCCTGAAGCTGGTGAAGCTCAAGGACAGTCATCGCGCAGTGAAGTTTTCGCGTATCAACATTTTTACGCGGGACGGCTACTGTTGCCAGTACTGCAAGCACAAGTTCCGCACTGAGGAACTGACGTTCGACCATGTCGTGCCGATCGCGAAAGGCGGGCGGAAGACCTGGGAAAACATCGTGACGGCCTGCTGGCGATGCAATAACCGGAAGAGCGGCCGGACGCCGGAAGAAGCGAACATGCGCCTGATCAAGAAACCCGTGAAGCCGCGCTGGAGCCCGACCGTCACGATTACCATCGGGATCCGGAACACGCCGGAAAGCTGGCGGGACTATCTGTATTGGAACCTCGAGCTCGACGCGGACCCGGTCGATACCTAGCCGGCTGTTGAAACGGGTTGTCGTCGTCGTGTTCGCGGTGCGTACATCTTCAACGTACAAGCCAACGCGCGCCCGGCTTCTCTCTTCTTGCGTCCTGACCAAATCACCTGTTCAGACAGGCTGCCGCCGCTAATACACCTTGTCGATCGTAATGTTCACGTCCTTCCCGCCCGGTAACGTCGGGTTCTTCGGGTAGCGTCCCTCCATGTCCCCCGGTTGCGCCTGGCCGGCCTGGCCATCTCGATCCAGACGCGCAATCACATCCACCATGCCCTTCAATTCGGTGCCCTGGACCATGACATCGGAACTCGTGATTTCGAACTGCACGGGAAATTTCGGTGCATCGATCCGTTTGGCCGCGATGGGTCTCGGTGGCCCGGTCGGACGCCGCACGATGACGAACAGCACATCGGTTGGTTTGACCTGGTCGGCCAGGTTGGGCGCAATCTGCACTTGTCCGGCAATCGATCCGCCGCCTTGGTCCGGCTCTCCGATGTGCGCGACGCCGAAATAGGCTGCGACGGCTGCAATGCCGATGATCCCTCCGGCCATCGCCAGGGATCGTCCTGTATATCCTGCCACAATAGACTCCTTGGTTGACTCGCGGTGCGCGCAACGGGATCGCCCGTTATCCAGCGGGCGCATTATACCCAGCTCGCGCCACAAAGGGGAATGGCGGAGCGGGTTTACCCTGTCAAATCGGCTGTTGTATGATACGCGTTCACGTGGTTGTCGATTTGTTGGAGGATGAACTCAATGGCTGCAAATCCCGGGTTTCAAATTTCACTCGATGTGCGTGGGTGGCCGGTTTTGGTGATCGGCGGTGATGAGGAAGCGGCAGATAAAGTGCAGCGGCTCCTAGAGGCAGGCGCGAAGGTGACGGTCATCAGTCCCACCCTGCATGAAGTGCTTCGTAAGCTGGCGGCCTCGGCCAAAATCATTCATCGTGGACGGCATTTCCGTGCGAACGACCTGGAGGCGGTCATTCTGGTCTTGAACACGATACGCGATGACCGTGAACTCTCCCACTCGCTCATGCGATTGGCTCGCGAACAGAAATTTCTGATCTGGTCGGTCGACCAGCCCGACGTGTCGAACGTGGTGATGCCGGCCGTCGTGAGCTCCGGCCATGTTCGTGTGGCGATCAGCTCGAGCGGGCAGGCGCCGGCTTTGTCCGGATTCATGAAGGAAGATCTCGAGCGTATTTTGGACAACGAGTTTGTCGCGTTCGTCGATTGGCTCGGGCAGCTTCGCGAACAGGCCAAGGCCAACGAACCGGACGCGGAGAAACGTCGCGCGCTGTTGCGTGAGGCGCTGGATGGATTCCGACTCCTGGGAAAAGTGCAGTACCCGAAGGTGTGGCTGGATCAACGGGCGGCCGTCGGGGCAGGGGAAAAGCGCGGATCATAGGACCGGTCGTTCGTTATCGGCCGACAGTTATCAGCAGGAGATTCACACTATGGTGTTGCTGGAATTCAGTATGTCGCCCCTGGGCAAGGGAGAGAGCGTGAGCAAATACGTGTCACGCTCGTTGGATATTATCGACAAGAGCGGTGTGGACTATCGGCTGAATCCGATGGGTACGGTGCTGGAAGGAGAATGGGACGAGGTCATGGCGGTGGTCAAGAAGTGCTACATGCGCATGCGCAAGGACTGCAATCGCGTGTCCTGCAGCATCAAGATCGACTACCGGAAGGGACCGAAGGGGCGCTTGTCGAGCAAAGTGTCGAGTGTGGAATCACAGCTCAAGCGAAAGCTGAAGTCCTAAGGGGCGCGTCACGGTGTTACGATGTCCGCATGGGCGTCGTAGTGGAGTGTGCCCTCGGTGTTGAAGCGCACCGAGAGGCTGGCGGTCTGTACCGTCAGCGCCTCAAGCGACAACCGGCGAACCGTGCCGCGCAAGCGCCCTCCGGTCATATTCCGGTTCAGTCCCTTTTCCACCGCTTGGCGCATCAGGTCCAGCTCCTCTCGAATGGGGAGCACCAATCTTCCCGCCAACTCATCCCGCAGCGGTTCATGTAACCATTCTTCAGCCAGGTCCGTGGCCGGTGTACGTTTCTTGATCGTGTAGTCGACATCTCGAAAGAAGATCCGTCCCGCCGCTTCGTCGTACACCGGTGTTCCCTTTAAACGGAGTGTAAGCGGGAGCAGCCCTCGCAGGGTGAGTTCCACTCCCACTTGATTGCCCAGGGGGTACAATGTCGCTCCCACGATCGTGATCGTGCCGACGCCCAGCGACCATTCCTGCCCGACCACTGCTTCGCGCAATCGCTGATTCGCTTCCTCGATAGGGACCTGGAGCGCGAAGGCGACATGAAAGCCCTCGTCATGAAACTGGGACTGCAGCTCGGGGAGGGGGAGATGTCGTGACAAGGGCTTGGTGCCGCGCACGACGGCCGGTCTGGCCGTGACGCCATACCCCGCGGCTGGGGTGCCTGACAGCGACTCGACTCCGGCGGGACCGATAGCTTCAGGATTCAGTTGGAGCCAGAGCCCTTCCGCTTCGTCCAGCAACAGGGGTTCCTGCAGATCGTTCCAAATGTGAGTGACGGCGGGCTTCAGCGTCACGAGGGTGGCAGCCTTTCGGTCTACCGCCGACAGCATCCCGTGCAACTCACTTCGATAGACTTGCGCCATCAGGGGCGCTGTATCTACCCCCTGTTCGGAGAGCAGGCAGGGTCGGTTCGCTTCCACCGCAGTCACGCTGCTCGCAGGCAGCAGGGTATAGGCGCGGCCATGGCTGAAGGTGGTTGCCAGCGTCACCGATAACCGGCCTGTGCCGGTTGTGGCATCCTGTTGGCCGCAGTCGGCGATTTTCGTCACCGTGCCTTTGATCTGCTTCGCGTATTCCACGCCGAAGGGAAAGCTGGAGTGGGATAACAGGCGACCTCCGGTCGTCGTCGAACTCTGGTCTCCCGGCCAGATCCGGTACTTCAGAAATCCGGTGCCTCCGCCCAGTGCCACCCAGTCGCGTTGTGTGTGTCGATGTGCGGCGAGCGACTGGTGAATGTTCCCATACTGCTCGGCCAAGGCGGTTATCGGAATGGGGACATGCACCGTCATGCTGGAGGGGTGCGTCTGCTGGTGCCGGGCTGTGTCGGCTCCTGCCGCTGCCGCGGGTGCTGCGGCGCAGAGACTCAGAATGGCTGCTGAGCAGCAGAATAGGCTTTTTCGATCGAACCGGCGTCGTCCGCCCATCGTCTTGTCCTCATGCTGGTGGCACAGTGGGTGTCGATCACCGGCCTTGTTCAGTCCCTCTTGCTCGACTATGGGGGAGTTAAAAATGGAAGGCAAGCGCTCAGGGCTTCGGTGAGGACGTCTCGTCATTTGGGCACAGCGGGAGATAGTGGCGCGGCACACGCTGGCCGATGGCGCAGAGGACTTCATAGGGAATCGTCTGTTGCCAGGCGGCGAGATCGGCTGCGGTGATGGACTCGTGGCCCTGCTGTCCGATAAGAATCGCTTCCTGCCCGATGTGCACGCCTGGTATGTCCGTTACGTCGACCATCGTCATGTCCATGCAGACACGTCCGACGACCGGCGCACGGCGTCCGCCGATCAGCACCATGCCACGATTCGACAGCAACCGGTTGTACCCGTCTGCATAGCCGACCGGGAGCACCGCGATACGGGATCGGCGTGCGGCAATGAAGGTCCGGTTGTAGCTGACGCTGTCGCCCGCTTGGATGTTGTGCAGGTGTGCGATGGTTGCTTTCCAGGTGAGGATCGGTCGCAACTCAGGCGCAGGCGTTTCATTCGAGAGTGTATGGTAGCCATACAGCATGATGCCGGGCCGCACGAGCGAATAGAGGCTTGCGGGATACTTGATGATCCCGGCGCTGTTGGCGGCGTGTGTCAGGGGACAGGAGATCCCACGTTGGCGCAACGTGTCGAGTGTCTGCTGGAACTCTGTGAGTTGTTTCTCCGTGTGTGTGGTCTCGGTATTGTCCGCATCAGCCAGGTGAGTCATGAGGCCTTCGAGCCGGAGAGCGGCGTGAAAGGCCGGCATGGCTGCGAGGTCGGGCATTTCTGGAGGACGCACTCCCAAGCGACCCATCCCGGTTTCGATTTTGACATGCACGGAATAGGGCGCGGTCTCCGGAGAAATGGCTGCGGCAAAGACCTGGACCATATCGGACCGGTACAGCACGGGCGTCAGACGATGCGCGATCAGGTCGGGAAATTGTGCCGGGGCGGTCGGGCCCATGACCAGGATGGGATCATGAATGCCCGCTTGGCGAAGCACGATGCCCTCATCCACGGTGGCGACACCAAAGCGGTGGACGGCCAGGTGTTGCAGCGTGCGTGTGAGTTCAATGGACCCATGGCCGTAGGCATTGGCCTTGACGACGGCCAGTACCTCGGAGCGCGGTGCAAGGCGCCGCACATGGGCGAGATTCTGCCCGAGGGCATTCAGATCGACGGAGACGGAGGTTGGGGGGAACTGAGACGGCGTGTACACGCAGCTTGTGGTGGCAGAATGGGGCGCTAGACTTCCAGGATCTCGCCTTCTTTTTTCTTCATCACGTCGTCGATTTTCTGCACGTACTGGTCGGTGAGCTTCTGAATTTCGGCCTCCGACTTGCGCAGTTCATCTTCGGTCAGCTTCGTGTCTTTCTGCAACTTCTTGAGTTCTTCGTTGCCGTCCCGGCGGAAACCGCGAATCTGCACCTTCACTTCTTCGCCGTGTTTTTTGCAGACCTTGATGAGTTCTTTCCGGCGCTCTTCAGTGAGCGGCGGAAGGGGAATCCGGATAAGCTTGCCGTCGTTCGACGGGGTCAATCCGAGGTCCGAGGTTTGGATGGCTTTTTCGATTTCCCTGATAAGGTTCTGCTCCCAGGGCTGAATCGTGATGAGCCGGGCTTCGGGGGTGGCGACGTTGGCAACCTGCTTCAGCGGCGTCATGGTTCCGTAGTAATCGACTTTAATGCCGTCCACCAGTGCCACGGATGCGCGACCGGTACGCAGTCCGGCCAGGTCCCGCTTCAAATGTTCGATCGCGTGGTCCATCTTTTCGGTTACGCGTTGTTTCACTTCCTGCGCCGTCGACATCAGCCTCTCCCTTAGCGACTTTCCACGGTGACCAGGGTCCCGATAGGTTCGCCCTGGACGACACGTTTAAAGTTTCCCTTCTCTTTCAAATTGAAAACGATCAATGGCAACCGGTTGTCCATGCACAAGCTGATGGCCGTCGAGTCCATCACCTTGAGGTTTTGGGTAAGAATCGACAGAAACGGAATCTCTGCATATTTCTTGGCTTGTGGATTCTTGACCGGATCGCTGTCGTAGATGCCGTCGACCTTGGTGCCCTTCATGATAACCTGGGCGCCGATTTCCATCGCCCGCAGTGAGGCTGCGGTGTCGGTAGAGAAATAGGGGTTTCCCGTGCCTCCGGCGAAGATCACCACGCGCTTTTTTTCCAGATGTCGGATGGCGCGGCGGCGAATGTAGCCTTCGGCCAGCTGACGCATCTCGATGGCCGATTGGACGCGCGTGCTGACACCTTTGCCTTCCAGCGCATTTTGGAGGGCGAGGGCATTCAACACCGTGGCGAGCATGCCCATGTAGTCGGCGGAGGCCCGCTCCATGCCGCGCGCGCTGGCGGCCAGGCCGCGGAAGATATTGCCGCCGCCGATCACAACGGCTACTTCGACGTCCATCGCGACGACGTCGGCAATTTCTTCTGCGAGTCCCTCGAGAATCGAGGGTTGAACGCCATAGCCCTGCTCACCGGCCAGCATTTCTCCGCTGACTTTCAGCAGGATGCGGCGGTAGTGGGCAGAACTCATGCTTGGCCTAGTTGGAATCGTGTGAACCGGCGGATGTTCATGTTCTCGCCGATCTTGGCGATTTGTTGCGCCAACAGATCCTTAATGACGACGGACGGATCCTTGATGAAGGCCTGTTCGAGCAAGCAATTTTCCTGGTAGAACTTCTCGAGCTTGCCCTCGATGATTTTCGGCCAGGCGGCCGGTGGCTTGCCGAGTTCCTTGGCTTGCCCTTCGTAGATGCTGCGCTCTTTCGCGACGACATCTTCGGCAATCTCTTCCCGTCGGACGTAGGACGGGCTGGCGGCCGCCACCTGCAGCGCCAGATCGTTCACAAACGCCTTGAACTGCTCATTCCGCGCCACGAAGTCGGTCTCACAATTGACTTCGATAAGCACGCCGATCTTTCCGCCGGCATGGATGTAGGCATGGATCAAGCCCTGATTGGTCTCGCGACCGGCCTTTTTCTGGGCCGCCGCCAATCCCTTCTGGCGGAGATAGTCGATCGCTTTGTCGATGCTGTTTCCGTTCTCGGTCAGGGCTTTCTGGCAATCCAAAATGCCGGCCCCTGTTTTCTCACGCAACTCTTTGACGAGCTCACTCAAACTTGCCATGGGTTCCTCAGTTAATCGAATAGAACAATGCCATCATGCAAAACACGGCCGCGTTAGGAAGCGGACACGCCGGCCAAATTGGCCGCCGGTTTGGCGCCGCCGCCGGCTGGCGCCGATGCGAACTCTGTTTCTTCCTGCTGCGCCCGGAGATGCGCGCCTTCGAGGCATGCATCCGCGATCCGGGAAATGATCAGCTTGATGGAACGGATGGCGTCATCGTTGCCCGGGATGGGGTATTGAATGTGATCGGGATCGCAGTTCGAATCGACGATGGCAATGACCGGAATTTCCAACCGGCTGGCCTCGAGGATCGCAATGTGCTCGATGCGGGTATCCAGGATGAACACCGCGCCGGGCAGGGCGCGCATATTGCGGATGCCCGACAGGTTCTTTTGCAATTTGACGACTTCCTTCTGCATCTGTCCGAGCTCTTTTTTCGTATGGCCCTGGTGCGTCGGATCAGCGAGGGTCGTTTCCATCTTTTTCATTTTGTCGATGCTACGACGAATGGTCTGGAAGTTGGTCAGCATGCCACCCAACCACCGCTGGTTGATGTAGAACTGGTTGGCCCGCTTGGACTCTTCTTCCAAAATCTCCGCCGCTTGGCGCTTGGTCCCGACGAACAAGACGGAGTCACCGGCCGCCACGGTGTCGCGCGCGAAGGCATAGGCTAGTTCCATGCGTTCGACGGTCTGTTGAAGGTCGATAATGTAGACGCCGTTTCGTTCCCCGAACAGGAACCGCTTCATCTTGGGGTTCCAACGATTCGTCTGGTGTCCGAAGTGGACGCCCGCTTCCAGTAATTCCTTAATCGCAACTACTCCCATACCTTCACCTCCCTCCGAAGCCTGCAGAGCGCCTGGCGAACGCCAACGACGAGGGGGTTGTCCCCCTTATTCTCAGGCTGCGCAGCGTGCGCATCACGCTGGTGTGGATTTAAATAAGACGTCCCTGATTTCGGATGCGAACCTGTGAACGATGGGACGGATCATTCACGGCACGAAAACGCCCGAACGCTAGCATAATCCCTAGTATTTTGCAACCGCGCGTGGCCGCTTACGACCGGTAACTCGCGTTGATCCGCACGTATTCGTAGGACAAATCGGTCGTCCACATGTGCGCCCCGGCTTGGCCCTGTGCGAGGTCGACACGAATCGTAAACTCCTTCGCCCGGAAGACCTTGGTCAGCTTCTGTTCGGCAACGCGGCCGAGGCCTTGCCCGTTTCGAACCATCGGGACATCTCCGAATTGCAGGCTGATCCGGCCGGGATCGATGGGTACCCCTGCACGTCCGAGGGCGGCCATCACTCGGCCCCAGTTGGCGTCACCGCCAAAGAGTGCGGTTTTGACCAGGTTGGAGGTGGCGATCGTTTGGGCAATTTGTTTGGCCGCCGAGGTCGACCGGGCACGTGTGACCTCTACCCGAACGACCTTGGTCACGCCTTCGCCGTCCCAGCAAATTTTCAAGGCAAGGGTGCGACAGACCGTTTCGACCATGGCGCAGAATCGGCGAAAATCCGCCGTGCCCGGTTTGAGCGTTTGATTGCCTGCCATTCCGTTGGCCAGCAAGAGCACCGTGTCGTTCGTGCTCGTGTCGCCGTCGACGGTAATACAGTTAAACGATTGATCCACCGCTTGACTCAGCGCTGTCTGAAGCGCCGACCGGCCGATGACCGCATCGGTTGTGAGATAGCCCAGCATGGTGGCCATGTTGGGATGGATCATCCCGGAACCCTTGGCCATTCCTCCCACCGTCACCATCCGCCCTCCAAGGCGGGCGCGTACCGCCACCTGTTTGGGTTTGAGGTCCGTGGTCATGATGGCTTGGGCCGCTTCGTTTCCGCCTCTGCGCGTGACACGGGCAAGCAGGGTCGGAACAGCCTGCTTGATGCAGTCGATCGGGAGGGGTTGGCCGATTACGCCGGTCGATCCGATGAAGATCGTATGCGGCGGACAGTCGAGGGCCGTGGCTGCCAGCTGCGCCATCTCCTTGGCCACTCGCATGCCGTCAGGTCCGGTGCAGGCATTGGCGTTCCCGCTGTTGACGAGGATAGCGCGGCCCACGCCTTTTTTTAGATGGAGGCGATCGAGCACAACCGGTGCTGCCACGACCTGATTGGCGGTGAATACTCCGGCGATGGGGCCGTCCTGCTCGGAGACCAGCAGGGCCAAGTCGAGTTGTTTCTTCTGCTTTTTCTTGATGCCGCAATACATCCCGGCGGCCCGAAAGCCGATCGGTGCGGTGACGCCTCCAGTGATGGTCTTCATAGTGGTCCTGTGTGATGAGAAATGGTCTGTCGTGCGGAGTCGCCCGCGACTCAAGTTATGGATAGATACCCGGTGCCACCAGGCCCGTTTCTTCCGGATAGCCGAGCATGAGATTCATGGCCTGAATCGCTTGCCCCGCTGCTCCCTTGATCAGGTTGTCGATGGCCGACACCGTCACGACCCATCCGGCTCGCGTATCGGTGTGAACTGCCAGATCGCAGTAATTGGCGCCTCGCACATGTCGTGGATTCGGCATTGCGCCTTCGAGCAGTCGCACGAATCGTTCTCCCTTGTAGAAGTCCCGATAGAGCGCCCGCAGCTCGACGACATCGAGCTTGCCCTTCATGCGCGCGTAGGCGGTGCTCAAGATGCCTCGATTCATCGGGACCAGGTGTGGCGTGAAGGCAATAGTGACACCGGCGTTGTCCCCTTTGTCTGTCTGTGTACGCGTTCCTGCCAGTCCGGTCAGTTCCTGTTCGATTTCCGGGATGTGTCGATGCTGGCCGATCTTGTAGGGCTCCAGTGACTCGTGTGCTTCGGGAAAGTGATAGGGCAGAGCCGGGCTTCTTCCTGCGCCCGACACGCCGGACTTTGCATCAATCACGATCGTGTCGGGCACGATGAGGTTATGAGCGATCAACGGCGCCAATTGCAGAATCGCGGCGGTCGGGTAACAACCGGGGGAGGCCACGAGCCGGGCCTGTGCAATGGCGGATCGATGCAGTTCGGGCAGGCCATAGACGGCATTTCCGATCAGGTCGGGATGCGCGTGTGTGGTCTGATACCAGGTTTCATAGGTGCGAGGATCTTTGATCCTGAAGTCTGCGCTCAGGTCGATCACGCGCTTGCCGGCTTTCATGCAACTCGCTACCGGGCCCATGGATTTTGTATGGGGGAGGGCGAGGAAGAGCACATCGGCGCGTTCTGCCAGGGCCTCGGGCGCCAGGGCTTCGAAGGTCAGCGACACGATACCTTGCAAATGGGGGTACACGGCGGAGACGGGGGTTCCGGCCGACTTCTCAGAAGTCACCGCAGTCAACTTTACGTTGGGGTGTTGTGACAGGAGCCGTAGCAACTCCGCCCCGGTGTATCCGCTACCCCCTGCCACTGCTACTCGTACCGACGTCATGTCACGCCTCCCGGCCTATCGCGAGTTGTTGCTCGATCACTTCATCTCACACATAAAAAAAGGGAAGGCTGCGGAGCCTTCCCTTTTGACACCCTGTCGCTCCAGTTTCTCTTTATCGCTTGGAGTATTGGAAGCGCTTTCTGGCGCCCTTCTGTCCGTACTTCTTGCGTTCCTTGACGCGCGAGTCACGGGTCAGAAGACCTTCCTTCTTGAGCGGGCTACGGAAGGCTGCGCTCATGATAACTAGTGCTTTCGAGATGGCATGCCGCAATGCTCCGGCCTGGCCCGCAGGCCCGCCACCATACACGGTGGCTCGGACGGAATATTTGCCGGCCACACCGGCCAGTTCGAATGGAAATTGAATCACGTTCCGTAGTGTCGGGCGGGGAAACGCCTTTTCCAGCGGCTTCTCATTGACGACGATGTCGCCGGCGGCGGCGGTCACCCATGCGCGAGCGATCGCGCTCTTTCTCTTCCCAGTTGCGTACTGCGTCATTGCTGCCATATCAGGCGGCCTCCTTCACAGATCGAATCCGAACAATAATGGTCACAGCGAAAGTGATTCCAGTTGCTGCGCGTGGTGTGGATGGGTTGAACCTGCGTAGACGCGCAGTTTCTTGGCCATCTGATTCCCGAGGGGGTTCTTGGGCAACATGCCTTCGATGGCGCGCGTCAAGAGCTTCGTCGGGTCTTTCTTGTGGATATGTTCGGCGGTGAGGGTCTTGAGTCCGCCTGGATATCCTGTGTGATACGAATAGGTCTTGTCTTCCATCTTGTTGCCGGTCAAGCGGATCTTCTCCGCATTGACGATGACGACATGGTCACCCGTATCCACGTGAGGAGTAAAAGTCGGTTTATGCTTGCCTCGAAGCAAGGTGGCCACCTTCGCCGCAAGGCGACCGAGCGTCTTGCCGTCGGCATCTACCAGGAACCATTTCCGTTTCACATCAGCTGGCTTCTCAAGATACGTTTTTGTCATGGTCTCCATCTACTCCTGCACGATAGGATTCTAATGTGAGGTATCAGTCCTCACGCCTGTTGGGGTTCGATATTCTTGGTGTCGAGTTTATTGATCCAGGCATCCAGGTGAACGGCTGTCCGCCGGTTAAGCACATCTTGTGTGGCATAAATCGGGCAATCTGCGCGAAGTGCGAGGGCGATGGCGTCGCTTGGCCTGGCATCCAGGGTGCGATGCACGCCTTTCGATGCAAAGGCCACGCTGGCATAGTACGTACTGCCTTTCACATCCGTAATCACAACCCGCTCAATCCGCACACCAAGATGATCCGCAAAGCTCCGAATGAGGTCATGGCTCATAGGGCGAGGAGTGACCACCCGTTCCATGGCAAGACGAATGGCGTTACCCTCGGCCGATCCAACCCAGATGGGCAGTGTGACGCTCGCGCCATCATTTTTCAGCACGACGATGCGGGTGTCGGTATTGCCGTCGTCCAGCACCTGCTTGACGGTCAGAGCGACGAGCTCCGAGGGCTCATGCTGCTGCTTCGACGAGTCCATGAACTAGGTATCCAGTTTCCCGAAATCTTCCGGCTTCAAGTTTTCAAGCCACTGTTCAAGTTCTTCGGACGACTGTTTCTTAATAACCTTCTCGCTGGCAAAAATCGGTGCACTGGTTCGCAGCGCCAGCGCGATGGCATCACTCGGGCGCGAATCGACCGTATATTCCGAGTCTTCGTACATCAGGTGAATCGTGGCGAAATAGGTGTTCTCGTTCAAATCTGTAATCACCACGCTGATAATTTTCGCATCGAACGTTTCCAGGAACGACTTCATGAGGTCGTGGGTCATGGGACGCGGTGCGGTGACGCTCTCCAGCGCAAGGCCGATGGCACTGGCCTCTGATTTTCCGACCCAGATCGGGAGCATGTCTGAATTCTCTTCGTCCCGCAACACCACTATATAGGCGTTGTTGTAGGGGTCGAAGATCAGACCCTTTACCCGCATTTGTGTAATCACGGCGGGATTATCCTTCCCGATGTCGGCTAAAAACCTCAAGAATAGGGCACTCTAGCACTTCCGAAATCAGAGTGTCAATGAATTCGATCGGGCAATGGATGAAGAGAGGGCCGACGGTTCGCCACTCTTGAGGCTTTAAGGTTTGGCCGGACCTCAGGCGAGTGACGACCAGACACCCATTAAGAACCGTTCTACCTGACGCCACGGTTTGATTGGAGGTCATGACCCTAAGAGCCGGCTGGCCGAAAGTTTTGATCCAGTTTGGACGTGTCGGTCTGTTCTCCCAGTTTGAGGAACGCCTTCATTTGCTTTTTAACAAGTTCGCGGCCGCTCTCGTCGCCGAGATTGACTTGATACTCGTTGATCACCATGACCCGCATCCCTTCCCACTTTTTCCAGCAGGGCTTACAAACCTTTGCCTTGATTTCGGCTTCGAGTTTGCCGAGGAACAGCATATCGGTAATTGCTTCGCCCGCTTGTCCGCAGGTGACACATTGCACATCTGCCATAGTCTCCTCCTCAAATCTGCTTGATCTACCATCGTCAGTTGTTAGTCGCGCAGCATTCTAGCATTCGCATGCCGCAGAAAAAAGAGTGCGCCCCGCCGATTGACGCCTACGCGGGATCATGCTAAGAATGCGTCCCTTCAAAAAGCCGAGTGGCAAGCCAAGGAATTGACGCTGCATGACACCCGTGCCCGGATGGCGGAACTGGCAGACGCGCCGGACTCAAAATCCGGTTCTCGCAAGAGAGTGGGAGTTCGACCCTCCCTCTGGGCACCATCATTTCGACTGTTTCGATATTCCTTCCATGGTCTCGACAGCCAGTGCGCTTATGCAGGCATTGCTGTCTGGTGTTGATGCGACGCGAATAAATAGGCGATGCTTTTCGGGACAACACTATATAGTGGATGTCGTGCCTGAAAACATCTTGACATGATGTGGGTGTTAGCCTATAGTTCGCCCGAATTTGCTTGGAACTACTATGGCCTGTTCAGTTTATCGCCGTTCATCATTACTCTCTTATCAATTCCAACTCACTAAGGAGGCAGCACATGCGTAACGTGTTGGCACTTGGAGCTGCGGTGCTTTTCATCAGCTCCGTTGGTGTTGCAGGCGCTCAGGAGCGTTTGCCACAGTCCTCGTCGGGATCAGGTTTCGGTGTCGGCAACTCAGTCGGAGACGTTTCGGGAAACTCCGGCCGTACGGCCGCATTTGACCGCACTGCATTCATGGAGCGCCTCGGGCAGCCGGAGACGGTCTATGGACGTGTGATGGCGATTGACGTTCCCGGCGGCAAGCTCTACCTGGAAACGGGTGGGAGCTCACACGACGAGGGACGCGCAGGTCAGGGCGCCATGAGTTCCCTCACGGTCTATCTCGATGGACAGACCAATATGGATCAGATCAGAGTTCTCAACGCCGGTGATGACATTTCATTGCAGGTTGTTGAAGCTCCGAACCAGCGCGCAGATATCGGTGTCTACGGAACCGGCCGTAAGCTGGTTCGTGAAGTCTATCTGATGCGTGGCAATGAAAAGTTGGCAGGTTTTGGTGGCCTGGGACAGCGTCCAGCCCCGGCGACTGAGCGTGGTATTGAGACGAATTCAGGCAGCGTTTCAGGCGGACCGGTCGGTGGTGTATTCCCTGGTGTAATTACCGGTGGTGTCGTCACCACGACTGTGGGTGAGTTCACTGGAACCGCTCCTTGCTGGAACTGCGAACCGCAGCCAGGATGGGGCTACCAGACTGTCGCTCCGGAAACCAAAGTACAGAACAAGTCTGACTACGGGACCGATGGTGCCAAGCCGAATTTGCAGAAGGGCTTGAGCAACTAAGATTTACGCCACGACAGTGGCAGGTGTTGAGCGGGGTGCTTCGAGAGAGGCGCCCCGCTTTTCTTTTGTTCACGCGATTCCTCGCAGCCCCGTTGCAACGTAACAGTTCGATTGATACCATTTGCTATCACTTCTATCGAGGTCTTCTATGTCCGATGTCCCACTGAATGTCCAAGCACCTGACGAAGAGCTGGATCTCCGCGGTGTCATTTGCCCGTACAATTTCGTGAAGACGAAACTCAAGCTTGAGAGCATGGCCCCAGGTCAGCTGTTGCTGGTCCATCTTGACGACGGAGATCCTATTCGAAATGTCCCTCGTAGTGTGAGCGATGACGGGCATGATGTGATATCGCAGGAACGTGCCGATCAGTCCTACCGCGTCATGATCCGTAAGCGCTTCGACGAGTAGTTATCGCGATTGCCTTTTGCCGGTCTTCCTTTTCGACCTGGCACCTTCTACCACTACAGCGACGTGTGCCGCCTGCTCGGGGCTCGGCTTGTGCGAGAGCAGTTGCTGAACTCGTCCTCGTAGGATCCTCTCTGTACTCCGGGTCATATCGGTAGCGATCACGACCTTCCGGTTACCGAGAATCTGTTGCAGTAGAGTCAAAAACTGCGGGAGGTTCTGTGCTGGAGGGAAGAAAATCATCGTGCGTGGCTCGGATTGTACTGCTCGAAGCCGACTGGTGAGTGCCTTGGCGCCACCGGTCCAACGTCCATCAAAGACGAAGGCATTGCCGTCCATTCCGGCGAGGGCGGCGGCCGCCACCACAGCGGAGGTTCCGGGGATGACCTGTACGGGGATCTGCGCCCTCGATGCAGCTGCGATGAGCAACCGGCCTGGATCGTAGACAACCGGCATTCCGCAATCCGACACGAGCGCCACGTGCAATCCCTGCCTGAGGCGATCGAGCAATAGTGGGACTTTTTCAGCGGCATTGTTTCGATCGTAGGTTGTGATCGTGGTATGGAATCCGTGGTGGGCCAGGAGGGCATTCGTGGCCTGAGGATTTTTAGCGGCAATGAGGTCAACGAGCCGAAGAGTGGCAAGACCTCGGATCGTCAGATCGTCAGGGTGTCCGATCGGCACGCCGACGATGAATAACGTTCCTGCCGGAGTGGCAGAATGCGCGCACTTTCCTTGACTCCGTTCTCGTCCCATCGATATAATTTCCAGTTACCAAAAAAAGTGGCTTTGCGCTGAAATCTTGCGAGGATAGAGCACGATGTCTTCGGTGTTTTTCATGCTCACGATGGGCCTGTATTTCGTGAGCACGGTCTGCTACCTGGCCTATCTGCTCCGGCGGGCGGAAACCCTATCGAAGGTGTCCCTCGGGATCACGGCCGCCGGGTTTGCCACCCACACGGTGGCCTTGGTCGCCCGGATGACCGACACGTCTCAGGCTCAGCTCCCGACATTTCACGAAGCCCTGTCGTTTTTCTCCTGGATGCTGATTCTCGTGTTTCTCGCCGTCGAGTTTCGCCGCCAGTTACATGTCCTCGGTTCCTTCATCGTACCACTGGCGCTCGTGTCGTTGGTCACCGCCGCGGCGTTCCGTTCAGACGAGGCCTCCAGTCTGCAGCCGGTCTTTAAAACGCTGTGGGTGCACGTCACCCTCAGTATGTTGGGCACGGTCGGCTTTGCCGTCGCGTTCGTCGCCGGGGTGATGTATCTCATTCAGGACGGTCTTCTCAAGTCCAAGCGGTTCAACGTCCTCTATGCAAAACTGCCTGCGCTGGACTATCTTGATCATCTGAACCAGCAGTCGATCGTCATGGGGTTTCCACTGCTGACCCTCGGGATCATCAGCGGCGCGTTCTCGGCGGAGATTGTCCGCGGCACCTATGTGAACTGGAATCCGGAACAGACGTGGGCCATGGTGACCTGGGGCTTCTACTTTGCCGTCCTGGTCGGGCGTCTGACTATCGGGTGGCGGGCCAAACGAGCCGCGTATCTGACGATCATCGGGTTTGCCGGTGTGATTCTGACCCTGATCGGTGTCGTGTTGAAAAGTCACGGGTCGGTGTCCTGACATGCATGTCATCGTTGTCGGGCTCAGCCATAAGACTGCTCCGGTCGAGATTCGTGAGAAACTCGCCGTGCCTGAAAGCCGGCTCCGGGAAGCCCTCAGTCGCCTCTGCTCTTATCCCGGTGTGCGGGAAGGGTTGCTGCTCTCAACGTGTAATCGGGTAGAAGTCTACGCGGTCGTCGAAGAGTTGGAAAGCGGGTATGGCCGGGTGCAGGAATTCCTGGCCGATACCCATCTCTCTCTGTCCTCCGAACATCTGACCCCCCATCTCTATTGGCATACCGGTGATCGCGCCATCGGGCATCTGTTCCGTGTGGCCTCTAGTCTTGATTCGATGATTGTCGGTGAATCTCAGATCCTCGGACAAATCAAGGACGCGTTCGAAGTCGCGTTGACGCATAAAGCCTCCGGCCTGTTGCTGAATAAGATCGTCAAGAAGGCTATTTCGGTGGCCAAACGCGTGCGCACCGAAACCAAGATTGCCGAGACAGCCGTGTCGGTGAGTTATGCGGCGGTGGAGTTAGCCAAGAAGATCTTTTCAAATCTGACCGAGAAGACCGTGTTGCTGATCGGGGCCGGGGAAATGGCCAAGCTGGCGGCACGGCATCTGATCGCCAACGGCGTGCGCCAGGTGCGCATTACCACCCGTAATTTCCAGCATGGGTTGGAATTGGCTCAACGGTTCAACGGTACAGCCGTGCCGTTTGAGGACTACAAGACGGAACTGGCTGGGGCCGACATCGTGCTGGTGTCCACCGGGGCCTCGCATTACCTGGTGACGGCCGACGATGTGCAGCGCGCAATGAGACAGCGGATGAGTCGTCCCATGTTCTTGATTGATATTTCCGTGCCGCGCAATATCGACCCGGCTGTCCGGCCCATCGATGATGCGTTCCTGTTCGATATCGACGATCTGCACATGCGAGTGGAGCAAAACCGCGAAGACCGTCTGCGGGAAGCGGCGAAGGCCGAGCAAATGGTCGTTGAAGAAGTCGCGGTGCTCGGGCAGTGGCTGCAGTCACTGGAGGTGACGCCGACGATCGTGGCACTTCGCAGCCGGACCGAAGAACTCAAACGGCGGGAAGTCGATAAGATTCTGGCGCGGTTGGCGCATCTGTCGTCCGAGGATCGAGCCGCGGTGGAAGCCTTGGCGTCTGCCATCGTCAATAAGATGGTTCATGGCACGATGGTGACGTTGAAAGCTGAGGCCAAGTCCTCGAGCGGCGCGGCGTATGTCGATGCGGCCCGCCGGTTTTTCAATCTGGAAGAGACACCCGCTGTGTATCCGCCCGGACAAGCCGACGTCTCGGAGCTTGGGGGCGAGAACATCGCCGGGAACGGAGTTGGTCGCCTGCCCGAGGCGTCGCTGGTCCAGCACACGAGCAAGGAGCAAGGCCGGCGGGTGAGCTAACACCGCCGCTGAGAAATTTCATGGTCAGATTCGTTTCCACATGTGATCGGGCATCCGTGGCCGCTCGAGCGAGTGACGGGCACCCATGAGTCGTTCAACACTTATCCTTGGTACGCGCGGAAGCAAGCTGGCCGTGCATCAAAGCCAGTGGGTACAGGCCCGTCTTCAAGAACTCGCTCCCGGCCTGACCATCTCGTTGCAGCGCATCCAAACATCGGGCGACAAGATCCTCGACGTTCCGCTGGCAAAAATCGGCGGGAAAGGACTGTTTGTCAAGGAAATCGAAGACGCGCTGTTGAGCAAAGAGATCGACCTGGCCGTGCACAGCATGAAAGACGTGCCGACGGCTTTGCCGGAGGGGTTGGACATTCTGTGCGTGCCGCCGCGAGAAGATCCGCGGGATGCGTTGATTACGCGCGACGGTTGTCGGCTGGACCAATTGAAGCCCGGCGCCAGAATCGGCACCAGCAGTCTGCGCCGGCAAGCCCAGTTGCTGCATTACCGCCCTGATTTCACCATCGAGATGTTGCGCGGCAATCTGGATACACGCCTGAGGAAACTCCGTGAGGGGCAATTCGACGCGATTGTCTTGGCCGCGGCAGGATTGCGGCGGCTCGCCTGGGATGCGGAAATTACCGAATATCTTCCCGTGCATCTTAGTTTGCCGGCTATTGCTCAAGGTGCCCTCGGCATCGAAGCCCGCAGCGACGACACCTTTGTGCGCGAACTGTTGAGCCGGTTTGAGCATCGGCCCACCCGCATCACCGTCACGGCAGAACGTGCGCTGTTGCATCGCCTCGAAGGCGGATGCCAAGTGCCTATTGCGGCGCATGCCGCGCTTGAGGGTGACAGGCTCACGGTTGATGGCCTGGTAGCCAGCGTCGACGGCCGTCGGGTGATCCGTCATCAAATCCAGGGTCCGGCGAGTGAAGCCCAGGCTCTGGGGACGAAGCTTGCGGAGCGTTTGTTGGCCGATGGGGGTGATGTGATCCTCAAGGAGATTTACGGGCAGGCCTGAAGTGGTATGACGACGCGAGCAGGAACAGTATATTTGGTCGGGGCCGGTCCCGGAGATCCTAAGTTGCTCACGATACGCGGCAAGGAATGTCTGGAGCAGGCCGATGTGGTGCTGTACGACTATCTCGCGAATGAAGCGCTCTTGCAGCATGTGTCTCCAACGGCTGAACGTCTGTACGTCGGCCGGCGCGGGCGCGGCCAGTATCGCGATCAGGCGGAGATCAATCGGTTGCTGATCGATCACGCTCAAGCGGGGAAGCGGGTGGTCCGCTTGAAAGGTGGCGACCCGTTCGTCTTTGGTCGGGGCGGGGAAGAGGCGGAAGCCGTTGCCGCTGCCGGGCTGGAATTTGAAGTCGTCCCTGGTGTGACGGCCGCCGTCGCGGCCCCGGCATACGCGGGTATTCCGGTGACCCATCGCACGATGGCCTCCACGGTGACTTTCGTCACCGGACACGAAGACCCCACGAAAGATCGAAGTGGGGTCGAATGGCGGCGTCTGGCGACCGTACACGGCACGCTGGTGTTTCTCATGGGCATGACCAACCTGCCGAAAATCGTCCAATGCCTTCGAGCCGAAGGTAAAGAGGGCACCACACCCGTTGCCCTCATCCGGTGGGGGACGCGAGCCTCGCAACGGACCGTGGTGGGGAGCTTGGACGATATTGTGGAGAAGGCGGCGGCCGCTCATATGGAACCGCCCACGGTCATCGTGGTCGGCGAGGTGGTGCGTCTCCGGGAGCAACTCAATTGGTTCGAACGACGGCCTCTGTTCGGAAAGCGGATTCTGGTGACGAGGCCGAAGCCTCAAGCGGCGGAGTTCTCCGAATTGATCGCGGCTCAAGGCGGGGAACCGGTGGAATGTCCGACCATCGAGATCGTGCCCCCCGAGGACTGGGCTCCGCTGGATCGGGCCCTGTCGCGCCTGGCGAGTTACAAGTGGTTGATCTTCACCAGTGTGAACGGGGTCGCTCCATTCATGACCAGGCTGCTGGAGACGCAACGTGATGTTCGCGCATTGTCCGGCCTCACCATTTGTTGTATCGGCCCGCGCACCGCTGAGGCTCTGGCCTCCTATGGTTTACGTGCCGACGTGATTCCGGAGCAGTTTCAAGCCGAGGGAATTCTGGAGGTGTTGGCCGCCCGGCAGATGCGCGGGGCCCGCGTGTTGATTCCGCGTGCGTTAGTGGCCCGGGAGCTGCTTCCTGATCAGCTACGTACCCAGGGGGCGGACGTGGATGTGGTGCCGGTGTATCGCACGATCAGGCCTGCCGTCGCGACGGATCGCCTCATGGAACAACTCCGTACCGGCGGGATCGACGTGATTTCTTTCACGAGTTCCTCGACGGTGAGGAACTTCGTCGAGCTGTTTCCGACGAAGGACGAGTTGTTGCAGTCGGTCGGGACGACGACCGTGGCCTGCATCGGACCTATTACCGCGGCGACCGCCCGCGAGGCGGGTCTCACCGTTCAGGTGATGGCCGGACAGAACACCGTTCCAGCGCTTGCCGACGCCATCGTGGATTTTGTTGTGAATCCGATTGATGGCCGAACTGCTTCCGCGGTGAGTCATTGACCGGATGGCAGTGATCATGAAGATGTTTCTTACCAAGAGGGAGGATGCGGCATGGTTCCAGTTAAGTCATTCATGGTTCCGAAGGACAAGTTCATCACCGTTGAACGTGACATGGATGTGCGCTCTGCAGGGCGGGTCATGCGCGATCGCAACATCGGCAGCCTGTTCGTCACGAACGGAAAAGATGTCATCGGCATTCTGACAGACACGGACATGGTACGGCGGGTGGTCGCCACCGGGGCCGACATGACCAAGACGACCGTCGAGCAGATCATGTCCGCGCCGCTCGTGACGATCGAAGAACATAAGACGCTGCTGGACGCGAACGACTTGATGGCGCAGACCCATCTTCGCCACCTGGGTGTGACGAAGGACGGGCAATTGGTCGGCATGATTTCGGTGCGCGATCTGGTAGTGTTCCTGACCAACTTGCCGAGGAAGTGAGCGGACCATGCCCTTTCCGATTCAGCGCCTGCGTCGTCTGCGGGAGACGGAGCCGCTTCGGCGGATGGTTCGAGAAACGAGCCTGACGCCGAACGATTTCATCTATCCCGTGTTCGTCACCGAAGGGCAGGGACGTCGCGAACCGATCGTCTCGATGCCGGGACAATCGCGATTGTCCATCGATCTCCTGGTCAAGGAAGCGCACGAGGTCAAGGCCCTGGGCATTCCGGCCATGATCCTCTTCGGGATTCCCGATCGAAAGGACGAGCGCGGTAGTTCCGGGTTCGACCCCGATGGAATCGTGCAACGCGCCATTCGTGCAGTGAAGGCGCAGGTGCCGGATCTGGTGCTGATCACCGATGTCTGCATCGATGAATACACGAGTCACGGCCATTGCGGCATCGTGCGGGACGGTAAAATTCTCAACGACGAGACGCTGGATTGTCTGCGGACCATGGCGAAGACTCATGCGCAGGCGGGGGCCGACATGGTCGCGCCGTCCGATATGATGGACGGCCGGGTGGCTGCGATTCGCGACGAATTGGATCGCGCCGGATTTGTCGATATTCCCATCATGGCCTACGCGGCCAAGTTCGCGTCCTGTTTTTACGCGCCGTTTCGTGATGCCGCCAATTCCAGTCCGCAATTCGGCGATCGCCAGTCCTATCAGATGGATCCGGCGAACAAGCGGGAAGCCTTGCGGGAGATTAACCTGGATATCGAGGAGGGGGCCGACATCATCATGGTGAAGCCCGCCATGCCGTATTTGGACATCATCAGCGCCGCGCGCGAACGGACGCTTCTGCCGATTGCCGCCTACCAGGTCAGCGGGGAATACAGCATGATCAAAGCGGCGGCACAAGCCGGTTGGTTGGATGAGCGCCGCGCGATGCTGGAGTCGCTGCTCTCGATCAAGCGAGCGGGCGCCGAGATCATCTTGACCTATTTTGCCAAAGAGGCCGCCAGGCTTCTCCAGTCACGGCCCGCATGAAGATTTCCCGCGGTCTCACCCCGTCCACGTCCAGACCCTATTCGGTTGTGACCATCGGAAATTTTGACGGTCACCATCATGGTCACCGGGCTCTCCTCGACCGGGTGGTGGCGACAGCCCGTCGCGAGGCCGGGACGGCGCTCGTCCTGACATTCGATCCCCATCCCGTCAAGATCCTGGCCCCGCAGGTCAATCTCATGTTTCTGACGACACCGGAAGAGAAGTTGGCCCGGTTCGAGGCCGCCGGTATCGATGAGGTCGTCTTTCTTGAATTCACGACGGCCTTTGCTGCGCTGAGCCCGGCTCAGTTTGCGAAGCAGGTCTTGTGCGACGGGATCGGTACGCGGGAGTTGTATGTCGGGGAGCATTTTGCCTTCGGGAAGGGCCGTGCCGGACGCATTGCGGATCTGCTCGAGCTCGGCGCCCAGCTCGGGTTTCGCGTTCATCCGATGGCGCCTGTGACCATCGACGGCGAGGTCGTGAGCTCCACGCGTATTCGCCAGCTGATCCAGGCGGGGGAGCTGCAGAAGGCCGTTCGCCTGCTGGGGCGTCCCTACAGCATCGAAGGGACCGTGATTTCAGGCGCCCATCGCGGAACGGAACTCGGTTGGCCGACGGCGAATCTCCGCCTCCCCGAGGGGCGTGTCATTCCGCCGGATGGCGTGTATGCGGCGCAGGTCTCCTGGAAAGGGAGTGGCTTGAATGCGGTGGTCTACATCGGGACCAGGCCGACCTTCGGCGCCGGCGAGCGACTCCTGGAAGTCTCGATCCTCGATGAGCGGCTCGAATTGTATGGAGAAGTGATTCGAGTAGACCTGCTCGGTTTCATTCGTGAGGATCGCGTCTTTGCCTCAGCGGAAGCCCTGACCCGGCAAATTGCGTTGGATGTGGATGCGGCCCGTGCACAGTTGCGCGATGCAGGGATCACCGCGTCGCTCTCGGCCCTCCAGCCCCGGTCATGAGCCATGACAGGTTCCCAGTCAGAGCTCCATCACCCGCTTCATAAGCAGGTCGCCCGGGCTATTCGTGCGCGGAGGCTCCTGCAACCGGGGCAGAAGGTCCTGGTGGCCGTGTCCGGGGGGCCGGACTCGGTGGCGCTGCTCTCCATTCTGCACCAGCTTGCACCGGCCTGGAATTTTTCGCTGACCGTCGTCCATTGCAACTACGGGTTGCGGGGCGCCGAATCCGACGGGGATGCCTCGTTTGTCGCGGCACTCTGCCGTCGCCTCGAACTTCCGTGTCATATCAGACGGCTCACGGTAGACCGCAGTGGAACAGGGGAGTCGAGCTCATTGCAGGCGCGAGCCCGGGAGTCTCGCTATCGGCTGTTTCGTGACGTGGTGGCCGAACTCGGCGCAGATCGTGTGGCGCTCGGGCATACGGCGGATGACCAGGCCGAAACCGTGCTCTTGCGGATGTTGCGCGGGGCCGGTTTGCGAGGATTGGCCGGCATGCCGCATATCCGGGAGAGCCTATTCGTTCGGCCGCTCCTCAGTCGTTCGCGTCAGGAGATCCTGGCCTATCTCCAGGCCGTGGGATTGTCCTATCGGACCGACTCCAGCAACGCCAAATCGATCTATCTTCGCAATCGTGTCCGGCACGAATTGCTCCCGGTGATGCAGTCGTTAGCCCCGGCTGCAGCCCGGATCCTGGCGCGCCAGGCTGATCTCCTACGGGACGATGATCGGCTGCTGGATGCGTTGGCCGCACACCGTCTCGAGCGGACCATTCGGAGCCGCGATTCGGCTACGATCGTGCTCGATCGTACAGTGTTGCTCAAACAGCCGCCGGCCCTACAGCGCCGGATTCTCCGTCAGGCGATCCAGGCGGTGGCGCCGTCAACCGGCGCGCCGCGAAGCGATGTCCTGCTGTCGATGTTGGCATCACTGGCCTCACATTCGGGAGGCATCTGGAACGCGGGTGCTGCGACGGTGGCCTGCGAACAGGATCAGGTGAGGTTGACGGCGGTCTCCCCAGTGGCTCCGACGGGTGGGACAGTTCTTCAACCGATTCATACGGCTTCAGTCCCCGATGTTGTGACGATAGCCGCTCTCCCTTCGGCCGTTTCCTGGCCATTGACGGGAGCGGTGATTCGTCTGCGCGCGGTGACGCGCGAGCGGGGATTGGTCCTCCTGGAGAAGCCATCGTCTTCCGTGGCTCTGCTGGATGCCGACCGATTGTCGTGGCCGCTGACGATTCGCCCCTGGCGCCACGGGGATTGGTTTTTTCCGACCGGCATGGCGGGGCGACGAAAGAAATTGCAAGATTACTTCACAGATGCAAAACTGGGTCGGTCTATGCGAGAACGGATCCCACTGGTGTTGTCGGGTGAGGGCATCGCCTGGATCGTCGGGCAGCGGGTCGATGCCCGGTTTGCCGCCACCGGTTCGACCATCCGATTTGTCCTGGCCCGTGTCACGCAGCCTCTACGCCGGAAAGGAGTCTCCTAGGAATGGAACGCATTTTTGGTCGCCCCATTGTGACGCAAGAGCAGATGCGGACTCGCATCCGTGAACTCGGCCGGCAAATTGCGTCTGATTATGCCGGAAAAGATCTCGTGCTGGTCGGGGTGCTCAAGGGCGCATATGCCTTCTATGCCGATCTGGCGCGGGCCATCCGGATTCCGATGCGGGTGGAGTTTATCGTGGTGACCAGTTATGGCGCCGGCAAGAAAAGTTCCGGCAAGGTCAAGCTGGTGTCGGACCTGACCGAGCCCATTGCGGGCAAAGACGTGTTGCTGGTGGAGGATATCGTCGATTCCGGCCTGACGGTGCAATATCTCATGAAGACATTATCCCGTCGAAAGCCCCGATCGTTGAAGGTCTGCACGCTGCTGAGCAAGCCCGATCGTCGAACCGTCGAGGTGGATCTCGAGTACGTGGGATTCAAGATCCCGAATAAATTTGTGGTCGGGTACGGCCTCGACTATCGGCAGGAGTATCGCAACCTGCCGTACCTTGCGGCGCTCGATCAGGGGGATGAACAGGAGCAGGAGTCTGCATGAAAGGTTGTTCCCCCTGCGGAACGTATGGTAACATTCTGCAGGGTTAGCTAATTTTTCGGTCTGCCTAATATCCTCAAAGGAGAGGTGGATGAATTCACGTGTAAAGAATTTGCTGTTCTGGGTCGTAGTCGGCCTCTTCATGATTTTGCTGTTCAACCTGTTCAGCGTGCCGACTCACGCGCCGGAAGATGAAGTCATATTCAGCGATTTCATGGCCAAGCTCGACAAGGGCGAGGTCATGAAGGTGACGATCAAGGCCAACCACATCAGCGCAATTTTAAAGGACCAAAGCCGGATCCGGACCTACACGGCCGAGTATCCTGAATTGGTCAAGCACTTGCGTGAGAAGGATGTCCAGATCGAAGCCCGGCCCCCTGACGAGAGCCCCTGGTACATCACCTTCCTGGTGACGTGGGGACCCTTTATCCTTTTCCTCGGTCTCTGGTTCTTCCTCATGCGCCAGATGCAGATCGGGGGAAATAAAGCACTCTCGTTCGGAAAGAGTCGCGCGCGCATGCTGACCGAAGAGCGCAAAAAGGTGACGTTCTCCGATGTCGCCGGTATTGAAGAAGCGAAGGAAGAAGTCCTTGAGATCATTGAGTTCTTAAAGGATCCCAGAAAATTTCAAAAATTGGGCGGGCGCATTCCGAAAGGTGTCCTGATTGTCGGTCCTCCGGGAACTGGAAAGACGTTATTGGCGAAGGCCATTGCCGGCGAGGCAGGCGTTCCGTTCTTCAGTATCAGCGGATCGGACTTTGTGGAAATGTTTGTCGGGGTCGGTGCTTCCAGAGTCCGAGATCTCTTCGAGCAGGGGAAGAAACATGCTCCCTGCATCATCTTCATCGACGAAATCGATGCGGTCGGTCGTTTGCGTGGCGCCGGTCTCGGTGGCGGCCACGATGAACGCGAGCAGACGCTCAACCAGCTGCTGGTCGAGATGGATGGGTTCGACACGACGGAAGGCGTCATTCTGATTGCCGCCACGAACCGTCCTGACGTGCTTGATCCGGCGTTGCTGCGCCCGGGCCGTTTCGACCGCCAGGTCGTGGTCAACCGGCCGGACTTGCGAGGCCGCTCGGAGATTCTGAAAGTCCACACCAAGAAGGTGCCGCTGGCTGCCGACGTGGAATTGGAGAAGATTGCGCGGGGCACGCCCGGATTCTCCGGCGCCGACCTGGAAAATCTGGTCAACGAAGCGGCGCTGTGGGCGGCGCGCTGGAACAAGAAAGAAGTCGAGCTGATCGACTTCGAAATGGCGAAAGACAAGGTGCTGATGGGGGCCGAGCGCAAGAGCATGGTGCTCAGCGACGAAGAGAAGCGCACTACGGCCTATCATGAAGCCGGTCACGCACTGATGGCCAAGTTGCTGCCGGGGACGGATCCCGTTCACAAGGTCACGATCATCCCCCGTGGGCGGGCGCTCGGTGTGACGATGCAGCTTCCCACCGACGATCGCCATAATTACTCGAAGGATTTTCTGTACAACAATCTCGCCATTCTCATGGGCGGTCGTGTGGCTGAAGAATTGGTGCTACACGATGTGACGACCGGGGCAGGGAATGATTTGGAGCGGGCCACAGACCTCGCCAGAAAAATGGTGTGTGAATGGGGCATGAGTGAAAAGTTAGGACCTCTGACGTTCGGCAGGAAAGAAGAGGAAGTATTCCTCGGCCGTGAGATGGGGTCGAAGCGTGATTTTAGCGAACAGGTTGCGCTCGAAATCGATCACGAAGTCAGACGTCTGGTTACGGAAAATTATGAACGTGCGAAGCGCATTTTGACCGATAATATGACGAGCCTGAAGGCGCTTGCTGAGGCGTTGTTGGAAAAAGAAGTGCTGGACGCGTTGGAGATCGATCAGATCCTCATTCAAGGATCCTCGTCGCAGACGGTTCCCGCCTAAGCTCTGTATCGCTGTTGTCGCAGGGGCTTCATTCGTGTTGCCCCTGCGACGACGGCGCTTCCTATACAATTCGTGCCACGGGTCGGGAAGCCGCTCCTATACATGACCGCCGTCGGTTTGATTTCCCTCCCGCAGGTGCGTTATGTCGCAGACTGATGTCCTGTTCCTGATCCGGAAGAGAGAAGGACCTGCCTGATTGTGACCACGACCTCATCCTCAAGCCCTCTCCTCTTAACTGCTGGCTCTCGGACGTTCAGTTTTGAATCAGGTCCACTCCTCATGGGGGTGCTCAACGTCACCCCCGATTCATTTTCAGACGGCGGTGCCTATCTCACGGTCGAGCATGCCCTGCAGCACGCCAGACAGATGCAGGCCGAAGGTGCCGATATCATCGACATCGGCGCTGAGTCTTCAAGGCCAGGGGCTCAACCGATCGACGAAACAGAAGAATTACGTCGCCTCCTTCCTGTCCTGGAAGCGGTCCATGACGCAGTGCCGCTTCCTATTTCCGTTGATACGACTAAAGCCGCGGTGGCCCGTCGAGCGATTCGTGCCGGTGCCACCATCGTGAATGACATTAGCGCCTTGCGCGGTGACCCCTTGATGGGCTCGCTGGTGGCTGAAACCGGCGCGGCCGTGGTGTTGATGCACATGCAGGGGACTCCGCAATCTATGCAGCAGGCGCCACGGTACGGCCATGTCGTGGAAGAGGTGCTTGCATTCCTGCGCGAACGGGTGCAGGTCGCCATCGCTCACGGCATCAAGGGAAGTCAGATCGTCCTTGACCCCGGCTTCGGTTTTGGTAAGCTCCAAGAGCATAATCTTCAATTGCTCGCTGAGTTTGACGCCTTCACGAAGCTCGGTTATCCGGTTCTGGCAGGGGTCTCCCGTAAACAGTTTATCGGGAACCTGACTCAACAGCCGGTGCAGGAACGGGGGTACGGCACCGCCGGCGCGGTGGCAGTGGCCGTCCTTAAAGGGGCCCGGATCATTCGTGTCCACGACGTGCGATCGATGCGAGATACCGTATCCGTCGTGTCAGCCATTTCCTGTCACGCGCGTTCTCATGTAGGGGTATCCAATGCGTAAATTGTTCGGCACAGACGGTGTTCGCGGGGTGGCCAACCTCGAACCGATGACCAGTGAAATCGCCATGCAATTGGGGCGCGCGGCCGCCCATATTTTCATGCGGCGCGCAGGCCGACACCAGGTGGTCATCGGAAAGGACACGCGGTTGTCGGGATACATGTTGGAATCGGCGCTGACATCCGGGATCTGTTCCATGGGAGTCGACGTACTTCTAGTCGGGCCTTTGCCCACCCCGGCGATTGCCTTCCTCACGCGAAGTCTGCGGGCGGACGCCGGCGTCGTGATCTCTGCGTCGCATAATCCTTATCAGGACAACGGGATCAAGTTTTTTTCCAACGAGGGATTCAAGCTGCCTGATGAGCTAGAGGCGCGCATCGAACAGCTGATCATTTCCGACGAGATCAAACATCTTCGCCCGACGGCGGACGCGATCGGAAAGGCCTATCGTATCGATGATGCCGAAGGCCGGTATATTGAATTCGTCAAACGCTCGCTTCCCAGAGATCTCGATTTTCAGGGGATCAAGCTGGTGGTGGACTGTGCCAACGGTGCCGCGTATAAGGTCGCTCCAGCCGTTTTCCGCGAACTCGGCGCAGAAATTGAAGTGATCGCAAATACTCCGGATGGAATGAACATCAATGACGGCTGCGGAGCCGTGCATCCGGAGCGCTTGCAGGAGGCCGTGCGTCGGCATGGCGCCCATATCGGTATTGCGCTGGACGGGGACGCCGACCGGGCCATTTTTGTCTGTGAACAGGGAAAAATCATCGATGGCGACCATGTCATGGCCGCGCTGGGACTCGATTTGCACGCGCAGGGACAACTTGCCTGCGCGACCGTGGTGGGAACCGTCATGAGTAATTTCGGACTGGAAATTGCCATGAAGAAGGCCGGAATCCAGCTGATGCGCACGCCCGTGGGAGACCGGTATCTCATGGAGCGGATGCTGGCCGACGGATACAACTTCGGAGGAGAACAATCCGGCCACTTTATTTTCCTGGACCACAACACCACGGGCGATGGCTTGATCTCGGCGTTGCAGATTCTCTCGCTGATGAAGCGTACCGGGAAGCCGCTGTCTGAATTGGCGAAGGCGATGACTGCCGTCCCGCAGATTCTGTTGAACGTGAAAGTGAAGCATAAGCCGGATCTCAACCAAATCCCGGATATCCAGCAGGCTATTAAGTCCGCCGAAGTGACCCTGAACGGGAGCGGCCGTGTGCTTGTGCGGTATTCCGGCACCGAATCACTGCTCCGCATCATGGTTGAAGGCGAACGTGATTCCACCATCCGTGAGGTCGCCGATCATCTTGCGGAGATCGTGCGTGCCCGCATCGGATAGCATCGGGCCGATGCCGTAGGCGCCGGATGTTACCGACTCTTACGATCATCTTTGTGCTCGGCCTCGTTCTCGGTTCCTACCTCACGTATTTTCCACTCAGCATCGCGATCGTCCTGCTGGCTTGTACTGCCGGCTGCGTGTGGCTGGAGCGTCAGCATCGCCTCACGTCACGACAGAGCAACGTGCTCCTGGCCTGTCTGTTCGGCGGATGTCTGTATTGGACCCTGTGTGCATCGTTTACTCCGCACGTGCTGCTGCAGGATAGTCCCCGTGCGCTTCCTGTCCGGTTGACCGGAACGATTGTGGAGGCCGTTCGCCATGCGCCGGGCCGTCTCACGGCTATGGTGCAGGTGACGGGCAGCGATGACCCCCAGTTGCCGATACCGTTTCACTTGCGTCTTACGTGGCGAGATCCGGACCGCGATCTCCTCCGCGGGTTGCAGATTCGTACTCGCATCCATGTCCATGCGCCCTCGGGAACTCTGAATCCGAGAGGATTCGACTATGCGGCCTATCTGGATGCGTTGGGTGTCGATGCCGTCGGATCGGTCTCAGGAGCCGGCGTCATCGAGGTGCTTGATCCAGACCGGGAGGCGCCGCTTCACCTGTTCGCCTCCCTCATCGAAGAATGGCGCGGCCGGGTCAGAGCCGCCGCCGAGATGCTTCCCCAGCCCAGTCGGGGCCTGTTTCTCAGTTTGACCATCGGTGAACAGGGGTTTCTTGCACCGGAAGTCCGTGAATGGTTCATGACGACCGGGACGGTGCACATTCTCTCGATCTCCGGCTCGCATCTCGGTCTCATCGCCTTGCTCTCGTTCGCATTGGTCAGGAAGGCGTGCCTGTTGCTGCCGTCCATACTTCTGCTGAGCCTTTCTCGGTGGCTCACGGCGACGAGACTGGCCGCGTTGCTGACACTGGTTCCAGTGCTGGCTTATACGGTGCTGGCCGGTGCGGAGACCGCCACGATTCGTAGTGCCATCATGATCGCCGTTGCGCTCTGGACCGTATGGCTCGGCTCACCGCACTATCTCCTTCACGCACTCGCTGCCGCCGCCGGTCTGACGCTGTTGGTCCATCCTGCGGCGCTGTTCGATATTTCCTTTCAACTGTCTTACGTCTCGGTCTGGGCGCTGGCCCTGGCGCTGTCGCGCGAGACGCCTGTCGATGAATTGCCGCTTCCGAAGGAATCCCCTGCCGGACGGATGCGGTACTGGTTTCGCGAGTCGCTGCGACTGACGGCGTTGGTGACGCTTGCCACCGTGCCCCTGGTGGCCTGTTACTTCAATCAAGTGTCATGGATGGGTTTGTTCGCGAATCTTCTCATGGTGCCCTTCGTCGGTTTCATCTTCTTGCCGACCAGTTTGTTGACGGCCGTCTGGGTGATTGTGACGCACAGCAGCACGCTCCCTGGCGCTGCGTTCATCGATTCGTTGGGGCAAGGGCTGATTGCTTCGACACATGTGCTGGCCGGTTTGCCGGGCGCGGAATGGTTCGTGGCCGCACCGACGATTCCCATGATGCTGCTGTTCTATGTGCTGGGGTGGGCGCTGTTGGCGGGGTGGCCGGCCCATGCTGCGCCGCTGCTCAGAAGGTCCATGGCCTCGGGCCTTGCTTGTATCCTGCTCTGGTGGCTTTGGTCTCCACGTCCCTTCGGTGGGGAGGAGATGGTGCGCGTGACCTTCCTCGACGTGGGGCAGGGTGATAGTGCGGTCATCGAATTGCCCGATGGGACGGTCACGCTGATCGATGGAGGCGCGACCTATGAGCGGTTTGACATGGGGCGGAGTGTGGTGGCGCCTTTTCTGTGGAATCGAGGGATTCGACGCATCGATCATGTCATCGGGACACACCCGCAATTAGATCACGTCGGAGGGCTGGCCTGGATCCTGGCTCATTTTCAGGTAGAGAAATTCTGGACCAACGGGGCGGAGCGGCAGGAAGAATTCTGGCGCAGGATCGAGCGAGCGATGGTGCGGCGGAAGCTCGAAGCCGCGGTGGCGACGGAAGGCCGATTGATTTCCGAAGGACCTGTCTGCCGCATGGTGGTGCTCAATCCTCAGCCCAGGCCGGAGTCGTCAATCTCCGCAAAGAGCGAGTCGCTGAACAACCTGTCGGTCGTCACTGAATTGGTCTGTCGCGAGCAGCGTGTCCTGTTTACGGGGGATATCGAACGGGAAGCCTTGACCCGTCTCACCCATTCCGGGAATTCCGCTCACATTGCCCTCTTGAAGGTTCCGCATCATGGGGCAAAGAGTTCGCTGGAGCGGAGGTGGCTTGAAACGATCAGGCCGGCCGTCGCCGTGGTGTCTGCCGGTCGACGCAATCCCTATGGTCATCCGGCCGGAGAGGTCTTGGCGGCCTATCAGGCGGTCGAGACGCAGATCTGGAGGACGGACCGGGATGGCGCCATCTGGGCCGAACTCGATCTCACTCGACAGCAACTCTCCATGCACAGCACCAGAGAATGGATACTGCAACCCGCCCTGACCTCGGCGGACATATGGTCCGTGGAGCAGGACAATCTGCGCCGCTTATGGCGCCGTTGGAATTGGACGTAGCCCAGGCGTGTTTGCTGTCGGCCGTTCATGCTCTCCGTGCCGTCACCGGTCATCTTCCCATCGCTCAACGATCTCCCTCCTGTGCAGATTTAGCCGTCTCGGATGGCAGCAGGCTGTCAATTTTGCCGACAGGCAGGAAACGTATACCGCGTAAGTCGTCAATATTGTGTAAGAGCCCCCAGAGCATCGGCAGGGCATAGCACATGCAGACGTGCTGCACTGTCCGGTCATGTTGTCTATCACAGGCCACAGCAGGTCGAATGGCATCCGTATTCTTGAGTCGGATACCGGAAGCAGCAAAGACTCGACTCGATGGGCTGAAGCAGTCAGGCGATACAGCCAAAAGCATGGTCCGTGCGATCCCCGGCCGGCGGTACATCAGACTGGGGGATTGATCCGGATGATTCTGGGAGAAAAAGCAGCAAGATCATGACGAAGCGTCTTTTGTTTCTGGCTCCTGCGCCGCCCTCCGACCGGCAGGGTGGGGGAGCCTTGCGCATGTTGCACCTGTTGCGGTTCCTGGGGAGTCGCTTTCAGGTGGATCTGATTGCTCCGGCGCTCGACGGCGCGGAGGATGCGCAACGACTGTTGAAGGATGTCTGCGCTGAGACGATGTTTGTTCCGCAGCAAGGGCCCGGTTTCCTCGATCGAATCGGCCAGGTGAGTCCCTATGTCAAAGATCGGGCGTTAGCTGCCGTCGTCCGTGAACGCCTGGCGAGCGGCCAATACGGGGCAGTGCACTTAGAAAAGCCCGCGATGATTCCCTATCTCCCGCCCCATGTGTCGGTGCCGGTGGTGCTGGATGTCTGGTCCTACAGCTCGACGAGTCCGTTGCGGATACTCAGGGGCGTAGGCGGAGCTACCGGTCGGTCGAGACAACTGGTCCGGCTCATCAAGGTGGGGATCTTCGACCGGTTCCGCTGGCCTATGGTACATTGTGTGACGGTCGTATCCGAAGAGGACCGAATCCGTTGCGAACGTGCCCATCCGGGCCAACGGGTGCTGGTGGTTCCCAACGGCGTCGATTGCCGGACGATCCTGCCCAAGCCGGATCATGCCGCTACGTCGCCTCTGTTGCTGTTCACAGGTGATATGGGGGCGGAACCGAATGTCGAAGCCGCGCTCTTCCTGGCCACGGAAGTGTTTCCTGCGATTCGACGGGATTTTCCCAAGGCGGAATTGCGCTTGGTCGGGAGGAACCCGGACCCACGCGTGCGCCGCTTAGCAGGATCGGGCGTCGAAGTGACCGGCGCGGTTCCCGACATGCAACTTCATCTGCGAGCCGCGACGATGTATGTCGCGCCTCTTTGTACCGGCACCGGGTCCCGGACAAAAATACTGGAGGCCATGGCGGCAGGGCTCCCGATCATCACCACGTCAGTCGGGATCGAAGGGATGAAGGTACAACCGGGGAGGGATTTGTTGGTGGCCGATCAGCCGGTCGACATGATTGAGTCGATCCACACCTTGCTGATGAGTCAGCCCGATCGCGAGCGGTTCGGCCATGCGGCGCGCCATATGGCGGAGATCTGGTATGACTGGAGCCGCTGTCTCTGGCCCCTGGAGCCGCTCTATCAGAATCTTCTGATTCCGAAGGCCGTGGCCTGTTGAGCGCTGCCACCGGGCGGCTGCGAATCACATCCGGTGACAGCGCAACGGTCTCGCTACAACCCCAGTTCGGCGCGGCACGACAGGAATCTGTTGTGTTGTGCCGGAGCCTCCACGTAAAATTTCCCGCCGGCACGATTTCAGGCTCTGACTGCTCCCTGCTGGCCCGGCACGACAAGCGGCTCCTGACGCGATGACGATGATTCCGCATTCAAAACCTTCCCTGGGACAAGACGACATTCGTGCGGCGACCGAGGTGCTCCGATCCGGTCTGATCGCCGGGGGACCCGTCGTCGGGCAATTCGAGCGTGGCATGGCCGCGTATCTCGGGGTGCAGGGCGGGGTAGCGGTCAGCTCAGGCACGGTGGCCCTGGAGTTGGCATTGCGTGCCATAGGAGTCGGGCATGGCGACAATGTCATCCTGCCCAGTTATGTCTGTCCGGCGCCCTGGCTGGCGGTCCAGCGAGTCGGTGCACAAGCCAGGATCGTCGATATCGATCCGGTGACCTACAATCTGGATCCGCACAAAGTCCGCAAGGCCCGCACGTCACGCACTCGGGCGGTGATCGTGCCGCACCTGTTCGGGTTACCGGCTGATCTGACGGTGTTGGAATCCCTCGGGATTCCACTGATCGAAGATTGTGCGCAGACCCTCGGTGCTATGGAACAGGGCCGCGCAGTCGGCAGCGTCGGTCTGCTCACGGTCTGCTCGTTCTACGCCACGAAACTGCTCTGCACCGGCGAGGGCGGCATGGTGCTGTCGAACGATGAGGCGTTGCTGGAGCGGGTGCGGGCACTTCGCGAGTACGATCAAGCGCCGTCACTCAATGCGGCGGCGTTCAACTGCAAGATGACGGATCTGCAAGCCGCGATCGGCGTCACGCAGCTCAACCAGCTGGGAGAATTTCTCGAGAAGCGAGCAGCGTTGGCCGCGGTCTATCGCGACAGCCTGCCTGCCGAACTCTTCACTCCGCCCTCGGTTCCGGCAGGACGAACCCATGTCTACTATCGATTTGTCGTGCGGTTGCAGAAAGGGCTGCAGTCGTCCGATGAGTTCACGGCCTATCTCTCGCGTATGGCGCATCGAGGTCTGCAGTGCCGCAAGCCCGTCTTCCGGCCCTTGCATCGGTATCTCGAGTTGGCTGATTTTCCTGCCAGTGACGAGGCCGATGATGTCGCCATTTCGCTGCCGATTTATCCATCGTTGAGTGACGATGATGTGAAGCTGGCAGCGCAGATCCTGCAGGAAGAGCTCCGGTAACGCCGCCTTCGTATTGATCGCTCTCTCGACCGACCCGCGTGATCCGGCAGCGCGTATGGTTGGGCACTCTGCCATCATACCCTTGACCCGCGCCCTGCTGATCGTCATGATGGCACGATTTTTCGGTCGTCCTGAGATGACGGCAAATTCCTTCCCCCTTACGCAACCGGAGGACATGCCTATGGTGCCCACCGTCGAGTGGAAAGACGGAGCGGTCCGTCTGCTGGATCAAAGCCGCCTCCCGATGCACGTCGAATTCCTCGACTGTCGCGATTATCGCGCGGTGGCGCAGGCGATCCGGGACTTGAAAGTCCGTGGCGCGCCAGCGATCGGTGTCACGGCCGCCATGGGTGTGGCGCTGGGGGCGCAGGCAGTGACGGCCACCGAGTACCGCGACTTTGCCACGCAGGTGGGGGAGATCTGCGACCATCTGGCGGCATCGCGCCCGACGGCCGTCAATCTGTTTTGGGCCATCGGCCGGATGAAGCAGAAGCTGGCGGCGCTCGACAATCAACCGGTTGCGGGGATCAAGGCCCAGCTCATCACAGAATCGCAGACGATCCTGGATGAAGATATCGCCCTCTGCAAGGCCATGGGGCAGCATGGGGCCGCGTTGATCCAGAGTGGTCAGACGATTCTGACGCACTGCAACGCCGGCGCCCTTGCGACCGCCGGGTATGGAACGGCCCTGGGTGTCATTCGGGCGGCGTGGGAGCAGGGGAAGCAGATCCAGGTCATTGCCGACGAAACCAGGCCGGTATTACAAGGTGCGCGGCTGACGGCATGGGAGTTGATGCAGGATCACATTCCTGTCACGCTCATCACGGACAACATGGCCGGTGCGCTCATGCGCCAGGGGAAGATTCAGCTCTGCGTGGTCGGAGCGGATCGGATCGCCGCCAACGGCGACGTGGCCAATAAGATCGGCACGTATTCCGTGGCCGTCCTCGCGCGGGCGCACAACATTCCCTTCTATGTGGCGGCGCCGTACTCCACCATCGACCTCAAAACCCAATCGGGCGCCGACATTCCCATCGAAGCGCGCAATTCGCTCGAAGTCACTGCCATTCACGGCAGCCACCCGATCGCTCCGGCCGGCGTGGCGGTGCTCAACCCTGCCTTCGACGTCACCCCGGCCGGGTTGATTACCGGTATCATCACCGAGCGGGGCGTGTTCAAGCCGGGGGAACTGGCTGCGCATTTCCGATCGTAAGAGGCGGGCTACGCCTGTATCTTGTGTCGCTGAACGTGAGTGGGTGGTCGGATCTGCGAATGGTTATCCGGCATGTCTAGTAGTCCTTTACCTTGCCAGCCCTTCCGCCGCTTCTTTATAATGCCGCGAGACTGTGGCTTACGCCTCAATGAATGTCGATTTTTTAGCTGAAGGAGCCTGACGATCCATGAGTGAACGAACGCTTGCCATTGTGAAACCGGATGCCGTGAAGAAAAACGCGATCGGCGACATTATCAATCGGTATGAAAAAGCGGGATTGCGGCCTGTGGCGATGCGGCTGATGCATATGTCGAAAGCCACGGCGCAGGGATTTTATGCCGTGCACAAGGCGCGTCCGTTCTTCGACAGCCTCTGTACGTTTATGTCGTCCGGCCCCTGTGTAGTGCTGGTGCTGCAAGGCGACAATGCCATCAAGAAGAATCGCGAGCTGATGGGCGCAACCGATCCGGCCAAGGCCGAGCAGGGGACGATCCGTGCGGCTCATGGGGCCAATATTGAATTCAACGCGGTGCACGGCTCGGACGCGCCGGAGACGGCCAAGTTCGAGATCGGGTACTTCTTCGCCGAAATGGAGTTGGTCGGGTAGGCGCACGTTGAGCGCAGCCAAGTCTTATGTGATCCATGCTCGACGGTCCTTGCCGGGCCGTCGAGCCGGGTCGCCACTTCTTTCGTTTATCCTGCTCATGGTTTTCGTGGCTGGCTGTGCCGGGTCGCCGCCGACCTCGATGCCTGCTGTCGTGCCTCCGACAGAAACCCCGGCAGGCGCGGCGGAGACCAGCCTCTGGTACCAAGCCTCCACCGCGTTCTCCGATGGACGGTATTCCGCCGCCATTCATCTCTACGAACGATATCTCACGAACTATCCGAAATCCCGTCGCGCGCTGGAGGCCCATTGGGATCTGGGGCAGGCGTATGAACAAATGGGTGAAGTGACGGCGGCGATCAAAGAGTACCGGACGTTGGCCGGTCCGGAGGGCGCGCCCCTTTCCGTGCAAAACTCCTACGCCGAACGCGCTCAGCATCGAATCGATGCGCTACGCAACCAACCGGCTTCGCCGGCCGGCGCGAGATCCGGCCATACCGCGTTGTATGTCTCCTTCAGCAATCTGCCGCCGATGTCCCAGGTTGAAGCCTGGATCAGGCAGCTGAGCGCGCAGGGCATCAGTGCCATCCTGATGGATGCCAGTCTGGAGTCATCCTTTACCAGGCCGCTGATCCCCACGAGCCCACCCACGAGCAGCCCGCTGCCGACTCTGCCCGGTGGGGCGTTGTTTGCCACGTCGCGTGGGCCCGTGCTCACGGACTGGTATGGGGTCATGGTGCCGCAGGCCCACGAGCTGGGGATTTCCGTCTATGCCGTGCTTGATCTGTACCATGCGCCGCTGTCCGACCATCGACCGGAATCCAAGATGCTGCTCTATGATCCGACGCGGCGCAAGGTGCATCCCTGGACGCAGTTCGATCTCCTGGCTCCGGCCGTTCAGCAACAAATGGCGCAGCTGCTGACGGATCTGCTGAAGACCGGTGTCGATGGCCTGGTGTTCCGCAGCCGCGCCGAGAATAGTTTTGCCTATGAGGTGAGCGACGGCGTGTTGCGCCAGTTCGAAACGCAGGTCCATCAGCCGTCCTCCGAGGTGGCCCAGGCTCTTCGTGATCGCATGGCACTTCGTCCGAACGAGCCGGCTCCGAATTCCGACAAGACCCTCTGGCGCTGGGTCGGGTGGAAGGCTCGCCAGGAACTCGATACGCTGGCCCGCTTCAAGAAATACTTGCAGAAAGCCGTCCCGCGTTTCCGGATGGTGATCGAAATTCATCCGGAGGCCTTGTCGAATCCGACGTCCGCCCTGGTGAACTACGGGGAAGATGCCGCGGAGGCGCGTCGTCGTGGGTTTGATTTGCTGTTAGGCGGGGCGTCCCGCGAGGCTTCGGACGTCCGGTCGTTTGGCGGTGCGTTCAAGGGATGGAGTCGCGATGTGATTCAGTCGGAGAAGGGCGAGCCACAAACCCTTCCGCAGGGATGGGTGTTGCTCCGCACCCCGGCGGAGCACGGGGGTGGCATGTTCACGGGGCTCGCGCAGCAGGCGGATGAACTCCGCACGCCCGACATTCGTCACCTTGTGTTTGTGCCGGACGCGCCCGTGGTGATTCCTTGACAAAGTTTTTCGCAGCTTTTACGATCGCGCAACCCGTTTCCTGTGCGCTTTTATTCACGTAGGCCGCTCGTGCAGCGGCCGTCACGAGGAGAGTCATGATACCGTCCAATCTTCGTTACCACCAGGAACATGAATGGGTCCGTGCTGAAGGAGTGCAGGCGACAGTCGGCATCAGTCATTTTGCCCAGGATGCGCTGGGCGACATTGTGTTTATCGAACTTCCGAAGGTAGGCGCCAAAGTCACCGCCGGCCAACAGATCGGCGAAGTGGAATCGACCAAAACCACGTCCACGATCTATACCCCGGTCAGCGGAACCGTTGCGAAGATCAATGCCGATCTCAAAGATCATCCTGAGGTGGTCAATTCCGATCCGTACGGCAAGGGATGGATGGCGGTCATCGACCTCACAGCGCCGGCTGAAGTGGATCAGTTGATGACGGCCGCCCAGTACGAAACGTTTCTGAGCAAACAGAAACATTAGGCGCGTCGTGAACCACCTCGCAATTCTTGGCGCCGGTCCCGGCGGGTATGTGGCGGCGATTCGCGCGGCTCAACTCGGCGCGCGTGTCACCGTCATCGAAAATCAGGCTCTGGGCGGAGTCTGCCTGAATTGGGGCTGTATCCCGAGCAAGGCGTTGCTGTCGGTCGTGGAGCTTGGCGACAAGGCGAAGAAGGCCAAGGACTTTGGTATCCAGCTCGGCGGGCCTGTCACCTACGATCCCGCCGTCATGGTGGCCAGAAAAAATAAAGTCGTGGCCACGCTGGTGAAAGGCATCGCCACGTTATTCAAGACGTGGAATATCGAACACGTGGAAGGCACGGGTGAGTTGCTTGATGCGCGTACGATCCGCGTGACGAAACCGGATGGCGCCGAAACCCGGGTCGTGGCCGACGGCCTGATCATTGCGACCGGTTCGTCCTGGCCGAATCTCCCGCTGTTTCCCATCGACGGCACCCAAATCATCACCAGTAAGCAGGCGTTGGACCTCAGCCGCATTCCGGCGAGCCTGTTGATCGTCGGCGGGGGTGTGGAGGGCTGTGAATTCGCCTCGCTGTACAGCGGGCTGGGTACGCAGGTGACGCTGGTCGAACTCGTGCCGCGAATCCTGCCGCTGGAGGATGAAGAGATCAGTCAGATGATGGAGCGCGAACTGAAGAAGCGCGGTGTGGATATCCGGACCGGCGTCACGGTGGACCAGATCGTTAGGCAGCCGGAGATCGTCACCGCCCATTTGCGCGACGGCCTGTCGCTCAATGTGGAGCAGGTGCTGGTGTCGGTAGGGCGGGGGTTCAATTCACGTGGTATTGGATTGGAGAAGGCCGGAGTACAGGTCGGGACGCGCGGCGAAATCGTGGTCAATGACCGAATGGAGACGAATGTGCCCGGGGTCTATGCGATCGGCGATGTGGTCGGCAAGGCGATGCTGGCGCATGTCGCGTCGGCGCAGGGCAAGGTGGCCGTCGAGAATTTTATGGGCCGTCCCCGGACGATCGACTACGATGTCATCCCGACGGGGATCTTTACGTTACCTGAAATCGGGCGGGTGGGGCTCACGGAGCAACAGGCCCGTGACCGGTGCGTGGCAGCCGGGAAGGATCCGCAACAGTCGGTGAAGGTCGGGCGCTTCCGGTATGGCGGGTTGGGAAAAGCGCAGGCCACCGGGGACATTCAAGGATTGCTGAAGGTGGTGGCCGATGCGGAGAGCGACCGTATTCTGGGTGTACACATTCTCGGGGCGCACGCAGCCGATCTCGTTCATGAAGCCGCGCTGGCCATGCATCTTGGCGCCACAGTCTCGCGAGTGGCGGAGATGATTCACGCGCACCCGACCCTGGCCGAGGGCCTCATGGAGGCCATGGAGGACGTCCATGGCCACGCAATCCATCTTGCACGGAAACCATCGTCCTAATGCTGCGCTCACTTCTCATCAAGGTTGCGATGTTGGCGGTGACCTTGGGATCCTTGATCTGGATCGGTTCAGTCACGCCGGTCAGGCAGATACCGTCGCATCCTGCCCAGCCTGCGGCTGCGGTTCCAGGTCCGGCGGCAGTACGGCAGGTTTCGATCACGCCCCCGCAGGCTGTCTCTTCGGCCGATGGGTCGAGCCTTGTTGCCAAGGTCCCCGATGTCACGGTCGCTCCAACAGTCGAGGAATCCGAAACCCCTGTGCGACAGGAGCAGCCGGCGCGCGGCCTGCGTCCGGTTCATCGCGAGGCGGCGCGGCAAGTCGATCTCAACCACGCCACCGCATCGGACTTGCAGGGCCTGCCCGGTATCGGTCCCAAGTTGGCGCAGCGGGTGATCGATCACCGGACGGCACGTGGACCATTTGGAAAAATCGAAGACCTTCAGCAGGTGAAAGGCATCGGTCGAAAGAAGTTCGACCGGCTTCGTCCCCACGTGCTCGTCACCAATACCCGATCACTGGCTCGACACAAAGGAACTCTGTGACTTCCGTAGCGCAACAGTTGGACCTTATACTTCGAGGGATTGTTGAGGTTATTAATCCGAACGAGCTGGAATCAAAGCTGGCTCGCGCGATCAAGGAGCAGCGACCGCTCCGGGTCAAGGCTGGCTTCGATCCCACGGCTCCTGACCTGCACCTCGGTCACACCGTCCTGATCCACAAGTTGAAACACTTTCAAGACCTCGGGCATCAAGTCATCTTTCTGATCGGTGACTTCACCGGCATGATCGGCGATCCGACGGGACGGTCGGAGACGCGCGTCGCGCTCTCGAAGGAAAAGGTGCTGGAGAACGCGAAGACGTACGAGCGCCAGATCTTCAAGATTCTGGACCCTCAAAAAACACAGGTGGAGTTCAACAGTCGTTGGATGAGTGCGATGACGGCCGATGGGTTGATCGAATTGAGCGCGCACTACACCGTGGCTCGCATGCTGGAGCGGGAAGATTTTCATAAGCGGTACACGGACGGGAAGCCGATCAGCATCCACGAGTTCATGTATCCATTGATCCAGGGGTATGATTCCGTCGCGCTCAAGGCCGACGTCGAATTGGGCGGTACCGATCAAAAATTCAACCTTCTGATGGGACGGGACCTGCAGCGTGACTATGGGCAGGAAGCGCAGGTCGTCATCACCATGCCGCTCCTGGAGGGAACCGACGGCGTTCGTAAGATGAGCAAGAGCCTCGGCAATTATATTGCGCTGGAGGACAAGCCTGACGATATGTTCGGCAAGGTCATGTCGATCAGCGATGCGCTGATGCACCGATACTACGAACTGCTGACAACGGAAGATTTGGAACGCGTGAAGACGGCTCACCCCATGGATGCCAAACAGTCGTTGGCGGAGCTGATCGTGGCCCGTTACCACGGGGCTGAGGCCGGTCGCGAAGCCAAGGCCATGTTTCAGCAAAAGTTTCAATCGCGGGAATTTCCGGAGCAGCCGGACGCCCGTGTGATCCTCACGCCCTCCGATGTGAAAGATGCCGCCGTCCCTTCAATCGGATTGGTCGATTTGATTGCGAAAACCGGCTTGGTGCCGAGTAAAAGCGAGGCTAGGCGCTTGATCGTGCAGGGTGGGGTGGAGATCAACGAGCAGAAATTCACCGATGCCAATGCCGCCATCCCATTAACGGCCGGTAAGCCGCTTTATATGCGTGTCGGCCGCCGTAAGTTTGCGGTGGCTGAGTATACGGTGTAAGTGGCCCTCGCCGGTTGCCTTGACTTAGCAGCGGCTCCGGCGTAGGATTCGTTTCCTCTTCTGCAAGGGGCGGGCGTAGCTCAGTGGTAGAGTCCTTGCTTCCCAAGCAAGTTGTCGTGGGTTCAAATCCCATCGCCCGCTCCAATCAAATCCTTCTCGACCCGGAGCTTCTCTCATTGTTCTTGGCGACGGGATAAACCCCTTAGTGAGTGCGAGCTCCAAGCCGCATTTCGTGCGCATACCAGCGGACCTTAAGGCGAAGCCTCTCTCCTCATGGTCACCGTCGGCTAATCCCTTGTTCCTCCTAAACCTTGCTTGTTCGACCCAGAGCCTCTTCCGACTATTCTTTTCTGATTCCTTCTGCATACCAGAAGGAATCAACGCCCAACCTTTCCCCATGTCGCTGCCTAAGACTGCTCCTCGGTGATGGTGTCAAACCACACCGTACCAAACTGATTTAAATGGACGGCAGTGTGTTTCGGATGGAATGCGCTCCATTCGCGTGATGTTACATGGAGGGGGAGCCGCGACGTGAGGAGTAAGCGGCGGCATCCTTGCAGGCGCCAGCCAGAGAGTGAGTGACCTTCCCCTAATTCCGTGGACACCTGGTTAAGCAACTGCTGCCCTCGCTTCGTACTCAGCTGGGGAGTCATAGCCGAGAGCAAAATGCCGACGCGTCCGATTATAAAACACCTCGATGTATTCAAAGAGGCCCCGAGTCGCCTCGTCACGGGTCTCATAGTGCCGATAGTACACGAGCTCGCGTTTGAGTGTCCCGAAGAAGCTTTCGACACAGGCGTTGTCCCAGCAGTTGCCTTTGCGGCTCATGCTGGAGATGAGGCTGTGCGTCTTGAGTACGCGCTGATAGCTCGTGGCGGCATATTGACTGCCGCGGTCCGAGTGGTGCACAAGCCTCGCCGTACAAGGCCGATTTCCTAGCGCCATGGTGAGGGCCCGTTCGGCCAGATCGACGGTCAACCGCTGGCCCATCGCCCAGCTAATCACCACACGCGAGTAGAGATCGAGGAGCACCGCGAGATACAGCCAGCCCTCGGCTGTCCAGGCATAGTGATGTCCCCGGCCCAGACCGAATGGGCTGCGCCAAGGTGAACTGACGATGGAGAGTATTCTCTGCCACGGGCAACCGGTGATTCGACGGGGCCGTCGCACGCCACTTCTTCACGGTCTTGGCCGGAGGTCTGCCTGGCCTGGCTGCTCTCCGGTCGATCCCGCCAGGCCTAATACTCTGCAGGGGACACGGCGAGTGCCTGGCACATGAGCCGGATCGGATAGCGACGGTCCTGCTCCTGAATCGCGCGGTATCTCGTTGCGACTCCAGCGTGAAGAACGCCGCCGCACGTTTTAAGAATTCCCGCTCCTAATTCACACGCACCAGCTCCCGTTTCAGATGCGTGAGTTCCTCTGCCTCGGTACGTTGGATGCTCGGGTGGTGCCCTGAGCCTCGGCCTGCCGGTGCTGGCTGTGCCAGTGATACAGCAGGTTCTCTGAAATCTCTAGGTCCAGTGTCACCTGGGCCACGGGACGAGCTGAATCCCGCACCGACCGCACGGCCTGCTGCTTAAACTTCTCGGGATACTGGCGTCGTGTGAGGGCTGCCACGCTGCCCTCCGATTTCATCATTCTCCTCCCTAATCGAGGTGTCTGTAAAATCGGGGGAAGGTCAGAGGGGTCGGAACGCGGCATGCCAGCGGGAGCCAGGGGCAGATTTAGGGTGACTTGAGGCGGAAGCAGGTTCCTCGCTGGTTGCGCACTTGTGTTACGCCAATGCGGGCGGCCTTACAAGCCCGTACCGATGAGCACAGATGAGCAGTTTTTGTCGATTGGAGACGCCGAGTTTGTCGAAGATGTTGGTGAGGTGATGTCGGACCGTAATGCTTGAAATGCATAGGCGGTCGGCAATGTCCTTATTGGAAAGCCCTTCGCTGATCAACCTGATGATCTCGCGCTCTCGTTCGGTTAAGCCTTCCGGCCATTTCGACTGATCTGGATTCCAAGTGATTGGGGTAGGGACATCCGGCGTCTTGCTCATATTCACATGCGCTGCCTCACCTCCGATCGGCAGCGTGATAGCTTTGGAAGGACAAGCGAGGTGCGCGATCGTCGCAATTAATACGGCCGATGGTTGGACTTTTAGGACAATGCCATCAACCCCGACCGCAATAGCTTGTCGGGTGCATTCCGTATTGTCGAGTCCGCTCAATAAGATAATTTTTAAATGTGAGGCAGCCGCCTTGACCTTTCGAATGCATCCAGGGACATCACTTTCAATCTCCGTGTCGACAATCATGATGTGAGGCTGCTCACGTATCGGGATGTCATCGATGTTCATGCCATTGGTGACGTGATCAATGAGCCGAATCCATTGTTCAGTTTCCACAATTTTTTGCAGGCCGAGATGCAGGAGAAAGTTGTTGCTCATGAGTGCAACCGTCGTCGTGGCTCTTCCTGGTTTGACTCCACTCATCATCTGCCTCCTGGGTCAGCATCGGCTTGTCGGACAATCACAAACTACATCTACATGACCCGTAAAAATAATACGTATAATATGCTCGGTCAAAAAAGTGATTGGTCCTTCATGCATGGGGATGCATGATTGCATGCCAGCCAGGCTCTGGGCAACCTTAAAGTCAAGAGTGAAGTCTCTGTGAGGCCTTTCAGGCAGCCGATTTGCGCAGATTGTCGGCCTGTAAAAACTTCTAGTCAGGGATGTACAGTATTGTGCATTTATCTTGGTGTACGAGGTTCCTTGCTGGTGTATTTCCCAGTCCTTCATGTGACCCGGGTTACACATCACCGCAGAATCGAAAGAGAATTAATGGCCGTATTTTTTCTCTCCAAGTTCAGGGGGCAATTACCGGCATTTCAGCCGGCACAAAAGTATTAGCCTCCTTCGTGGTTGCTATGCGTAATAAAGGCACCATTGTCCGATGTGAGAGGGTGACGAAATCTGTAGAACGTACCCATTCATGGGACCCAGAGGGCGAAGCTATGTTGAATGCCTCTAGTTCTGACTCTACCGCCACAGTGTCGACGCCAAGCGGCCTCTGTGCCGATCTTCGTTGGTACGCCATCAGCACACGTTCCCGTCATGAAAAAATGGTGCGGGACCGCCTGGCTGGTATTGGTGTTGAACCGTTTCTCCCGTTGACGAGAACATTGAACCAATGGTCGGACCGAAAAGTCTGGACGGAAAGCCCGCTCTTTTCGGGCTACTGTTTTGCCAGGTTTGCGCTCACGAATAGTCATGCCGTTCTTCAAACGCCTGGCATTGTCCGAATCGTAGGTTCTGTCATGCCGGAGCCCATTCCTGACGAGGAACTAGAAGCAATCATGAAGTTGGCACAAAGTGCACGTTCCTTAGAGCGTCATGATTACTTGACCGAAGGGACTTGGGTGGAAGTGGTACGAGGTCCTCTAACAGGACTTCGAGGGCAGTTACTGAGAAAGGCAAGCCACGATTGTCTTGTCATCCGTGTGCACCTCATTCAACAAGCCGCTACCGTCCATATCGATATGAGCGAAGTAATCCTAGCGCAGTGAACCCTCCACTCGTCTTTCACCTTCAAGTTTCTTGGATGAAAGACGGAGAAGATCTAGGAAGCTACTATGGCGAAATCACAATTTACCCAGGAACAAATGAAGGCAGTCGTTCTGGAGATAAATGCAGAGCGTGCGCCGAAGGATGTCGCGAGGAAGTATGGGGTCTCGAGGTCCACTTTGTATCGGTGGCGGGCAAAACTTGCGGATAAAAGAAAGCCTTTGGGGGATCACCTGCTTTCATTGGAGATTGAAAACGGCCAGCTCAGAAGCAAGATTGCCGAACTGGTATTGGATTATACGTCACTTCGCGCAGCCTTGGTGAACGACGTCAACAGAACGTGCTAGTTTTGTTTAAAGAAAGACTGTCGTTCTGACTCGCATGTCAGCCGCAGAGGGGGAGTGGCCAATCACGGCTCCAGGTTTGTTGGGGTTGTATACGTGTCTGCTCAAGAGTACCCTCATGGAAGTTCTGGGATGCCTCCCAGGGGCGCACCGCGCACGGGTGCGATTGAGGCTACAGGTCTTGCTTCAGGATGCACTGCTTGACCGCTCTTCTATATCCTGCAATTATGAAATTGCTCAAGTTTCGGAGGGCCTACAATGCGTTTGTTAGGTGTCCTATTGGCGGGAGTGTTGGCGGGTTTTTGGATAGATTGTGCATTCGCGCCGTCATATGGAAGTTCGCCTCTATTGACTGAGGTACATGCCGCAGATGCCTCGTCATCAACTGGGAAGGACAACGTAACGACATCCTCGACGGTTCAGTCCCTATCACCAGCTCAAGTAATCGAAAAGCTTTCGAACATTGTCTCTGATGAATACACCATCGGGGCAGAGGATGTGCTGGAAATTACTGTGTGGAGAAACCAGGACCTGTCGAAAACGGTTCAGGTTCGCCCGGACGGCCGGTTTTCCATGCCCGTTATACGCGACGTTGTCGCCGTGGGCAAAACACCCTCTCAACTTGCTGATGAGATCACTCGAAAGCTCAGAGAATATGTCCAGAATCCGGTCGTAGCGATTAGCGTGAAAGAAGTGAATAGTTATAGCATTTTCGTGCTCGGGGAAGTCGTCAAACCCGGCAAGTACCCTCTCAAGAGCAGGACTACATTGCTGCAGGGAATTACCATTGCCGGGGGTTTTACGCCGGTCGCGGCCCGGAATCAGGTGGTGGTGTTCCGATTTGGGGAGAACGGGTCGGGTATGCAGACCTTGACGTCCAGCTATGACGATATCGTGCTTCGCGGAGGCATTGCTCAAAACCTGGAGCTGCGTGCCGGTGATACGCTCGTTGTGCCAAGCGAAGCCATGGTCGTTTTTCCGGGTCATCCTCAGTAACAGGCGAGTGCCACAACCGGAAAGGACGCGCTAGTCGTTATGCCGAGAGCAGCTCATCCTATTCTTCTGTTATGGCTAGGCCTTTTCCTCGCCCAAGTTCTATCAGGGTGTGCGTCAGGAGTGCTCGTCGAGCGCGAGTATCCCACTCCGTCTGGATTCCTACTCGGGCCAGAGGATGTGTTGGATATCACCGTGTGGAAGAATCAGGATCTTTCCCGTTCCGTGGCTATACGGCCGGATGGCCTGATCTCCTTGCCTATCATCGGAGATGTCCAAGCAGCAGGCTTAACCGCAGACGCGTTAGCTCAACGGATCGCTGAACGCTTAAAGCAATTTGTCGCCAGTAATCCTGCCGTCTCTGTCAGCGTCAAGGATCTTAATAGCTACTCCATCTTTGTCCTGGGAGAAGTAGCGAAGCCGGGCAAGTACCAGCTGAAATCGTACATAACCATCTTGCACGCGATCTCCATGGCCGGAGGCTTCACGGAGTACGCCAAGAGAAACAAACTGCAGGTTGTCCGTACAACGCCAAACGGAGACCACAAGCTTCATGAAATTCATATTCCCGTCCGATATGATGATGTGGTGGCGGGGAAGGGCGAACCGGGCAACCTGGTGCTGCTATCGGGTGATACCGTGGTGGTTCCATAGATGCTGCAAATTGGTGCATCCATGCAGAATCTGGCTAGTCACCCTGTTGGTAGTGGGAGTTACTGGTGATCCCAGTCGACTCAGCCCCTCGGTCGCCTTTGCGGAAACAAGAGTCATCCCTTCGGTCAGCCTCTCGGAACGATACGATTCCAACGTATTTTTTGCCCCGGCCGGGTCTGTTCCAGGACTCAAACCGTGGGATTTTGTCACGACTGTAACCCCCACAGTGCAAGTCCTCGACAAAACACGAGAGGTCGAGACCACTCTCAATGTCGGCGGCAGCGGTAATGTCTTCGTCAATAACTCAAAACTGAATTTTTTCTCCGCGCAAGTCAGCGGCTTAGTCAAGCTGGATGGGTTGGTCGGACAACTCATTCCTGGCTTGAAGCTCAGCATCTCCGATTCGTTTGCGTTCACGCCAGAACAGCCGAGCTTTGTTCAGGCTGGAACGACGTTGCCCACCGAGAATGTGTTTGCCAGAGGCATTCAAACGGTGCGTGCTAATCAGGTTACTAATGCCACCTCCATTGTCGCGTCGTATCCCATCTCGCAGTCACTGAGCGTCCGCGGTGACTATGTGTATTCAATTTTTCGGGTAGGAGACATAATTTTTGAGCAATCTACGGATGTTCCGGTGGTGTTTTTCGATACCGACTTTCAGCGCTGGTCCATCGGGCCAAGCTACCGGTTGCCGCACGGAGATCAAGTGAGCCTCAATTTCCAGACGACGACTGCTGATTTCAGGCAGAAAGGCACTCTCGGGGGACAATCCTTGAATCAAAGCATCACGGCCCGAGGTCTCGAGGCGGAATACTCGACGGGAACTAAACATTGGTCGGCGGTCGTCAGTGCCGGAACTACCTTTCTCGAAGAGGGAAGCGGGGGATTATTTTTCTTTTCGGGAAAGCTGGCTGTGTCCAGACAACTCAACCCTTCTACACGAGTGTCACTGGACGTATCCCGTCAACTCGCCCCCGCATTTTTTGGCACGAGTGGAGCGCTGATCAGTACGGTGGTTGGAGCCAGCGTCAGCCGAGGTCTTGGCGATTCTTTCTCCGTGACCGGCAGCGCAAATTATGCCCTCAACCAGGCCACGCCCGTCGAGGTGGCCCGATTCGAGTCCTACTCAGGCACGGTCCTCATAAACTATACAGGATGGCGCGACATTACACCGTCCCTGTCCTATCAATACACTCATTTTGAAGTAAGCCAATCGGGTTTCGGATTCCTGGTTAACCGCAGCGTGGCCCTGTTGTCGCTCACGACAAGGTGGAAGTAATGCATTCTCCTGAAAAACAACGATGTATCATTCTCCCGAACTCCAACAGATTGTCTTGGTAGCCGTTCCGCGCCCAAGGGGCTGTTAATCGGCGCAGTCGACCACCGAATCGTTTTTAGAAAGAAGCGCAGACATGAGTTCATCGACCGAAGCTCTCACGGCGGTCCCAAGAATCCGCCTGAAACCATCGAATGGGTGGCGCGCACTGAATTTGCGAGAATTCTGGCAGTACCGCGAACTGCTCTACTTTCTCAGCTGGCGCGATATCAAGGTCCGATACAAGCAAACGGCGTTAGGTGCCTTATGGGCCATTCTCCAACCCTTCCTGACAATGCTTGTATTCAGTTTGTTTTTTGGGAATCTTGCGAAGATGCCGTCGGACGGCATTCCCTATCCCATCTTTGCTTTTGCGGCCTTGGTCCCCTGGACGTTTTTTTCCAACGGACTCACGCAGTCGGGAAACAGCCTGATACAGAGCGCCGGCATGCTCAAGAAAGTCTATTTTCCACGCTTGATTGTTCCGATCTCCAGCATCCTGTCAGGCGTCGTTGATTTCCTGTTCGCCTTCCTCGTCCTCATCGGACTGATGTTCTGGTACGGAATCGTCCCGACAGCCAATGTCGTGTGGTTGCCTTTTCTCCTGTTATTGGCGTTTGGGACGGCCTTGGGTGTGGGGTTATGGTTATCGGCGATGAATGTACAGTTTAGAGATGTTCGTTACACGATTCCGTTCCTCGCTCAGTTTTGGCTGTTCGCCACCCCCATCGCTTATCCCAGTAGTTTGCTCTCCGAACCCTGGAGAACGATCTATGGCATCAATCCTATGGTAGGGGTCGTCGAAGGTTTCCGGTGGGCGCTTCTTGGAACCGCAACTGCTCCAGGCCCCCTCATCATTGTGTCTGCATTGACTATGCTCACGATTCTTATAACGGGCATGTTCTATTTCCGGCGAATGGAAAGCACCTTTGCCGATGTGGTCTAGAAGGGCTTCATGAGCAAGATAGCAATCTCCGTCGAATCACTCGGCAAACAGTTCCGAGTCGGGACAGCCACCGGGTCTTACAGCACCCTCCGGGAAAAGCTGGTGGACCTCGTGGGGGCACCATTTTATCGGCTTGCCAGCCTTCTGCGTCGAAATCGGCAAGATGCAGGGACTGGCGACGATATCCTCTGGGCGTTGAAAGACGTGTCGTTTCAAATCAATTGCGGGGAGGTGGTCGGTATCATCGGTCGAAACGGCGCCGGGAAGAGCACGCTGTTGAAGATCCTCTCCCAGATCACGGAGCCTTCCGAAGGCCACGCAGACATGTTCGGGCGAGTCGGGTCTCTACTGGAAGTCGGGACAGGTTTTCACCCGGAGCTGACGGGACGAGAGAATGTCTTCTTGAACGGCGCCATCTTGGGGATGTCTCGATCGGAGATCGAGAGGAAGTTCGACGAGATCGTCGCGTTTGCTGAAGTGAAGCGATTCATCGACACCCCTGTTAAGCATTACTCCAGCGGCATGTGCGTTCGTCTGGCCTTCGCTGTCGCCGCCCATCTTGAGCCGGAAATCCTGATCATTGACGAGGTGCTTGCGGTCGGGGATGCAAGCTTTCAGAAGAAATGCCTTGGGAAGATGGAGGGGGTGGCAAAGGAAGGACGGACGGTCTTGTTCGTCAGTCACAATATGCTGGCGGTTCAGAATCTGTGCTCGCGAGTGATTTGGTTGCACGACGGAAAGATCGTACAGGATGGAAAGCCGGCCGATGTTGTCTCAAGCTATCTGAGGATGTCTGCGTCGATGTTGACGGAACAGGCGTGGGACGACGTGACTCAGGCCCCTGGAAATCACAAAGTCCGCCTCCGTAAGATCAGCGTGCGGGGGGCTGATCGCGACAGACCCGACCAGCTCAGCATCGATCAGCCGTGCGAAATCGAAGTCGAATATTGGAACCAGCGCCCGCAGGCCGTGCTCCATGCCACGCTACATGTATATACCGAACAGGGAATTCTCGCATTCACCACCGGGTCGGCGGAACAAGCCGCCATGGAAGACGGCGCGATGCCTGCGGGGCTCTTTCGCAGCGTGTGCCATTTGCCGGCCAACTTGTTGAATACCGGCGTACACAGGATCGTTCTACTGATCGTCGAAAACCGAAGCAGGGTCACGTATCGCCTTGAAGACGCCCTCTCCTTTGAGATGGTCGAGCTCAGTAAGCGCCACTTCGGATGGCAAGGTCGAGAGCCGGGCGCCGTTCGTCCGATGCTCAGATGGACGACCATCCAAGTTCAAGCGGGCGAACCCGTCAATATGACGCCCTTACCCCATTGAGGGGGACGCGGCAGGAGCGAAACTTCGCATCGGTGCCAGAGATCCATGGGTACTGTGTCCCATCGACAGGGATGCGACAATCGTGTAGCGCGCAGATCAGTTGCTCGTCTCAATCCATCTCAATTCCTTCGGTCAGAAACATCGGCGTGCCGTTGCCGAGCAACATGGATCACGTGATTCCTGAGTTCCCATGCCAGGTGAATGCCAGAACTGGGCTTGCCCACACAGGGTATGCTCATGCGGACTACGCTGCATCCTTGGCGGAATTTGGAACCCCTCGCCATCTCCGGCGCTGTGATGGGTGGATCCTCGAGCGTCAGATTCCGGGCACCCCGTATCGAGATGCGATCGGCCCCTATCCGTTGTTCAGCTGCCTGGATTGGTCTCAACTTGCCCAGGACCTGGACGAGATCGGAACGGACCTGGTCAGCCTCATGGTCGTTCCTGCCCCGTTTGACGGGTATTCTCGTCTGCTCCTTGAGCGCTGTTTTACGCAGGTGATTCCGTTTAAGTCGCACTATGTGACCGATCTTACGCAGCCGCTGGAGAAGATCGTCAAGAAATCTCACAAGGATACGGTGGCGCGCGCGGCGAAAAGGGTAGAAGTGTCACACTGCGTGGAACCGGTCGCGCATCTTACAAAGTGGGTCGAACTATTCGACGTGCTCGTCAAGAGGCATCACATCACGGGCATTCGCGCTTTTTCGCAGGACGCCTTTGCCAAGCAATTAGCGATTCCCGGCATGGTGATGTTTGAGGCACGGGCAAACGGGGAAACCGTCGGACTCGATCTGTGGTATACGCAGGCAGAAGTCGCCTATGGACATTTGGTGGCGTTTAGTGAGCTCGGGTATGAATTACGCGCGTCATACGCCACCAAGTGGTTTATGCTCAATCACTTTGCCGGGAAAGTGAGATGGGTCGATCTGGGAGGGGGCGCCGGCGTGAGTTCGAACGCGACCGACGGCCTTTCCGTCTATAAAGACGGGTGGAGTACCGGAACCGTCCCCGCATATCTCTGCTGCCGAATTTTTAATCATTCTCTGTACGATTCATTGTCCGCGGCATGCGGCGCCACCGGCAGCAGCTATTTTCCTGCCTATCGAGCAGGCATTCCGTTCTAATCATTTTATATTCAGGAGGGGTGCCGTCAGGACGGTATAGCTGCTTCGCTACCCCTCTGAATCTTATAGACTCTGACCGCTGCAACGTTTCACTACGCACGATGGACTGTCGCAGCATTACTCCCAACATCCTGCCTGCCGGAGCGGTTCAGCGAAAAGAAGCCGTCAGATACGGCGTGAACGGCGGGGGCCTGATATACAACCGTAAGGAGGCCGGAAGGAGGATCCATAATGTCATCCCAAGTGTCTGTTGATGTAGCCAGATCCCTGCCGACGGTTGAGGAGTGTATCGCCTCAATCGAGCGCGATGGCTACTGTTACGTGCCGCAGATGTTCTCGCCCGAACAGGTGTCCATGGCGCTGGAGCGGATTAAGTACTGGTTCGACAACACGCTGTCGTCCCAATCCGAGCGAATGCCGTATCTCAACAAAGACCAATCGATGGTGTACAACCTCCAGAGCAAGGACCTCTTTCTTCTTCGGATGGTGCTCGGCTGCGAGCTCATCGAGAAGGTTCTGATGCGGTTTCTGAATGACCGGTGGTTTACCTCAATCCCGTCAGATGCGCCCAATTATATCCTACGATCGTTTCTTGCCCGAAGCAGCAATCACCAAATGCCTTTGCACATCGACTCGTTCATCCCCTATGCGGGTCCCCATGTTTTCATCATGCAATGTTCGATCCCTCTGGAGGATCAGACGGAAGACAACGGTTGTACCGTGCTGATTCCAGGCTCTCACCTTTCGGGAAAATACTGTTCGCAAGACGCTTTCCCTTCCGCCGTGTCCATCAAGGCTCGGGCGGGAGATCTCGTCTTCTGGGACAGTCGAATCTGGCATGGAGCCCGTCAAAACACCAGCGGGGGGACGCGCTGGGCCATGATTGCTACATTTTGCCGCTGGTGGATTAAGCAAGCTTTCGATATCCCGGGCAATCTCCCCCAAGAGCTCTATGATCAGTTGACCGAACGCGAAAAAAGCGTGCTCGGGTACTGTTCGGTTCCTTATGACAACGAAAAGCATGGCATCGATATGAAGCGGAGCTATTCGTTGCTGCCCCAACAGGTGGTGGATTACCGCAGGTAAGCACATCAGGACAAAGAGGAAACGCACTATGCCAAAAGATCTCACAGTCACTTATGTCTCGCATGCTTGTCTCCGAATCGACGGCGAGTTTGGCTCGCTGTTGTGCGATCCCTGGTTTTTGAATGAGCCTGTTTACGACTACGCCCTCTGGAAGTTTCCCCCGGCGGTGATTCCACCCGAGGTCCTGCTGAAGGACCTCGATTATCTCTACATCACACATTCGCACGAAGATCACTTTCATATTCCGTCAATCAATCGTATTCCCCGTGACATCCAAGTGCTGCTCCCGGAATACGCCAACCGGCCTTGCTTGCGCGCGCAATTGGTGGAACGCACCATGCGGGAGATGGGTTTTCATCGGATCAGAAAAATTCAGCCGTGGGAAACGATTCACCTCGGGGGAATCACACCGTTTACCGTCGTGCCATCGGCGAAATCGCGCGCTCACGATTGGGAGAACTCCGGCTTCGTGATCGATCATCCCGGAACACGTCTTATCAACATGAACGACAACTGTGATGACGAAGAACTCTGTTCGGAGATCCACTCGCGCTGGCCGATCTTTGAGATCGGCTTTGTCCAAACCTCCAGTGCCACAGTGTTTCCAGCCTGCTATCGCATGCCGCCGGAAGCCAAGGAGGAAGCCGCCAGGAACAAGTGTGAGACGTTTACGCTGCACAAACGTTTAATCGAAATGCTTCATCTTCAACGCATCGTTCCTTTCGCGGGAGACTTCGGCTGGTATGACGATCGGTACTTCAGCCACAATTGGCAGGGCCGGTCCACGCCGAAGATTCTGGAGAATTGGATCCGCGAAAATTATCCCGATCGGGATGTCGCCACGCTCTATCCATCCGACACCTGGTCCATTTCCACCGGTATTGTTCGTAATCATCCCGATGTTGATTGGGGGCAATATCTGGATTTCGTCAGAACCTGCAAACAGAAACTTCAGAAGAAGGTGGATCACTACAATGCATGGATCGATGCATCGGATCGATCCAATCTTCTCCACCGTTCGCGCCGGCACACGGACACCATCAACAAGCACATTACGCAAGACGGCATCGTCTTCAGTGGTCGTTTCCGCGTGATCGTGGAAGGAGACAACTCGAACTTTTCCTTTGTGTTGAAAGCCAATCCTCAGGACGGATTTTCCATCGATTGGGAAGACACGGAACCTGTCGACCAGTCGATTTATGTGCCCGAGCGTCTCTGGGCGGCGATTCTGGAAGGCAAGATCATGTGGGGCATGTATCAATGGACGACGGAGATCAAGGAGCATGTGCCGTATAGACTGGATCTTGGCCGCTTCTGGTATTGGCTGGAATACAACCTCGATTTGGGTAACAAAAATTCCCAGGCCATCATGAACCCCAAATTGTTCCCGCATTTGAGCGGCCCGACGATTCGGCCGGAGTGGGGAACGATTGAATTCGAAGACGATTGGGAGTTCCCGTGGCTCAATCGAGAAGTGGCCTCGGGGCAGGAGTCGGCTCACCAAAGTGCCTAGGTCCCGGTAGAGCTCGCAGGCGAAGAGAGACTGCTCTGGCCTTGTACAGGCGGATACACAAGGATAGTGGCGCCGTTTCAGGCGGCGCCACTCCCGGCCAATCGGCGCTCCATCCGTCACGCGAGCCGCCGACAGACGCCTCTTCATGTTGTGTGGAGTCGTAGCATGCAGAGACAAGATACACGATTCATTTTCGTCGTTTCGACTTCGGGTTCGGTGATGAACCGAGTCCTGGCAAGCAATTTTCTCCGCGCCGTGGTCCATTCCGTGGTTGTGGATCAACCATGCCAAGCTGTGGCGGAAGCGCAGGCTTGGGGGCTGCCCGTGACATTGTTCGAGGAAGGCTCACCGGAGGCGTTCTGTTCCAGGTTGACCCAGTATATGGAAGAGCACCACATAGACTACATCATTTCCTTCTACACTCAGTTCTATAGCAAAGCCTTCCGTGATGCCTATCGGGACCGCATTATCAATTTTCATCCGTCGCTGTTGCCGGCGTTTAAGGGAATGGACGGATTTGGCGACGGGGTGGCCTATCACACGAAGATTATCGGGACGACGGTGGAGTTCATCAAGGACGTGATGGACGAAGGCAAGATCATTATGCAAACCGCATGCACCGTGGATCCAAGATTGAGTCACGCAGCGTTGCGCCACCGTATTTTCGTGCAACAATGCAAGACGCTTCTCCAGGTTGTGAAGTGGCTGATCGATGATCGTGTGCGGGTTGATGGTGACCGAGTGACGATCGCCGAGGCCGGGTATCATGACCTTGAGTTTGTGCCGGCATTGGAGTGTCGAGAAGCACTCGATCTCCAGGTAGCTCTCCCTTCTGTAGTGGCAGGGACCGCCACTATGGTGACACGGCGGTGACTTACTTTGCCTAAGCCGATCACACCAGGCGTTCGCCCCGTCCTGATGGACGGGGTTGTCATGGCACATGCATGCGTGCTCTGCGGGGCCGAGGAATGGGCCGAGCTGGTCGAGCCGCACCCCTGCCAGTCCGTTCGGGTTGATGGAGTGATTGAGCCGCGGCCGCTCGAGAGGCGCCAGTGCAGAGGCTGCGGGGTCGGCTTTCGAATATCCAAAGAAGACCTGGAGTTGATGTACCGGCAGGACTACGCCTTATACAGCAACCGCCCAGGCGCCGACGCGTTCAACCGTCAGCGGCATCCCGCGGTGGTCGATCTCATCGCCAGTTCGATACAGCCCTTCCGGCCTCGTCGAATTCTCGAGGTCGGATGCGGAGACGGGAGCACGTTGAGCGCCATACGGGAACTGTGGCCCGATGCCGAAACGGTGGGCTTGGAACCCTCCCGCCATGCTGCAGAAGCGGCACGAGCAAGAGGCCATCGGGTAATCGAGGGGATGGCGGAGTCGTCGTTGGGAGAGGCGGCGGAGCAAGCGTTCGATCTTGTGTTCAGCGTTCAGGTTATCGAGCACACAGCTGACCCGGTCGCGTTTTTGGCGTCGCAAAGAGCTTGTCTGGCACCTGGAGGAGTCGTGGTGACAATTTGCCCCAATGGGGCGGTGCCTCATGCAGAACTTATCCATGCGGATCATCTGTTCTCGTTTACTCCTCATCATCTCGCGACCGTGACGGCCCGGGCTGGGCTGATCCGTCGTGGCGGGTGCGAATTCTTTCTTGATGAAGCCTGCGAATTCAATCAACTGGTGGTTGCAAGCACAGCCTCGGATTCCGAGTCGGCCGAAATCGGCAGGATGCCGGCAATTAGCCAGGATGAGGTGGACCGGCTGGAACAGGCACGGAACGCGTATCTGCGTCGCTGGTCCTGTCTTGAAGGCGAGCTCAGCAAACGGGTCGGACAGTGCGGGACCCTCATCTGTTTTGGTACCGGTGGTTGGTCTGCCAATTTAGCCGGGTACGCGCCGGCCATATGGGAGCGCGTACGAGCCTGCACTGTTGATACCCCCGCGACTATCACCTACATGAACAAACCCGTGGTCGAATACTCCAGCCTGCACGAGCAGGACCCGGACATAGTCATCGTGGCGGTCAATCCTTGTCGACAGGATATGGTCTCCCAACGACTGCGCCGAGACGGGTATTGCACCGTTCAGTGGAACGATCTGATCCAGAGATAGGACTCGCGCTCACGGGTGCGGTGTCGTGACGAAAGGGGAGAACTGATGCAGGCCACAGCGTCCACTGCTACTACTCTTCGAACTACCTTCAATGATCAAGGTTATGTCCTCGTAAGGAACCTCATTCCCGAAGTCATCGGGAACCGGGTGTTGGAGGATCTTAGGCTCGCGACCACCCAGCTCTTGCAGTCCCGTGGCCTCCTCACTCCGGAGCTCTTTCGTGGAGAACTGTTGGAATTGCTCAAGGCGGTGTTCAGTCTGGACCTTAACCTGTATCTCAGCATTCTGCGCTTGGGCAGCAAGTTACAGTCGGTCCATGCGTTGGCCTTGCATGAGCGACTCATTCACCTGCTCAATGAATTAGGCTGTAAGGCGAGTGTCCTGCCCTGTGGAGTTGCTATCCATCTTGTGGCCGACGAGTTGAAGATTCCAGGCGGTTACTTCGGGTGGGGCGCGCACCAGGACTGGTCGTCGGCTCAAGGCAGTTTGGACCAGCTGGTCTTATGGACGCCGCTCATGGACGTGGGCAAAGACTTCTATCCCGTCGAAATCGTACCCGGGAGCCACAAATTGGGCGTGTTACCTGGAGATCGGCAGAATGCCAACAACAGGGGCGCATTGATTACCATTCAACCCGGCTTTGTGGACGAGAAGGATTTTGTGTCCGTCGAAATGAATCGTGGTGATGTCCTGATGTTCTCGGGGCTCCTCGTTCATCGGACCGGCACCGGGACGCGCAAAGGACTCCGCATCGCCTGCGGGGCGCGTTTCGACAATATTGAAGAGCACACGTTTGTTGATCGCGGCTATCCCTGTGCCTTTCGCCTCCATGCGGAAACGCAGATACTGCATCCGGGGTTCCCCACCGCCGATGAGGTGAATCGGCTCTTTCAGTAACCAGGTTTACACGAAAGTCCATACACGCAGTTGAGTTGAAGGAGGTGGGCATGAAGGCATGGGAAGACCTGGCAATTTTCGGAGGGAAACCGACGTTTGAGAAACCGCTCCATGTGGGTTATCCCAACATCGGAAACCGCGCGGCCCTGTTCGAACGCATCAACGACATCCTGGATCGACGATGGCTGACCAACATGGGGCCCTACAGCCAGGAATTCGAGCAACGTATCTCGGATATGCTCGGGGTCAAACATTGTATCGCTATGTGCAACGGCACGGTCGCGTTGGAAATTGCCATTCGTGCGCTCGGCCTTACCGGGGAAGTCATCGTTCCCTCCATGACCTTTATTGCGACGGTGCACGCGCTGCAGTGGCAGGAGGTCAGGCCGATTTTCTGCGATATTGCGCCGGGTGAGTTCCATCTGGATCCGGAGAAAGTCGAGGCGATGATTACGCCGCGAACCACCGGTATCATCGGAGTGCATCTCTGGGGACGGCCCTGCCACGTCGAGGCACTGACCAGAATCGCTCAACAACGGCGATTGAAGCTCTTGTTTGACGCGGCCCATGCATTCGGCTGTTCACATAACGGACGCATGATCGGCAACTTTGGCAATGCGGAGGTGTTCAGTTTCCACGCTACGAAATGCATCAACACATTCGAAGGGGGGGCGATCGTCACCAACGATGATGAGCTGGCGGAAAAAATTCGCCTGATGACCAATTTTGGTTTCGGGGGGACCGATAAGGTCGTCTACATCGGGACGAACGGGAAGATGAACGAAGTGTCCGCCGCGATGGGAATTACCTCTCTTGAGGATTTTGAGACGTTTATTGAGCTGAACCGATCGAACTATCAAACCTATGTCAGGGAGCTGACGGGGATTCGCGGGCTCAGGCCGGTCATGTACGATGAGCAGGAGCGCAACAACTATCATTACGTTGTCTTGGAGCTCGACGAAGCCGTGACCGCCGTGAGCCGTGATCAGGTGGTGGACATTCTCCGTGCAGAGAATGTGCTCGCCCGACGATATTTCTACCCGGGCTGCCACAATATGGAGCCCTACCGGTCTTATTTTCCATTGAGCCAGCTGTGGTTGCCGGAGACGGAACGCATGACCAAGCGGGTGCTGGTGCTGCCGACCGGTGCAGCTGTGACTGCCGAGAGCATCAAGCTCATCGGGCAGATTATCCGGGTGGTTGTTTCCAGCGGCCGGGAGATTCGCGATCGGCTGAAGCAACCGGTTCCTGCGGTGCAGCCACGGGTCGTCCAGGACCCGAATCAAGAATTGTCTGCGGAATTGGAAATCGTACCACGGTGAAAGGGTAGCCGGCAGAAATACACAGGCGTGGCAGTGAATATGCGATGGGGCCACATCGCGGAGTGGGTTTCTACGAGCGACAGTTTCCGGATGGCCGCTTTTCTCAAGAATGCCCATGAGCTGGCCACACAAGTCCAAGCGGTGTTGTTTGGTCCGGTCGTTAGTCGGAGACAGTTCCGGCGAGTTGCTCTGTCGGTCGGGCACAGATTGCAACATGCATGCAGGATAGAGCGACCGCGCCATGCTGTTTAATTCACACGAGTTTCTGTTCCTATTCTTGCCGGCGACGGCGGCGATTTTCTTTCTGCTGGGTGGATTTGGTCGCCGTCAATTTTCAATAGCCTGGCTCGTCGCCGCGTCGGTGTTCTTTTATGGATACTGGAATGTTTCCTATGTTCCGTTACTGCTCTTCTCCGTGGTGTTCAATTACCTCCTGGGGGAAGCGTTAGACGCTGCCAAAAAGAAATGGATGTTGATAGGCGGCATACTGGTCAATCTTGGGCTGCTGGCATACTTCAAATATGCAACGTTCATTGTTGACAATCTGCGTTTTCTGCCGATAAGCGATCTACACGTTGTCCTACCCATAGGGATTTCATTTCTCACGTTTGAACAGATCGCGTACCTCATAGACACCTATAGAGGCCAAACACCCCCAAGGGATTTTGTTCGTTACTGTTGGTTCATTACGTTTTTCCCGCGGCTTATTGCCGGACCTATTGTCCGAGCTCGAGAAATCTTGCCGCAGTATGGAAAACGGTCATTTGGTTCTTTCAACACGACGTGGTTTGCTACTGGGGTGACGATATTCGTTATCGGTTTATTCAAGAAAGTTATCTGTGCCGATCACGTCGGTTCGTATGCGACACACGTATTTCAGACTGCCGAAGGAGGGACGGCGATAACGTTTTTTGAAGCCTGGGGGGGAGCGCTGGCGTTTACATGTCAGATCTATTTTGATTTTTCTGGTTATACCGATATGGCGATCGGGATTGCGCGCATGTTTGGCATTGTGCTGCCGCTCAATTTCGATTCCCCATACAAAGCTTTCAACATCATTGAGTTTTGGCGGCGTTGGCACATGACATTGTCGCGTTTTCTTCGAGACTATCTCTATATATCCCTCGGGGGTGATCGCAAAGGAAAAGTTCGACGATACCTGAATTTAATGATCACCATGCTGGTTGCCGGTTTGTGGCACGGCGCAGGGTGGACGTTTGTTGCTTGGGGAGGGTTACACGGGCTCTACTTGTGTATCAATCATGGCTGGCGGGCAGTGCGAGCGAGGTTGGGGCATGATCTGAGCCGGACCACCTGGTGGGGGCGTGGAAGCGGGAGATTCGCGACCTTGGGCGCGGTTGTCGTGGCTTGGATTTTTTTTAGGGCCTCAAGTTTTCCCGGTGCACTCAATATGTTGACCGGCATGGCGGGCATGAACGGGTTAGGGGGTACTTCCACGAGTCTCATGGGGTATTTCATTGCGCCGATTCTGTTACTGGTGTGTCTGGTTGCGCCTAATACCCAAGAATTAGTGGGCCAAATCGAAGATGAATCAATCGACCAGCCGAGCCATGTGAGGTCAGAATATAAACCCTGGTTCTTGTGGCAGCCCAATTTGAGCTGGTCGATAGTGATAGGGCTGATGTTTTACCTGGCAATTGTGTCGCTAACGGAAGAGAGCGAGTTTATCTATTTTAGATTTTAAAGCGCCGTGATGAAAGTGAGCCTGTTGAACAATACGAGCGAGAGCCAAGAGCACGGTTTGTATTTAGTCGGTCTGTTGCAGTGCGTGGTCTTTGTCTATTTGATCACGATGCTTTTTGTCCATACTCAGAAAATGGTGATTTTGGAACGTGATTATCCGATGTGGCTCAACGCAAAACGGGTTGCAAGTTCTGCTTCACCAAGTCGACAGGATCTTGTCGTCATCGGAGACTCGAGAGCCAAGGCTGGGTACATTCCCAATCTGGCTGACAAAAAATCGCTAAATCTGGCACTGACCGGCCAATCACCTATCGAGGGGTATTATCTTCTCTTGAATTATCTCAAGGGGCACCCAGCGCCGAAGAATCTGCTGTTGAGCTACGCGCCTTATCATCTCACCATGGTCGATGTCTTTTGGGAAATGTCGGTCAAGTATGATTTTCTGAACTACAATGATTATCGAGAGGTTTGGGAAACTTCCCGTCGCCTAGAAGATAAGACTCTTGGCGAGAAGAGTCTGAGATGGCAATACTTCTTCCTGCCCAGCAAATACTGGGGAAGCGTGAGACACGCGGTGAAGGAGCGAAGGTGGAGAACCAACGATGAGACGTATCGGACTGTCGTCAGTAGTAACGGGCATTTTTACTATGGGAAAAAATCCGGCTCAATCGATCTGAATGAAGAGGCAGAGCTGAAAAAATTTGCGACATCTCGCTTGTTGGACTCTTATCTCAATATGTTGATCGATCTTGCACAATCAAGAGATATCCAGGTGTTTTGGTATACGATGCCATTTAATCATGAATCATGTAAGAACTTGCCGGAATCGTTCATCCGGGACTACGAAGCGTACCTCTCCGCTCTGGAGTCAAAAAAGGACATAAAGGTTATTCAGAAGATCTCATGCCTGCCCAACACACTGTTTGGTGATAAGAGTCACCTATACTTAGGCGCAGGTGCTAACACATTGGCGATTCTGAAAGCCGTGTTCGACGTTTCTGCGACAAGCCCCCTGTCGTAAGCCCATCTGAAACAGAGACCGTACCAGTACGACTCTGGCGCAAGAGCCACGAGAATCAGGAGATTCCCATGCGTCAGCCCACGTTCATTGAAACACCCGGTGATGTGAGGCTATGAGAGCCGGATTTGCCGAGCGGGATATCACACCTCCACGCGGTTTGGAAATGCCGGGGGGATCGCGGAGGGCATTTCACGAGGGAGCGGTTCATGATCCGTGCAAGGTGCGTGCGACGGTATTCGATGATGGCACCGAGCAGGTTGCCCTGGTCAGCGTCGATGCGGTCATCGTTCCTCAGACACTGGTGCAATCGGTCCGGGAGCAAATAAAGATTCGTTACGGTATTCATCCCTCCTCGGTGATGATCGCTGCCACCCATTCCCACAGCGCGGGTCCGCTGGGATTCTATGAGCGTGGCCGATTCGATCATGCACCAGAATGGATTCAGCGGCTAGCCTACGAGCAATCGCCCTGCGCCGACACCGGCTACATCAGGCATGTGAGCGAGCAGATCGTATCGGCGGTGTCAGAGGCATGGGCCATTCGGATGGAAGTCCAGTGCGGGGTGGCGAAAGGGTGCGAAACCAAGGCGGCCTTCACTCGCAGATTCCGCATGCGAAACGGACTCACCTATACGTTTCCGGGCCAGGGAAACCCCGATATCATTTCGCAAGCGGGTCCGATCGACCCGGATGTGGGCGTTTTAGGAGTATGGGACCATGAGGGGCGTCTCCTGGGCTGTATCGTCAATTATGCCTGCCATCTGACGAGCAAGCCCGGCGGTACCTCTGCAGATTGGGTTTACTATCTTGAACAGGTCATCCGTGCGGGTCTTGGCTCCGATGTCGTGGTTCTGTTCCTGAACGGCGCCTGTGGCGACATTACCCCTGTTGATACGCTGGGGCGATATCAGAATCAGATCGGTGAGAAGTGGGCTCGGCGCATCGGCGCGCGCGTAGGGGCTGAAGCGATCAAAGCTCTCCTGGATGCAGTCCCGGGCGCAATGGCGCCGGTGTGCGCTCGGGTGACGCAGCTGAACATTCCTCGGCGTCGACCGAGTTCGGAAAGAGTCGAACAAGCCGGCCTGCTCCTGATGGACGGCAGTTCCCGGGAGGGAACGTCTGAAAGGTTTTTTGCGAGAGAAATAGTGCTGCTAGACGCCATCTTAGCGCAAGAACCTGAAGCCGGCGTGGAAGTCCAAGCAATCCAGATCGGTCCGGCTGTGCTGCTTGCCTGTCCAGGAGAACTCTTCTGTGAATTGGGGCTGAAGCTGAAAGCTTCCAATCAGTTTGCATTTGTGTTTCCCGTCTCACTCGCCAACGGCTTTTGCGGGTATCTGCCTACCATTGAGGCGATGAGCGCCACCGGCGGTGGTTATGAAACACGATTGACGAGTCATTCCAACCTTGAAATTGGGGCGGGTGACATAATCGTCCAAACCCTCGCGGAAATGGCTGCTGATTTGACTCCTGGTTCTATGCCGGAGCCTCCCTGTCCGCCTGGTTTCACAAGCGCCTGGAGCTTCGGCAACGTGCCGGCCGAATGCTGACACCTTTCTACAAAGCTGGATCACGTCGTGAAATCCATTGAGGGAGCGCCAATTATCAAGGATAGGCTTCCGGCGATTCATTGAGGTGTGAGGTGCGAATCAGTGTGGTGAGCGGCATCGTGCTGGGACTGGTGCTCGGAGCGGCCTGCATCGGCTTGTATGCGTGGCGGCACCAAGGCACGTCAGATTTTGTGACCGACCTCATCATGGTGCCGATGCGCGACGGAGTGAAATTGCAAACGGTTGTCTGGCGGCCGATCGGGGAGGGGCGTTATCCGGTGGTCTTGAGCCGTGGATACAATACGACGGGACCAGCCCTCGCTAAACCCTTTGTCGATGCAGGGTATGCCTATGTCGGGCAAGCAACCCGTGGGCATGCAGGCTCGGAAGGGGAGCATGGTGTTGCCGACCGCTTCTTTGCCGACGCACGTGACGGATACGATACGTTGACCTGGGTCAGCGAGCAACCATGGTCCGATGGACAGATTGCCATGTACGGCAAGTCCTACTGGGCTGGGACACAGTGGCTGGTCGCGGTCGAACAGCATCCTAATCTGAAGGCCATTATCCCGCAAGTGATGAATGCCGACGTCTGGCAATGCGGCTACCGGTGTAATGGGGCGTTATCCTTGGCGTTAGCGGCCGGAGGCAGAGCCTATAGCAAAGACAGTATGGCCGAGATTACCGCCCTCGGCTTGCAGAATTTCTTTCGTCATCTCCCGCTCATTACGCTGGACAAGCGGGTCGGTGGTACACGCCTTCGTGGCGCCCATGAACTGTGGGAGCAGTATGTGAGCCATTCCACGTTCGATGAGTATTGGCAAACAATCACCATTCGCGGAGATGGACAAGACGGCAAATATCGAAAGATCAACATTCCCGTCTACCTTATGGGCGGATGGTACGACTACTATGCGGGGGCCGCGTTTACTAGCTATCAACAGCTGAGGAAGGCCGATCCCACGAGGGATGTGCGGATCGTCGTCAATCCCTCGGATCATTTGAATCGCGTGGTGAGCGGCCGGGAGTTCGGGGACCATGCCGGTAAGAACGAAATCGCTCTTGCCACCAGATGGTTGGATTACGTGATGCGTGGGGGCGACAACGGAGTGGGAGCCGAACTTCCGGTCAAAATCTTCGTCATGGGCATCAACGAGTGGAGATATGAGCGAGAGTGGCCCCTGGCGCGGACCCGGTATACAAAGTATTACTTTCATGCCCCGGACGGAACACGTCTTGGGACACTCGACACGCACCTCCCGGGCAACGAGCCACCGTCCCTCTATAAGTATGATCCTGATGACCCGGTTCCGACATTAGGTGGGAACCACTCCGTCATCGATGGCGAGTTGGCGTCGATCATCCGGGCTGGTACGGTGGACCAGCGACCCAATGAAGAGCGATCCGACGTATTGGTTTGGTCCAGTGCGCCCCTCGCGCAACCGATGGAGGTGACCGGGCCGATTGTGGTCAAGTTGTTTGCATCATCCTCGGCACCCGATACCGACTTTGTTGCCAGATTGATCGATGTGTATCCGGATGGGACCGCCTATAATCTGACCGAAGGAATTCTTCGCGCGCGTTTTCACCGCTCCATTTATGGGGAGCCGGAGCTCCTGGTGCCGGGGACCATCTACGAATTTACAGTCACACTGCAACCGACGAGCAATGTCTTCCTGGCAGGGCATCAAATCCGGCTCCATGTCACCAGCAGCAATTTTCCTCTCTGGGACCGAAACCCCAATACCGGGCACCCTCAAGGGATGGATGCCGAGATACAGCCTGCTACGCAACGGATCTATCATGATCGCGAGCATCCTTCGCACCTGGTATTGCCCGTGATTCCCGCCTCAACAGATTCGACCGCTATCCGACTGACTGGTGCAATGGAGGTGGGCTGACCATCATGGCGTTTGAAATGATGAAACGATCAGACTTGTATGAGCGTATTGTTCGACCCCTCGTCTGGGCGCCCATTTTTGCGCACCGCCGGTATCAAGAGATGAAGCGCGCACGGTTGTTCGAGAGGCTGGCCATCGAGGACGGCAAGCTGCTGGCCCATGTTCGCGCTCAAAAGGAGCATGAGTACCTAGGAGAGCGGTCGCCGCTCGTCAGCATCACCACGCCGACATACAATCGAGGGCAATTGGTGGCGGAGAGCACCATGCCGGCCGTCCTAGCTCAGACCTACGCGAATTTTGAATGGTTGATCGTGGGCGACCACTGCACCGACGACACCGTGGAACGCATGGCGGCGGTGAAGGATCCGCGAGTATCTTTTTGCAACCTCCCGACGCGTCCTCAGTATCCGAAGAACAAACGGAAGCGGTGGATGATCGTGGGCACCAAGGCGAACAACCTCGCGCATCAGATGGCCAAGGGCTCATGGATCTCGCACCTCGATGACGACGATGTGTATACACCGGATCACATAGAACAACTGTTGGCATGTGCACTGGCCGGGAATCTTGAGTTTGTATGGGGCCGGTCCCGGGTCGAACTCCGGCCCGGTGAATGGGAGGAACGGGGTGCGGCTTGCAGCGCGGACGGAAAGGCTCCGGGATATGTATCCCATTCCACCGTGTTGTATCGGAAGTACCTCGACCAGGTCTTTCCCTATGATCCGCACACCCCCCTCAAACTCAACATGGGAGGCGACGCATTCCGGTGGAGACGAATGGTCAACGCCGGTGTCCGCGTCGGCTTCGTGGACCGTGTTGTGACATTTATTCCGCTTCGTCCGGGAGAGGCAGTTCGTACCATTTCGCTGCTCGACTGACCGGACTGAAGTCTCGCCAGGATCTTTCCACGCGCTTGCTTCGAGAGACGATTTCGCCGGCGTTCGCCGGTCGGACCAAAAGGACCGCTTCTTGGCAATTATGACTCACCCTTGTCTCATTATCGGTGAAGTGGGGCAAGCCCACGACGGAAGCCTGGGGTTGGCCCATGCCTATATCGACGCGATTGCCAATGCGGGGGCCGACGCGGTCAAGTTCCAGACGCATATTGCGCAAGCAGAGAGCACGCCGGGTGAGCCCTGGCGGGTGAAGTTCAGTCGCCAGGATGCCACGCGCTACGACTATTGGCGACGCATGGAGTTCTCAGAAGAACAATGGCAGGGTCTTCGCGCCCATGCTGCGGATCGTAGGTTGAAGTTCATCAGTTCACCGTTTTCACTGCCTGCCGCTCAGATGTTGCAACGTGTAGGGTTGGATGGGTGGAAGGTCGCATCAGGGGAGATTACCAACCGCCCGCTGCTTGAGTTCATAGTCGCATCCGGCATCCCGATCCTGCTATCGACGGGCATGAGTGCTCTGTCGGAAATCGACGAGGTCGTCGGGTTTTTGCAGACACATCAGGCGCCTACCACCCTGCTTCAATGCACAACGGCGTATCCCTGCCCACCGGAAAAGATCGGCCTGAATCTTATTCCGATGTACCGCGCCCGTTACCGGTGCAACGTCGGACTGTCGGACCATTCGGGGACTATCTATGCCGGCCTGGCAGCAGCAGCAATCGGGATCGAAGCACTCGAAGTCCACGTGACCATGAGTCGAGAGATGCCTGGGCCGGACGTGCCGGCGAGTGTGACCGCCGATGAGCTCCATCGGCTCGTCGAGGGGATCCGGTTCATTGAGAAGATCCGAAATCACCCTGTCGATAAGGATCAATTGTCGGAAGAAATGCGACCGCTTAGGCGCCTCTTTACCAAAAGTGTCGTGGCGATGTCGGACCTTCCTGCGGGAACGATTCTTTCATCCGAACATCTGACCTTCAAGAAACCTGGGACAGGGATTGCCGTCGAACGAGTCGGAGAGATTCTTGGGCGCAAGCTGCGACGGACGGTACCGGCAGATACGTTACTTTCGCAGGATGATTTCGAGCCATGAGCACCCCTGTTCTCGCTGTCACGCCCGGACAGTATCGTATTCTCAACCTCGAGCCGGAAGGGTACTGCGGAGAAGCACGTGCGGTCCTGGGGCGGTTAGGCGAGATCAACGACGGGCCGCTGTGTCGGCGCGAACTGCTGGAGCGTCTCTCAGCCTACGACATTCTGATCGTCCGGCTACGCCACCAGATCGATCGGGAAGTATTCGAAGCGGGAAAAAATCTGAAAGCTATCGTGTCGGCGACAACCGGTCTCGACCATATCGATCTCGAGACGGCAGAGGCACGGAATGTTCCTGTCCTTAGCCTGAAAGGCGAACAGACCTTTCTGAGCAGCATCACCGCTACGGCTGAACACACGTGGGGATTGTTGCTTGCCCTTATGCGACGGATTCCTGAAGCGATCGATTCAGTGCAGGCCGGACAATGGAATCGAGATGCTTTGAAGGGGCGCGATCTGGAGGGAAAACGGCTCGGCATCGTCGGGTTCGGGCGGTTAGGCAGGCAGGTCGCGACCTACGGATCGGCCTTCCGGATGCGTGTCGCCGCATACGACCCCTTCATCGAAACCTGGCAGACGGCGGTTCTGCGTAAACCTTCTTTGCCCGAGTTGCTCGCAGACAGCGATGTTTTGACCATTCATGTCAATCTTCATCCGGGCGCCGTGAATCTAATCGGCCGAGCGGAATTGGCTGCACTTCCCGGAGGCGCTGTGCTGGTGAACACGTCGCGAGGGCAGATCTTAGATGAAGCGGCCCTGCTTGATGCCCTCGTGTCCGGACGGCTCAGAGGCGCGGCGCTCGACGTGCTTGCGGATGAACGCCGTCACGACATCCGTTCGAACAATCCGCTCCTGACCTACGCGAAGCATCACCACAACTTGCTGATTACTCCTCACATCGGAGGAGCGACTCATGAAGCCATGTGTAAAACGGAAGTGTTCATGGCTCATAAATTGACTCAATTCCTCCACAACTTCCCGGCCTAACGGAAACCGGATCGGAGTCATTATGCGGAAAGTGTGTGTCGTCATCACTGCTCGGCCGAGTTATTCCCGGATCAAAACCGTTCTTCAAGCGATCAAGTCTCATCCGGATCTTCAACTCCAGCTCATCGTTGCGGCGTCGGCCCTGCTGGAGCGTTACGGGGAGGTCGTGAACGTCATTCGCGCGGATGGTTTCCAGCCAGACGCAATCGTCTATATGGTGCTGGAAGGCGAGAACCTGATCACGACCGCGAAGTCGACCGGCTTGGGCGTGGTCGAGCTCGCCACGATCTTCGACAATATCCGCCCGGATGTCGTGATCAGCGTCGCGGATCGATTTGAAACGATTGCGACGGCCATTGCGGCATCCTATCTCAACATTCCAGTGGCCCACGTCCAAGGTGGGGAAGTGACGGGATCGATCGATGAGAAAGTCCGGCATGCGGTGACGAAGCTCTCTATCCTGCATTTCGTCGCCAATAGACAGGCAGCGGACCGGGTGATCCGCATGGGAGAAGATCCGGAGAAGGTCTTTATCACCGGCTGTCCTTCGATTGATCTCGCCGAGCGTGTTCAAGGCTCCATGGACAATGGCTTTGATCCTTTCGCGGCCTATGCCGGAGTCGGGAACCGCTTCGACGCGCGCGACGGCTATATGGTGGTCATGCAGCATCCGGTCACCACCGAGTACCGCGATTCGGCATCGCAGATTCACGAGACCATTTCTGCCGTCAGGACGTTGAACCGGCCGACCTTCTGGTTCTGGCCCAATGTTGATGCCGGTTCGGATCAGATCTCGAAAGGCCTGCGCCAATTCCGTGAGGCGGGGGAGACTTCGCAGATCTATTTTTTCAAGAATATGACACCGGAGGATTTCCTCCGGCTGCTCGCCGGCGCCCGTTGTCTGGTGGGGAACTCCAGCGCGGGGATCAGGGAGGCGTCGTATCTCGGTCTTCCGGTGGTCAACATCGGCAATCGTCAGCAGGGGAGAGAACGAGCGAGGAACGTCATCGACGTCGGATATAACGCTGCCGAGATCGTGGAGGCCACCGAGAAACATCTGGCCAATGGCCGGTATCCATCCAGTCCTCTGTATGGCGACGGCAAAGCAGGCGAGCGGATTGCGCAAATCTTGGCCCGGGTCCCGTTGACCGTGGAGAAGAGGATTGCATACTGATGGACAGGACCCAGAAAGTACTAGCGGTGATTCCGGCTCGGGGCGGCTCGAAAGGGGTGCCTCGCAAGAACATTCGTTCCGTCTGCGGGAGGCCGCTGATTACCTATACCATTGAACATGCTCGCGCCGCGCAGCATCTATTTTACCGTATCATCGTGAGCACGGATGATGAGGAGATTGCGACGGTGGCGAGGGAGCATGGGGCGGAGGTGCCATTTCTCAGACCAGCGAATCTGGCTCGCGACGAATCACCTATGATTCCCATGCTCCAACATGCCGTCGATTTCATTGAAAAACAGGATGGGGTCCGTATGGATTGGATTTGTCTTCTCCAGCCGACGGAACCGTTTCGGACGGTCTCAGATATTGAGCAGTGCCTCCGTTTGGGGTTTGCGGGAGGCTGTGATTCCGTCATCACTGTGGTGCGGGTTTTCGCCACACACCCCATTTTGATGAAGCGCATCGAAGATGACGTACTTCTGCCGTTTTGCGTGGAAGAGCGGGAAGGCACCAGACGTCAGGATTACCAGCCGGCGGCGTACATGCGTAACGGATCGATCTATCTGAGCAGGCGAGACGTCTTGATGGAGCAGGGGTCTATTTGGGGACAAACGATTCGTCCCTATGTGATGCCTCTGGAACGATCGGTGAGTATCGATACGGAACTCGATCTCAAGCTGGCCGAACTCATGATGTCGGAACAGATCGCCCTTGAACGGAGTGGAAGCCTCTAACATGTGTGGCATTAGCGGATACGTCAGCTCAGAGCGAGTCACTTCAGATCCCACGATTCAACTCATGACCAGGCCCCTCGCACATCGCGGGCCGGATGGGGAGGGAGTGTGGGCTGAATCGCACGTGGCACTTGGTAACCGGCGGTTGGCCGTGCTCGATCTGTCCCCGCGCGGTCACCAGCCGATGATGAGTCACGATCGGCGTTTCGTCATGACCTACAATGGAGAGGTCTACAACTACCTCGAGTTGAAATCCGATCTTGAGAGGTCGTTTGAAACAGGAACCGATACGGAAGTCGTCCTTGAAGCCTTTGCCCGGTGGGGTCCAGAGAGTTTCAACCGGCTGAACGGAATGTTCGCCTGTGCGATCTGGGACCGCTTCACTGAACGATTGTTATTGGTCAGAGATCGCTTTGGGGTCAAGCCGCTCTACTATGCCGAATTGGATGGTACGCTCTATTTTGCATCAGAGATCAAGTCACTCGCCGCGGCTGGCGTCCCCTTAGAGCCGGATCAGGACACCTGGTTCGCCTACCTGCGCTACGGTGCGTACGACCACAGTTCCGCTACCTTCTTCAAGGGGATCAGGCGGGTCCCTCCCGGCCACTATCTCTCATGGAAAGATGGTCGTATCGAGCTGCATCGCTGGTATGACCTTCCGGAACGGGTGAAGACAGACTGGCCGGACGAACGTTCGGACAGCGTCGTCAGCGAGGAATACCACCAGCTTCTCCAGGACTCCGTGCGTATTCGGTTCCGCTCGGACGTCCCCGTCGGGGTCTGCCTTAGCGGTGGCCTGGATTCCTCGACGTTGGTTGCGCTGTTGAAGGAGCTCTTCGGTTCGGCCCAGGATATCCAGACCTATCACTTCGCTTGTGGTGATGCAGCCTATGATGAAACGCCGTGGGTTAAGCAATTACTCGCGGAAACCCGCTATCCGCTCAACATAGCTTATCTCGCTGCGGCTGAGATCCCAGGCCTCGCCGAGGAAGCGATCCTTTCCCAAGAGGAGCCCTTCGGAGGATTCCCGACCTTGGCAATGATTAAGCTCTTCAAGCTGGCCAAGAGCTCCGGAACAACGGTGTTGTTGGACGGGCAGGGTCTCGACGAGCAGTGGGCCGGGTATAGTTACTACGCACAGGGCGCAGAGAGTGCGTTATCAGGATCCATGCCCGTCCAGGGCTCTCTCAATGGGTCGACGCGTCATGGGTGTCTCTCAGATGCCTTCACCTCGCTTCGGCCTCGGCCGGTCTATCCGGAACCCTTTCAAGACCGGCTGTCGAACCTTCGCTATCGCGATCTCCGGTATACGAAGCTTCCACGCGCGTTGCGTTTTAACGATCGAGCCTCCTCACAAGCGTCCTGCGAGTTGCGGGAGCCGTTTTTGGATTACCGGTTGGTTGAACTGGCATTCAAACAACCGGACCATCGCCTCATCCGCCACGACCAACACAAATATCTCCTGCGGAAAATCGTTCGCCCACTCCTGCCGAAAGATTTTACTGAGGCTCCGAAACGGCCGGTGCAGACACCACAGCGCGAATGGCTGCGAGGACCTCTCCGGGACTGGGTGGAGAGTTGTCTGGCGCATGCAAGCATCACCCAGAGCGGGTGGTTTGACACCGACCGTCTGCATGAGTCATGGGAGCAATACCTCCGAGGCGAGAGCGACAACTCTTTCTACGTGTGGCAGTGGATCAGTGTCGCGCTCAATCACCATCTTATTGAATCGATGAAAGCCGCTCACAAGACTTAGGTCGATTCGGATCGCCCCTGTTGCTTGCTTCATCCTCGTGCTGTTTGGCGACACCCCTGAAACAGTTGTGATCAACGTGAGACCGATCAGATGAAGACACAGAGAACCGCCGTCATTCTTGCAGGATCTGAAGGACTCGGTCTCGCTGCTGCGCAATGCCTCGGAGAGGAAGGACATCGCGTTGTCATCTTTTCGCGCTCCAAGGAGAAGCTCGAGGCTGCGCGGACTTTCTTCATCAAACGCGGTCACGACGCACTCATCTTTCCAGGAGATCTGACCTCACCTGACGATCTCGAACGGCTGTTCAGCTTTGTAGAAGAGCGCTTCGGCGGCACCGATATCCTGGTCAACAATACGGGTGGCCCCAAACCTGGGAATATCCTCGATCTGCCCGACGACGCCTGGCATACGGCATTCGAAGAGCAGGCCATCTCCCTGATGAGAGCGATCCGGCGCGTCGTACCGGGAATGCGTGCGCGCCGATGGGGACGTATCATCACCATCGCGTCGCTGTCTGTGAAAGCTCCGATCGAAGGGCTCGATCTTTCTAACTTCATGCGCGGTGGCCTGGCTGCAGTGCACCGCACACTTGCCCGCACGCTTGCTCCGCATGACGTCAACGTCCACATGGTGTTGCCAGGCTCCATTATGACTGCCCGATCACGCTCGTTGATTCAAAAACGGGCGGATAACCTTAAGATCTCGTTCGACGAGGCACTTTCCACCTCAATCGGGCGCATCCCGAAAGGGCGCCTGGGAACGCCGGAAGATGTCGGCCACGTGGTCGCCTTCCTCGCGTCGGAACGGGCCGGCTATCTCACCGGAAATTTCATCCGGGTAGATGGTGGCATGTATGCGGGGCTTGACTGATGCTGACCCCTCCGTTCACCACCCTCATCAAGCATCTCGCTGCGGGTTATGCTTCGCTCGGGCGTCCGGTCAAGCTCGCCCCGCTCACCTTTGAGTTTCAAGTCAGCAATAATCTGTTCGAATATTCGACGACCGGCGGGCGGTTCCTGTTAAAAGTGATGGCTCATCCCCAGGCTCTCTATGGAGAGCAGGATGTTGCCGAGCGGCTCGAGGTCGTGGGACAGGCAGTGTGTGAGCTCCATCGTGCAGGCCTCCCAGTTGAAGAGATCGTTCGGGGTGACGATGGCCGTTTCGTTCATCGTTACCAAGGGCATATCCTGCGGCTCTATGTGTTCAACAGCGGCAGGACATACACCGACCCCGATCTGGACAACCGACGCAGTGCCCGTTCTCTGCGCAGGCTTCATACCGAAGGACTCTTGTGCCTCAGCGATGCCACGCGGAAGGCCATGACAGGATTTGAAAAGGCCTATCCGATCCGCATCACTGCGAGCGAGCTTCCCACGCTGCATAGGTTTCTCAAGGACCAGGCCGGCTCACGCCAGAGTTATGCGGAAATCCTGGAGCAGTGGGACACTGTCGAGTGGGCTGTGGAACGAACGCTCAGCCATCGTCCCGTTTCGCCGGACCGCGAGTGCCTGGCCCATACCGATTTCCACCCTCGGAATGCGTTATTCAGTCAAGGCCAAGACCAAGCGACGATGATCGATCTCGACAACATGATTATAGACCGGCGGCTGCCATGTCTGGGGTTTAGCATTTTGCGGTTTGCTTTTTTACAGCGCGAGCGGACGCTCGAGGCCTTGCAGGAGTCGATCGCACTATTTGCGGCGGATGAGCACCGGAAGCCGGAATTTCTCGATGGGTTGCACCATGCAATGATTGGCATCGAGATCGAGAAGGTGTTGCGGATCCTTCATCGCGTGAGAACGACCGGGCATTATACCGGGTTCATCGGCAACATCTGCCCGCTCCATCTGGCCAACATCAAATTCCTCAATACGAGTGTCGTTTGTGCGTGAGGACCGGATCGCTCGAATCAATTGGGAGGGAAAGGTCTGGTACGCCAGACCCGAGGGAACCGATCTAGTACTCTTGTCCGGATCTCCGCTCGATGGGTTGATTGCAACGAACAGGCGTGTCGCGATCACGGAGGTCGGGTTCCTGCCGCCTGTTCCAGCGACGAAACTGATCGGGATCGGCGCCAATTTCCCCGGCGAGGAGCCGCTGGGCCCTGATCCATACCCCTCGTTTTTTATTAAACCGCCGTCATCGTTCACGGGGCATGAGATGACCGTCGAGCTGCCCCGTATCTTTCGATCAGTTCTGGCGGAAGGCGAGCTTGGTGTGGTCCTGCGGCGGCGATGTCGGGAGCTGACCCCAGACGAGGTGCCTGCGGCTATCCTGGGATGGACAGTAGTCAATGACCTCTCAGGTCGCGACAGCATCCTCCGCGTAGTTCCGCCTGCGGCGAAGAAGTCTGCGGATGGGTTCGCACCGATCGGGCCGTACCTGAATCTCGACTCGACGATCCGTCCCTTCACTCTTACCACCCGGCGGAATGGAGCGGTCGTCCAGCAGGGTACGACCGCAGCCATGAGATTCGACGTGGTGCAGTGCCTGGTCTATCTATCCAGCGTCATGACGCTGGAACCCTACGACATTGTTGCTCTTGGCACCCCGCCGCCCAAGCCGGCATTAGTCCCGGGTGACGAGGTTGCCGTCGAGATTGAAGGAATCGGACGGCTGGTGAACCGTATCGCAGCTCGCGGAGCATGTGCTCATTTCACGGGAAAGACCGTGTGAAGGGGAGACGATGAAAGTACTGTTCGCAGGACTCGGTTCAATCGGTCAACGGCATGTCCGAAATCTTCGCACGTTGCTGGGAGATCAAGTTGAAATCCTCGCGTATCGCGCCAACGGCGATAGTCCTGTACTCAACGCCGATATGACTGTGAAGCAAGGAGCGGTGCCGGAGACGACGTATAACATTCGATCGTTTTCGAATCTCGATGACGCGCTGGGAGAGAAACCTGACGCGGTGTTTGTGACGAATCCCAACAGCTTGCACCTTCCCGTCGCCTTAGCGGCAGCCAAGGCAGGATGTCACCTGTTTATCGAGAAGCCGCTGGCCGATTCTCTCGACGGGGTCGAGGAACTGATCGACATGGTCGAGCGCAAGAACCTGGTGGCCTTTGTCGCCTATCAATTTCGCTTCCATCCCGGATTGCGTTGGATCAAGAATCTGCTCCAGGAACAACGCCTCGGACGACTGGTCGCCGCCCACATTGTCAACGGGGAGTATCTTCCGGATTGGCATCCCTATGAGGACTACCGGCAAGGTCACGCGGCGAGGAGGGCGCTCGGGGGAGGGGCGCTCCGCATTCAAACACATGAGTTTGACTATGCCCTGTGGTTGTTCGGCATGCCGCGCCGGGTGTATGCCGTGGGCGGACATCTCAGCGGGCTTGAGATCGACGTGGAAGATTCCGTCGATGTCCTGCTGTCTTGTGAAGATCGCGGGGGACTGCTTCCGGTTCACATTCATCTGGACTATGTGCAGCGGCCACCGCAACGGATCTGTGAGGTGATCGGAGATGCCGGGAAGGTACAGTACGATTTCTATAGCAATCAGGTAGTCATGCATGACTTGCAGGCGCGAACGACTCAGCAGGTTCACTTCAACGGGTTCGAACGCAATCAGATGTTTCTGGACGAATTACGCCACTTTGTCGATTGCCTGCGCGGTGAGACACAGCCGATCGTGGATTTGCGCGAATCGGTTCGAAGTCTCCGCTTTTCTCTTCTGGCCGACGAGTCACTCCGCACGGGAAGTGTGGTGACTTGTGCGTCAGATCAACAGACGTCGCTTCTCACAAGCCATGGAATCACTCTCACGAGGAATGGGGGCTGAGAGGCCCTCCGTTTCAGCGTCCCCGGATATCGAGGAAGGACTCGCCAACATGATGCCCACGATGGTGCAACAGGAAACCGCGCTCTGCTGTCCGATATGCCTGGGCAAGGAAACAGCGGCGATTCGGCCCTATCGGTCGGGGCTTACACCATCACTGGGCCCATTTGCCGACCTCTCCATTCGCTCCTGCGGACAATGCAGCGCCGCCTTTGCCTGCCCTCTGCCGGAAGAGAATGAACTTGAAGCGTTCTATGCCGAAAGTTATCGGGTGGAACGAGGGCAACGCTCCATGCCTCGTCCTGATGCTTGGGACGGAGGTTCGGTAAGGGCACGCGCACAAGCCGCATTTGTCTTGGAGCAGTTGGGATCAGGAGGAAGTTGGCTCGACATCGGGGCCGGCTATGGACTACTGCTCGACGAGGCCCGGCGGCGGCACGTCGCCAGAACGGGAGCGATCGAACCAGACCTGTACTGTGGCCGGCAGATACAGGAGTCGGGGCACCATCTGTACGTGAGTCTCTCGGAGGTACGGTCTTCCTGGGACGTCGTGAGCTGCTCCCATGTCCTGGAACATCTGAGGAACCCCCGCGAATTTCTGCGGACCGTTCGTGGACTTCTCTCCAAGCAGGGAATCGTATTTTGCGAAGTGCCGAATGAGACGCGCTTGTCGGAATCGCCGCAGGACCTCCCGCATTTGCACTTCTTTACGCAGGTCTCGCTGATGCGACTATTTCAGGACAGCGGCATGACCATCCTGGCCCTGTCCAGTTGCGGGCCGATGGCTCCCGAATCAGGATGGCGTAAGACCATGAGAGAAGGCGCTCGGCGCGCCTCACAGAGACTGTTCAGGCAGCCTCCCTCTTGGATTGATCGCCTCGTGCACCCACACTTTCATTACCATGAAGACCGGTCAGCAGGCGCCTGGCTTCGCCTGCTGGCGAGAAAGGCCTGATGGATCGGACGATACTGGCGCTTATTCCGGCTCGAGGCGGATCAAAGGGCGTGCCTCGCAAGAACATCCTCCCACTCGCGGGAAAGCCGCTGATCGCCTATTCGATCCTCCAGGCGTTGGCCTCGAAATGGATCAATAGGGTCGTCGTCTCGACGGACGACGAGGAAATCGCCCAGGTCGCGAGGGAGTGGGGAGCGGAAGTGCCGTTCATGCGCCCGGCGTGGTGCGCCGAAGACGCGTCGCCGGATATCGACGTGTTTCACCACGCATTGACCTGGTTGGCAGAGCAGGAAGGTTATCGGCCGGAGCTGGTAGTCCATCTTCGTCCACCTGGGCCCGTGCGACGTGTCGAACATATCGACCAGGCGATTGAACTGCTCCTGGCCCATCCCGAGGCGGACGCGGTGCGTTCGGTCAGTGTCGCCCGTCAAACACCGTACAAAATGTGGCATGTCACCGGGTCAGGCCATCTGCAGCCGCTGCTCCAGCTTCAGGACCTGCCGGACTGTCAATCGCTGCCGCGTCAGCGCCTGCCGATCGTGTATTGGCAAAATGGTTATGTTGACGTCATTCGGCCCCGCGCCATACTGGATAAGCAATCGATGTGGGGGACTTGCGCGCTGCCCTATGTCCACAACGAGGAATTGCTCGAAGTCGATTACCCGGAGGACATCCCCGCGGTTGAACAGGCTCTCCGTCGGATGCAATACGGTGACGAGCGTACCATCGCACAAGGAATGCGTCACCCAGTCTGACGTACGTCACGTCCGCGACTCTGTATCCGCCGCTCTGCACGATTCGTTTCTTTGGCCGCCCATTCTCTCTCATCACGATGAGCGTCACCAGATTGATGAGCCTCCTCGCCTACTACGGCTTCGCGAGGCATTTGCCGGCATCGGACAATCACTACGGCAGGTGGGCACGGGTCCTCCGCCGGGCGACTTGCCGCGGGTTGTTCACACATATGGGACGTGGCGTCAACGTGGAACAGAAGGCTTTCTTCGGCGATGGACGCAATATCCGTATCGGAGATTATTCCGGCCTCGGCATCAACTGCCGACTGTATGGTCCGGTCTCCCTGGGGAAGCATGTCATGATGGGACCGGATGTCATCATCATCACCTCGAATCACAAGTCCGACAGGCTTGACATCCCGATGACGGAGCAGGGAGGCACAGGCCCTGATCCCGTCGTCATCGGTGATGACGTGTGGATCGGAACGCGGGTTATCATTTTGCCCGGCGTCACAATCGGCCACGGAGCCGTGCTCGCCGCGGGAGCGGTTGTCACGAAAGACGTCCGACCCTATGCCATCGTCGGCGGCAATCCAGCAAAACTTATTCGTTATCGCGACGCCGGTCACAGACCTGCGCACACTGACTGCTCTTCGGACGAAGACATTCACGCAGGCAGGTAAGTCGAGGGCGGAGCCTCTGCACTGCTCCTCGTTCCGGTTTGTCCCCCCTCGACGCACGGCTTCGACCATCGGTCGAGCGCGACCCCCGTGGGGGATCAGTCATTTTTCCTGTCACCACCAGTCCGCACATGTATTCTCAACAAAGGAGGGGTCCGATGAGCCGCACAGTCCAGATAGGCAAGTTTTCCGTCGGAGAAGGGCAGCCGTGTTTCATGGTTGCTGAGATCGGGATTAATCACAATGGGAACGTCGAGATCGCTAAGAAGCTCATCGACACAGCGGCACTCGCCGGCTGCGACGCCGTCAAGTTCCAAAAGCGGACGCTTGAGATCGTCTATACGCCTGAGGAACTGAGTAAACCTCGCGAAAATCCTTTTGGGAAGACCAACGGTGATCTCAAACGCGGGTTGGAATTCGGACGCGAACAGTACGGAGAAATCGATCGCTACTGCAGAGAGAAAGATATTCTCTGGTATGGGTCCTGTTGGGATGAACCCTCCGTCGACTTCATGGAGCAGTTCAATCCGCCCTGCTATAAGATCGCTTCAGCAAGTCTGACCGACGACAATCTATTACGACATCACCGGAGTTGCGGCAGGCCGCTCATTATCTCGACTGGAATGAGCACCATCGAGCAGATCGACCATGCGGTGGATGTGTTGGGGACCAATGATCTCATTATTCTTCATTGCACGAGCACCTACCCTTCGTCGGTGGAAGAATTGAATCTGGCCGCCCTGCAGACGTTGCGCGAGCGTTACGACGTCCCGATCGGTTACTCCGGTCACGAAGTCGGATTGGCCACGTCGGTTGCCGCGGCGGCGCTGGGAGCCTGCATGATCGAGCGCCATATTACGCTGGACCGGGCGATGTGGGGAAGTGATCAAGCGGCTTCGATTGAGCCACAAGGCGTGTGGCGTTTGGTCAAGGATGTTCGGGCCATCCAGAAAGCCATGGGCGACGGCAAGAAGTGCCTCTACCCGAGCGAGGTGCCGGTGATGAACAAGTTGCGTCGAGTGGGCCTCTGATCCGTCTCGGCCTTAGGGAGAAGACATCCGATGATATCAGGCAATCTCGTGGATGCCAGCGTCCGCGCTCGGTTCGACCTCTCCGGCCGAGTCGCGGTCATCACCGGAGGCGGAGGCCTCTTGGGTGCGCAACATGCGGACGCGATCGCGGAGATGGGAGGGACTCCGGTCCTGCTCGATATCGACACGCGCCATGCGCAGGAAACTGCTGAGCGCGTGTCGAAGAAATACGGAGTTCCGGCCGTCGCACTCTCGGCTGATATCACGCAAGCGGAGTCGATCCTTGGAACCGTCCGGCAGGTGACCGAACGGTTCGGGCAGATCGATATTCTGATCAATAATGCCGCCCGTAATCCGAAGCAGGAACAACTCAACGGCGCGAATGAGGGTAGTTCCAGACTCGAAGGATTTTCGGTGACGAGCTGGAATGAAGACCTTGCCGTGGGTCTCACGGGCGCATTCCTTTGTAGTCAGTTGATCGGCCAGGAAATGGCTAAGCGCGGCAGGGGTGTGATTCTGAATATCGCGTCCGATCTTGGAGTCATCGCCCCTGATCAGCGTATCTATCGACGCGCGGATCTGCCGGATCATCAACAACCGGTAAAGCCCGTCAGCTATTCTGTCGTCAAACACGGGTTGATCGGATTGACCCGATACCTCGCCACCTATTGGGCGGAACAAGGGGTGCGGGTCAATGCACTCTCCCCGGGAGGTGTTTACACCGGGCAGGATGAGGCATTTGTGGCCCGTCTGACTCACCTAATTCCCCTAGGACGGATGGCCAGACAGGATGAATATAAGGCGGCGGTCGTTTTTCTCGTGTCGGACGCTTCGTCCTATATGACGGGTACGAATATGATCATGGATGGAGGACGTACTGTATGGTAACCACAATTCGGATGCTGGCATTGGACATCGATGGGGTGCTGACGGATGGCACAGCGTCCCTATCCGAGTCGGGTGATGAAGACAAACGGTATTGCTTTCAGGATCTTGACGCGGTGACACAAGCCAAACGCGCCGGTCTGACGGTCGCCCTCGTGACGGGCGAAGACACGCCCTCTGTCGATCGATTGGCGCGTCGTTTCAATTGCGATCTAGTGAGGCGGGGAGTGAAGGAGAAACTGCTCGCGCTGGAGGGGCTCGCGCGCGAATTGAACCTCCGGCTTGATGAGTTCTGCTATGTTGGCGACGGGGACCGGGATGCTTCGGCGCTACGGCATGTCGGCTTGGGCCTCGCCCCCCTGAATGCAACACGTTCGGCCAAAGCCGCCGCGCACCGCATTCTCTCCAAGCCGGGTGGAGCGGGGGCCGTCGCGGAAGCACTCGGCCTGATACGCCAGATTCACATGTTCGAGGAAAGCGCGAGTATTCTGGAAAAGGACATGTACGCGATCGCAAAAAATAGCCTCGAAGCACATCAGCGTCTCATCGAGTTGTCCTTGCCGACGCTCGTCAAAATCATGCAGGCCTTCGTCAGGACCATCCGCACCGGCAATAAGATTCTTCTGTTCGGCAACGGCGGCAGCGCCGCGGATGCCCAGCATGTGGCCGGTGAATTGGTCGGCCGTTTCTTGCGTGAAAGCGAGCCATGGCCGGTCATCGCCCTCACCACGGATACCTCGATTCTCACCGCGGTCGGCAACGATTGGGAGTTCGCCGATGTGTTTGCCAGGCAGGTCCGCGCCTTGGCCAAACCAGGGGATCTCGTGGCGGGCATCAGCACAAGCGGCCGATCGGCCAACGTCATACGCGGCCTGCAGGCGGCGCGGGCGAAGGGAGCCGCAACGATCGGATTTACCGGCGCCGGCGGGGGAAGCCTTGCGGAGCATGCCGATCTTTGTTTCCGGGCGCCGGCAGATTCGACGCCGCGTATACAAGAATTGCATCTGCTCGCCTGGCATACGATCTGCGAGTTGGTTGAGCGAGAACTCCTGCGAACGACCGAAGCTTAACGATTCATCCAATAAGTCTGTTCTCATGAGCATCATTATCGGCTGCGACAGTTTCTTGGCCTTGCGCAACGTACGGACCGGCGAGCTCGGACGCTGGCTGGCCGGAACGAAGATACAGGTCTGGGTGGATCCGAACAAGCTGCCTGGTTCCCTGGCCGCTCAGCCGGAAGGGATGTGCATAGAGGCTCTTGAAGAATTCGAAGTTCGACATGACCCCGCATTGGACCGGTTGCATTCTGCGGTGGGGTTCGCACGGAAGTGTCATCAGGATCCGTCCACGATGTGGGCCGACTTCCTGTTCAGTTGTTATCGTCACAACGACACAAAACCGTTGCGCCGGGCCGCCAGCATCAGCCGGGCGGCCGGTAGGTTTGGACGGTTCTGGTTGGCAGGACGATGCGGTTTGGCTGATCGGTGGCGTGCGGAGTTCGCCCAAACCCTGCGCAGGCATCCGATCACCGAGGTCTACCGGCAACGTCTGCGGCAGGCAGGCGCCAGCGTCGTCGCGAGTTTTTCGCCCGAGGGGGCGCGGGAGATGGCCCTGATCGAGGCTGCCAACTCTCTCGGTCTTCCCACTCTCGTCATGATCCGCTCCCGCGACAATCTGCAACACAAAATTCCTTATCTCCCGTTCGCCGATCTTTATCTGGTGTGGTCCCAGGTCGCGCGAGACTGTTTGTTGACCATGTACCCGGAAACTTCCCCTGAGCAGGTCCACGTGACGGGCGCGCCGCAATTCGACCATCATCTCGATCCATCGTTTCGCCTGACCAGGGAGGAGGTATTTTCTCTGATCGGACTTGATCCAAACCGGCCTCTCATTCTTTATACCATGGCCACGCCCACGGTGATTCCTCATGAGGTTGCGATTGCTCAGCACCTGGCCGATGCCGCACATGCAGGCCGGTTTGCACAGGGGGCGCAGTTGCTCGTCCGCGGCCATCCCAGAATGTTCGGGTCAAACCTCAAGCTCCTGGAGAGAGAATACCCCGAGGCTCGCAGCTATCCACGTCCTACTCAGGTGGAATATGGGGGGGGGGAGCATGAAGCCCATCTCGTGCGGCATATTCTCGACGAGGAAAGAATGCATCTCTCTCTCCTGGCGAATCAGGACGTGCAAGTGAACGTCTGTGGAACCATGACCATCGACTCGGCCATTTTCGACAAGCCGACGGTCAATGTGTACTACGATCAGCTTCCAGGCATCCCGGCGGCGCTGTCGGTTCGACGCTTCTACAAACGCTCTGATACAAAACAGATGATGTCCTATGGCAGCTCACAGTTGGCCGATGATGGAGATCACTGTATCGACCTGATCAATCGGTACCTGGAGAATCCATCTTTGGAGTCCGAGGGGCGCCGTCGCGCCCGTGTCGAAGATTGCGGCCCACTGGACGGTCAGGCCGGTAGGCGCACGGCGGAATTCCTCAAAGAGCTGAGCAAGCACCACATGCTTCCTACACGAAGAAATGATTACAGCACAGAATCTCGATCAACGGTATCTTGAGTTTGCGGCGAACACGCGTCGGGTCTTCGAGCGGTTTCCCCAACTCGAGCCCTTGCGCCACTTTATCTTCCGGGAGTTACTGGTTCAGCCCAGACCCTTTGGGTGGCGGGAGTCCGCGAAGCAGTGGCTCCGGCCTCTCATTCGTCGTGGGCGTACAACGGGCGTCCTTCGTCCGTGCGACATTTTGATCTGGATTGAGGGAACTCGTGAAGTGATTCGTGAATCGTTGTTGCCCGTGTTTCATGAGCTCACCTCACGCGGCGAGAACGTCCGGCTTGTCTCGATGAATGGTCCCGCTGATCTGCCTTCTTCTTCCGTAACCCTTCGGTTCCCGAGTGTGTTCTTCCTTCCCGATTGGACGAAACAGGCCTGGGGGGCGCTCTGTCAGGCAGAAAAGAATCTGGCGAAACCGACGCTGACCCGCTCGTTCTTCAACGCCTGCGCCGATGTACAGGGTCTCTTGAACGAAGTAGATCAGATTCTTGACGCCACCAAACCTCGTGTGGTCGTCACGGCCTCCACGCAACTGATTGGCGGAGCCGCACTGTTGGTCTCCGCACAGGCCAAACAGATGCGTACAGTTCTGTTGCAACATGGTGTGCTGCAGCCTTTCTATATTCCGATGCTGGCCGATCGGATGTGCACCTGGGGACGGTCCTCCAGTGAAACCCTCACCAGCTTGGGCACGGATTACCGACGGTTGGAGGCACTCGGGAGCCCGAGACACGATGCTATGCGACCGGCCCCCGGCGGCCAGGCAAAGCGGGAGCTGCTCAGGAGTCTGTCGCTTGAAGACAGGCCAACCATTACCTTCTTCTCTAACGGCAACGATTTGTCTCGGAATGGATCGGCTCCCGGCGAATGCGTGCGATGGCTCGAGGCTGCAGCGGAACGATATCGGGATCGGATCAACATCATCGTACGTCTCCATCCCAACGAGGACGGATCGCTTTATCGCCCGACTTCGCATCTGGTGGTCACAAAAGATTGTCCTGAATTTGCGCTCCTCTTGGACGGCAGCGATTGTGTGGCGTCTCTGTGTTCTACTGCCATGCTGGATGCCTTGCTGTATCACAAGCCGGTCTGGCACTTTCACGCCGATGGTTGGCCGGAGTTGGCAACGAATTGGCAAGAGGGCCTGGCTCAACGAATCGGTTCAGCGAACCAGCTTTGTGCCATGATCGAGCAGGTGCTCCAGGGGAAGGCACTGCAGGACCGCTCACACCATCTGGCAGAAACAGTCTTTGTGAATCACGGACGAGCGACACAGGCGGTCGCCGATTTCCTCGTGGCCCAGGCTGATATCTGCGCGGCGATGTGACTGAGTGAGTTGATGACTCGTCAAAGCGACTTCCGATGAATCAGGGATTGATCAGAGTCATACGGGGTCCGTACACGACGTTCCGGTTGTTCCTGGACCGCATCTGTATTCCCGTCTGGCTTCGCTGGCTTGGGGTGACCTGTGGCCAGGGATGCTCCTTCATCGGGCGGCCGATCATCACTTTGGCCCCGGGTGGAACCATTGCGCTGGGAGAGGGTGTGCGTGTCTTCAGCCGTGTGAATAGCAATCCGGCCGGACTGCCTCATCCGACGATTCTCGCTGCACTGACGCCGGAGAGTGTGATTGCCATCGGGAAAGAAACCGCCATATCCGGAGCGTCAATCGCCGCACGAGTGAAGGTCACGATCGGCCGTCACGTTATGATCGGGGCGGGTGCCTGTATCTGGGATACCGATTTCCATCCCGTCGATCCCTACCAGCGGCATCAACACCCGACGCGTGCGGCACGGTGCGCCCCGGTCATGATCCACGATGACGTGTTTATCGGCGCGCGTGCGATGATTTTAAAGGGTGTGACCGTGGGGTTGGGGGCGGTCATCGGCGCAGGCGCAGTGGTCACCAAAGACGTCGGAGCCTGGCAGATCGTGGCAGGCAATCCGGCCGTGGTCGTAGGTTCATCGCTTTCTAAGAATGAAGGGGTAAGGGAAGATTCATGAAGATCGTTGTAACCGGCTCAAGCGGGCTCATTGGTTCGGAGGTGGTGGGGTACTTTGACGCCTTGGGATGGGCCGTCCATGGCGTGGACAACAATATGCGGGCCGAGTTTTTCGGACCGGGAGGAGACACCAGATGGAACCAGACGCGCCTCGAGACACAGTGCCGAAACTTCCGCCACCATGAACTCGATATCCGTGATCGCGCCGGCGTGCTTTCCTTCATTGATGAACTTCGACCAGACGCGATCGTGCATGCCGCGGCCCAACCGAGTCATGACCTCGCTGCCTCCCGGCCCTTCGACGATTTCGATGTCAACGCGGTCGGCACGCTCAATCTTCTTGAGGCAGTGCGGCGCTATGCGCCGTCCGCCGTCTTCGTATACATGTCGACCAACAAGGTTTACGGCGACGCGCCGAACGGTCTGCCGCTGGTGGAACTCTTGTCGCGTTGGGAGTACGCCGAAGCAGGGGATCGTGGTGGCATCCGCGAAGATATGCGGATCGATCAATCCAAACACTCTCTCTTTGGCGCGTCGAAGGTGGCGGCTGACGTGATGGTGCAAGAGTACGGACGATACTTCGGATTATCCAGCTGCTGCTTGCGGGGCGGTTGCCTGACCGGCCCGAACCATTCGGGAGTAGAGCTGCACGGTTTTCTCAGTTACCTGGTGAAGGTCAACCTGACCGGCAGCCTATACCGGATCTATGGGTATAAAGGCAAACAGGTCCGGGACAACATTCATTCGTACGATGTGACGCGGTTCATCCATCACTTCATAGAGAAGCCCCGGTGCGGCGAGGTGTACAACCTGGGTGGCGGGCGGAACAACTCTTGTTCGATCCTAGAGGCGTTCGAGATGGTCGAACAGATCACGGGGAAATCCATGACCTATGAATACATCGACAGGAACCGGGAAGGAGACCACATCTGCTACATCTCGGACCTATCCAAGATTCAAACGCACTACCCATCTTGGGCCCTCACGATGAAATTACCGACGATTCTGGAAGAAATCTGTTCCTCCTGGGAACAACGACTGGATACCGGCCTTTCTGTGCCCTTACTTTCCGAGAGATGACCGTATCCTGTCTGTATGGAACAGTTTGACTCTCTTTCTGGTTCAGGGGAGGCCATATGAACGCCCAGGACACGACGTACGTCAACAATGAGGCCGCATCGAGAAGTGGTGAGCAGATCGACTTCTCGTTCGGGAAAAATTGGCTGGCTTACGTCTCGGGACTCGAGGAACGACACATTGCTGCAGCCCAACGTTCGTTTGTCGAATCCACTGGACTGACAAGCCTCGCCGGGTACAGCTTTCTCGATGCCGGGTGCGGCAGCGGACTATCCAGTCTCGTGGCTTCCCGTCTCAACGCGGAGAAGGTCGTCTCGTTCGATATTGACCCCAATTCCGTGGCATGCACCGAACAACTGCGATCGCGATTCGCGCGGGATGCCGGCAGATGGGAAGTCCATACGCACTCCCTGCTCGACCGCGACCTGTCATTGAAGATCGCGCCGGCGAATATTGTCTGTTGTTGGGGAGTCGCACATCACACGGGAGGCATGTGGGAAGCCATTGATCATGTCGCAGGATGCGTCGCCGAAGGTGGCATGCTACTTCTGGCGATCTATAATCGCACGAAACATTCCGGCACATGGCTGACCATCAAGCGCATCTATAACTGGGCACCGGCACCTATTAAAAGATTGTTGCTCCTTGGGTTTCATGCCAAGACCTTTACCAGTCTGATGTTGCACGGCCAGAACCCGCTTCGATTTCTGGACCAATATGTCAAGAACCGCGGTATGAGCTATTTTCGTGATGTTGAAGATTGGCTGGGCGGCCTACCGTATGAGTATGCTTCGGTCGATGAAGTGACCGCGTTCCTGGCTCCAAAGGGCTTCAATCTGGTACGGGTCAACCACGCTGCCTCCCACGGCTGCAATGAATTTGTGTTTCAGAAACCAAGACCTCAGGAGCGGAGGTAAGCGGAGATGGGCAAGGTGCTGCTTATCTCGTGGGGGGTTCCTCCGGAGACAACAGGGTCGTCCATCATAGTCGGCAATTTGGCGAAGCAGTTTGCGCGAGATGAGATGGTTGTCGCGGGGGAGAAGCCTTCCGAACGGCCCTCGGTGTTCTGGAAGGAAGAATGGCCTGAAATCGTACATATCACTCAAGGGTGGCCGCCCACGAGACGAGGAGCCAGGTGGTGGCGGCGATTTCAGATCCCCTTCACGCTCTTCCGCTGCTTGTATCTCGCGAAGAAGCATCAATGTGCCAGTCTGCTCGTGGTGTACCCGAGCGAAGAGTTTCTCCTAGTAGGGTATCTCACGGCCAAACTAACCAAGGCCAGGCTCTATCCCTATCTACACAACACGTTTTTGGATCAATATGACCGAACCCGTTCTCGGTACCGCCTTGCGAAATGGTTGCAGTCACGAGTTTTTGAAGAAGCGGCTCATATCTTCGTGATGAGTGAAGGCATGGTCGAACTGTATCGTGAACGGTACCCGAAGGTGCGTTGCTCAGCTTTGCTTCATTCGTTTAATGAGGACATTCCTGAGTTTGTTCCGCCGCCTGAGCCGGCCACACCTGTTCGCTTCGTCATATCCGGCAACATCAATGCCTCTTGTGCCGACGCGGCGACGCGTGTCTCAGCCGCCATAGCACAGATCGACAGTCGGTTGACGCTTTTATCTGGTACTCCAAAAGGCTATCTCAAAGAACTCGGGATTCTCCGCGACGGAGTTCACTACGAAACCGTGTCACGGGACCTTCTCCTCAGCCGTTTGAGTGAGGCGGATATCGTGATGCTCGTTCACGGTTTCACAGGCACCATGTCGAAAGAGGAGTACAGCACGATTTTCCCCACGAAGACGATTGAGTACCTCATCTGCGGACGTCCGATACTGGCTCATACTCCTCCTAACAGCTATCTGACGCGGTTTCTGCGCAGGCATCAATGTGCGCTGGTTGTCGATACCGCCGACGAAGAGGCCATTCTCACTGCCGTTCGACGCCTGCGCGATGACGCTGACTTGCGCGCATCTCTGGTTCGGAACGCCCTGCAGACTGCGAAGCTGTTCCGTGCTCCGGTGGTGGCAGCTGGCCTCCGCACCATTCTTGAGAAAAACGACAGAGGGCTTTTCCAGTGACCGCCACGATACAGCCCGTAGTCTGGAGAAACGCCGGAATCGGCGTCCCCACGACCGGCCTTGAAAAGTGCCTGATCCTGCTAACCATTGTCGCCTTGCCGACCGAAAACCATTTCCTGTTCATTCCCGGGTTCAGCCTTCAATTTATTCTGTTCGGGGTCATTGCCGCCTATGTTGGGTTGAATCGATTCCCCGAACTCCTGAGGACGGTCGGGCACCCGGCATTGATAGCTGCCTACCTCTTCCTCATTGTCGGTTTCCTGCTGGAATGGACTCACGATTATGCGAGTTACCACGAATTAACCCGGGTCATTCAGATGGTCATCGGGGCGATCCTGCTGGCATCCCTCTGCAGAGATCTTCCGGCCCTCAGGATGGCCTGTTATGGGTATCTGGCGGCTGGATTGTGGTTGTCGATCCTTTTGTTTTTGACCTCCTATGGAACCCTCAACGCAGCGACCGCTTCCGATTTCCAGCAGGCCTCTCAACTCCGCGCTATGGCGTTCGAAGATAACCCGCTGCAAGCCAATTTAAATAACATGGCCTTCGGCGCAGCGCAGGCGGCAGTTGTCGCACTGTCCTGGGGATTGGTCACACGCAGCATAATTCCGAGGGGATTCTTCATCGCGGCGGGCGTGTTGTGCATGATTGGTGCGTTCTTACCTCTTTCCAGAAGCGGTGTCGTGATCGCCATCGCTTCCTGCGCGACGGTGATGTATGCCTTCGGCCTCCGGCATGGGAAGGGAATTCTCATCGCCATCCTCCTGTTGGGGGCAGTTCTGATGTGGGTCCCCCAGGCCGTCTGGTCTCGCATGTCCTTCACCTTTGAGCAACACGAAGGTAAGACCGAAGGCCGCGCACGCGTGTATGGGGTGGCTATCGATCGGTTTCCTGACTACTTTCTTACAGGGGTTGGTGCAGGCAATTTCTACTCGCATTGGGGGCAACGAACCGAACTCGTCAGTGACAGTGGTCGTGTGAGCGGGGTGCACAACTGTTTCATGCAGGTCACGATCTACTGGGGCATCTTGGGAGTGACGGCGTTCATTTTGGTCTTCTGGCAGGCTTATCGCTGCTTGCCCCGCCATTCCAATCGAGAAGCGGCTGCCTTGGCCCTCGTTGGGATCGGCGTCTCCATCATGCTGTTTTCCATGGTGAGCCATAACATTTATGCAAAGGAATTTACGCTGGCCTTCGGATTGCTGGTCGGCGCTCATACCTGGATATGGCCGCAAGGCATCGTCTACCCACTATCCGGCATGAGACAACAAACTTCTGGCTAGCGAACCTCATAAAGATCCGATTGCCTTTCCGTCGTTTGTAACGGGCAGGCGCGCATGGCACATTCGTCGTCTCCTTCCACGCCTGTCCGAGTCGCACACTCATTAAGCCGGTTTCATGCAACCTCGAATCCTTTACCTCATAGGTCAGCTACGGCTGGGCGGATACGAGCGGCAACTCTATTATCTGCTCCAGGCCATTGATCGTCAGCGGTACAGGCCTGCCGTGGCGGTGTGGAATGCCGCGCAGGGCACCGCTTTTGCGGAAAAAATCAAGGCCCTGGGGGTCCCCCTCTATACATTTTCGGAGCACCTTGCCGTCCACGAAAAAATGATGGCGCTGCGCCGGTTGGTGAAGGCACTCGCTCCGGAAGTCGTACATTCGTACAGCTTCTATACGAATTTTCCAGCCTGGTGGTGCACCCTCGGCACCGATATGATTTCCATCGGATCCATCCGAAACAATTTTCTGAGTGATCGCCAGCAAGCCGGCAATATCTTGGGACGCTTGAGCGCGCGCTGGCCATCGATTCAGATCTGTAACAGTCTTGCGGCCAAGCAAGCGGTCGCTGAGGCGGCGGGTCCGTTCAAACCTTCACGATTGAGTGTGGTGCCTAACGGACTGGATATTGAGAACTTCAAAGCGATATCAGATCTTCCTCGGAGACCGCAATTGCTTGCTATAGGCAGACTCTATCCCCAAAAACGTTGGGACCGGCTCGTGGCCGCCGTTGCCGAGGTTCACAACAGAGGGCTCTCTTTCCGTGTTTGCCATGCCGGTGAAGGGCCGTTGCGTCAGGCGTTGGAAGATCAAGCCAGGCGCTTGGGGGTTCATCACTTGATCGAATTTTTGGGCGTCCGGCAAGACATTCCGAACTTGTTGGCGCAGTCGACCTTCCTGGTCCACACGGCTGATGAAGAGGGATGCCCGAATGTCGTCATGGAAGCGATGGCCTGCGCCCGCGCCGTCGTCGCCACCGATGCAGGCCATTGTCCGGCCCTCGTAGAGCATGGAAAGACAGGATTTGTCGTCAAGAGGGGAGACGATCGCAATCTCGCAGACTGCATTGCGAGATTGGTCGAACATCCTGATTTGGCCATCAGCATGGGACAGGCCGGACGTGTGAAGATTGAACAAGAGTTCGGGCTCAACCAACTGGTCGATCGTACGGTCCGCACATACGCAGAGGCCGGTTGGAAAGGCTAGACCAGACCTAGCCCATGGCTACAGGCCCCTATCGTAGAACCCCGAAACGATCAAGCTAAGGAACGATCGAAGATGTGTGGAATTGCCGGATGGTTAGGGTCCGTTACCGATGGGCAGCAGTCTGCCACGCGGATGGCGCGGGCGTTGAGGCACCGCGGACCGGACAGTCAGGGGATTCGATCCTGGCCGGAAGCGACGCTCGTCCATACGCGACTCAGCATCATCGATTTGTCTCCGACCGGCGCCCAGCCGATTGCGAATCAAGACGAAACGGTGTGGGCCGTCTTCAACGGCGAAATCTACAATCATCGTGAGCTTCGCCGCGAGCTCGAGTCCCGAGGGCATGTATTCAGAGGGCGGTCGGATTCTGAAGTTCTGCCGCATTTGTACCAGGAAGAAGGTCCGGGGTTCGTCTCCAGGCTGCGCGGGATGTTCTCTCTGGCGATTTTCGATACTCGTGCAAAAACGTTGCTCCTGGCACGGGATCGTTTCGGCATCAAACCACTCTTTTATGCGCAGGCTCCGCACCGGCTGGCCTTCGCCAGCGAGATCAATGCACTCCTCACCTTGCCGGGGGTCGATGACCGGCCTGACCGGCAAGCCCTGTATGATTTCGCCGCCCTCTTATATATTCCTGCGCCGGAAACCTTCTATAGGGGCATTCGCGCGCTCCAGGCGGGGGAAGTGTTGGAGGCGAGGCTGAACCACGACGGAATATCATGGAAAACGCGCACCTTTCATCAGTGGGCCATCGCTCCCGATCCGGCCATCACCGCGACGCAAGCCGTCGACCGCACAGACGCCTTGCTGACGACCGCCGTTCAGCGGCAGATGGAAAGCGACGTGCCGCTCGGCGCGCTGCTCAGCGGAGGTATCGACTCGTCCCTCGTCAGCGCTGCCGCTCAAGAAGCGGCGACCAGATCCCTGCACACCTTCAACGTACGCTTCTCCGAACAGGAGTACGACGAGACCTGGGCTGCAGTGGCGGTCGCACAACATATCGGCAGTGACCATACCACATTGGACATGGATGATGTTCGAGGAACCTGGGAGCATGTCACCGGCCTTCTCCAGCACGCCGGCCAGCCCTTTGCCGACACCTCGCTCTTTGCGGCTCATGCCGTGTGCCGGCTGATGCGACAACATGTGACAGTGGCCCTGTCCGGAGACGGAGGGGATGAAGCATTCGGGGGCTATAACACGTTTTGGCAAATCGCCAGGATCGCGCGATTGCAACTGTTGCCGGCGCCCCTGTTGCATGCGGCATCCCTTCTACTCACGCCCGCGGCCGGATTGGGGCTGGTTCCGCACAGGCTGCTGCACCGGCTGCGAGAGTTCGAGAATGCCGACGATATCTCCGTGATGCAGAATCTCTTTTCCTGGACCCGTGAAGACGAACACCGCCGTCTCTGTCTCGATGAGGGGAAACAGCTGCCCATCCGGCGATTTTTCGAACCGAAGCTGGACATCCGTCTTCCCCGAGGCGCATCTCGCCTGGAGCGATTGTCCGCGGCCACCACAGAAACCAATCTCCGGCTGGTGCTTCCCAACGATTTCCTCTTCAAGGTCGACACGGCCAGTATGAAGGAAAGTTTGGAAATTCGAGTGCCGATGTTGGACGAAGACCTCTTCGCGTTCGGGCTCACACTTCCGCATCGCCTCAAGGTGAGCGGCAGGACAGGCAAGCTGGTCTTGCGTGGCGTGGCCGACCGGCGCCTCCCGCCGGCTGTGGCTCGGAAACCAAAGTGGGGCTTCTCCATTCCCATCGACACCTGGGTCGATGCGTCCTTTAAGACTCGCGTCAGGGAGACACTTCTCGGGCGGACGAGCCGGTTGCCTGAGGTCTTCCGTGCAGAAACCTATCGCCCCATCATTGAAGCCTTCTGTAGCGGTCAACTCCATCCCGACATGTCACGGCAGGGTCTGTACCAAAGGGTCGTCATGCTCCTGTCCGTCCACCTTGCGTTAAGCAGCAAGTCCCATCCAACAGCGCTCGACTGAACTGCCGCCGCTTGGCCCCCCCACAGCCTGTTTCTCTAGATGCTTCTGAATACGGTCTGGATAAGAAGGAGATCAGGATGGCTTTCGAATTTACGATGGACCCGGTAGCGCGAATTCGCCTGGCCAAGACGGGTTTCGATCCCGCCTCAATCCCTCATGAATACTGTTACTCCTGCGACCTCTGCGGGTGGCAGGTTTTCCGGACCGTCTCACACATTGATCGCTATGGTTTCCCTGCCAGGTATCAAATGTGTGAGGGGTGCGGTCTAGTCTTCCAGAATCCGCGCCCGACTGCCAAGGGATACGCAGAGTTTTATGAAAAATGGTATCGGCCCCTGGTTGCGGCACTCAAAGGACAGCCTCAGGATGAAGAAGCACTATTACCGGACCAGAGAGCCTATGCGGCCAAGCTGGTGAGGTTTCTTCAACCGCATCTGCAGGCTGCAGAGATCTCTTTCAGTGTGGATCTAGGGGGCAGCACTGGATGCGTTGCGAGGGCTGTTCAGGACACGCTCGGTGGAAAGTGCCTGGTCGTAGATCCGTCGCCTTCCGAATTGAGGGGAGCCCGGAAATTAGGATTGGAATGCGAAGAAGGACTGGCCGAGCAGTGGAATCCACAGGACCGAAGATTTGACCTGGCACTCATTTGTCGCTCAGTCGACCATCTCCTTTCAATTTCCAGCGTGTTAGCCAAAGTTGCTCATTGCCTCAAGCCCGGCGGTTTTCTGTTTGTCGATCCCGTAGACTTCGAGAGCTGGGCGAGGACCATGTATGATTACCGTAAGCTCCTCAAGATGGATCACGTCTATTACCTATCCGATGAAACGATGCGACTATACCTCAGAGCCGCAGGCTTTGAGATTGTCGCCAGCGATTTTGGCGACGGCACCCATATCAGCTACCTGACTCGCTGCACAGGGAAAATTCTGAAGCCGGTCCATGAAACAGACTACGCGTACGAAACCGGTCGGATGTTGCGAGCGCGCCTGGTCAAACCGATGCCACCGTCTTACCCGGTGGATCCGCTGACGCGCCTCGTAAGACTTGCGCGGCAATTAATCCTGACTGGGTAGGCTGTGCCTGGTCTCAGTCCTCTCCCTATTAATGCGGGCGTGCTCGCACACATCCCGCCGAACCGATAGAGTTTTTCCCTTAGAGCAAGGGAAAGGGATACGTGCGATGCGTGTTGTTTGCTTGATGTACCACGACATCATTGATCCCAATGCGCTTGAGGGAAGCGGATTTTCCGACAACTTCGGCAATCGATACGCCGTTGAACGAACGGAGTTCCAAGCTCACATGGCTGCCTTGAGCAAGCATTTGCCGGGAGGGCCGTCACTGGTTCCAGATGTCCTCCAGGCCTGGCCCGGGACTCCTTCCGTGATGTTGACCTTCGATGACGGAGGGATGAGCGCCTATACCACGGTCATGGATATATTGGAGCAATACCGATGGAAAGCCCATTTCTTTGTCGTGACGGACTTGATCGGAAAACCCCGGTTCATGACACGAGAGCACATTCGGACATTGAGAAGCAGGGGGCATGTTATCGGTAGCCATTCCTGCTCCCATCCGTCGATGCTGTCCTCGCAAGGTCCCGGCACGATACTCAGAGAGTGGAGCGACAGCGTGAAATACCTCTCGGACATCCTCGGCGAGGAGGTAACCACGGCATCCATTCCAGGCGGCTATTATTCTCAAGAAGTCGCGGAAGCCGCTTCCTTTGCCGGCATTCGCGCCATCTTTACCAGCGAACCCACCGGACGTAGCCACATGGTCGAAAACGCCAGGGTTTTCGGGCGTTATGTGATCCGGCGTGGGACGACCCCTGAACGACAGGCCCGACTTATCCAAGGCCGCTACCTGATCCGAACAAGCGAACATGTGTCCTGGATGATGAGGAAACTCGCCAAGATAGTCGGCGGAAAAAAATACCTTAAGCTGAGAGCACTGGCCGCACAACGTTTACAGAGGTCGCGGGTATTTGCTGGGTAATGTTTTCTTGAGCAACACCGACAAGGTTCCGTCTCACCCCATGCGTGTGTTAATGGTCATCGCGCCAACGCCCGGCACCGATTTGCCGACCGTCTGGGCCAAACGCCAGATCGACTCGCTGAACGCTCTCGGCGTCGTCGTCGACACCTATGTCTTCCACAACCGACGTTCCCTCTTGGGACTGATCAAGGGTGGCCTGGCTCTGCGGCGAAAGGCTCGTAATTTTGATGCCGATCTTGTGCATGTCCATTTTGGAGCGGCCCAAGCGGTTGCAGGAGTGCTCTGTGCGGGTAAGCCTGTGATTCTTTCGTTTTGTGGAAGTGACCTCCTTGGCAACTACGATGAGCAGGGACGCAGAACCTGGTCGGGCATCCTGTCCGGTGTTCTCTCCCGCCTGGGAGCCTTCGGCTGTCGTCGAGCGATCGCAAAGAGCGAGGAACTCAAACAGGCCCTTTGGTTGACGCAATTGCGGCAGAAGTGCGCGGTTATTCCAAACGGGGTCGATCTCGATGTATTTCAGCCCATCGCTCAGGCAACGGCACGCGCGAAGCTCGGGTGGAATCATGAGGATCCAGTGGTCCTGTTCATGGATCGAAAGGGCGCCTGGGTCAAGGACCCGGAGCTTGCGCATGCCGCCTATAGGGAGGCACAAAAGACGGTGCCTTCGCTCAGGATGTACGTCCTGGAACATGAGCCTGCTGAACGTATGCCGCTATTTTTTTGTGCGGCTGATGCGCTGTTACTCACGTCCCGGCATGAAGGATCCAACAACACGGTCAAAGAGGCCCTCGCATGTAATCTCCCGGTCGTCGCCACTGCCTGCGGCGATACGCCGGAGAGATTGCAGGGCGTAGCGTGGTCCTACATCTGCTCGCGCGACGCATGCGAGCTCGGCGAACGACTTGCCGCCATCGCGACCACGCGAGAGAGAAGTAATGGTCGTCAGAATGTTCACGACCTCGCAATCGATCACGTCGCCCTTCGGATAAAAATGCTCTACGAAGAGGCTCTAGTTGGCCGTCAGGACCGTGGAGCGCTGAGGGTGCACTGTGAGTGATTCTCCGTCTCTTCCCCCTCATCCGAGATCCGCTGAGAGGATGCTGAGTCGTAGTCGGTTTCTGTGCGAGAGGCGCTGTTGAATGGCCGACTCACTTGTCCAACGTGCTACACCCATGAACAATGTATCCCCAATCGGTGCTGCATCGACGACCTGTACCCTGGACGGGTATGCTTCGGCGCTGGCGAGGAGCGGAAGACGGCTGCTGCCTGGATTGCCTGGCACTTTCTGGGTCAGGTACGAATCGTACGCCATGATGCGGGTTCCAACTTTTGCGCTGACGCCACCTTCCGGTGATGAGCTGCACGACATCCTGCGACACAGCCGGTCTGCCGTGGCTAGTTATCTGCTTGAACCGGACGAGTCCCACCAGGCAAATGCCTGCCTGTATATTTGCAACAACAGATCCTACTGTCTTGAGAATCTCAGCGTCGCAGGCCGGCGGGATGCCAGACGGGCCGGTAGGAGCCTTCGGATAGAGTTTGTGGATTGGCCGACGGTAATGGCTCACGGCTTCACAGCTTTCAGTGAGACCCGCACTCGCGTGGGACTGCCAGATGGTACGGTCGAGCAGTTCCAGAGTCGATTTCACCAGTTTTCACTCAATCCCTTTCACTGTGCCGTTGGGGCGTGGCAAGACGATTCCCTAGTGGCGTTCATGACTCTGGTCGTCGTTGACGATTGGGTCGAGATCGAAGGCAGCTTCTCAGCCGATAACTCTCGAACCTCGTGCCCGAACGATGGTCTGGCCCACTTCGTTCTCAGTCACTTTCTGATCAAGCGTCGTTTCAATACGGTCAGTTATGGTCTCAGCTCCATTCAGGACGCACAGCAAACAATAGGGCTGCACAGCTATAAGAAGAAAGTCGGCTTCGATGCCAAGCCGGTGCACAGAGCATTTGTCCTGCATCCGCTCCTGCGTCCTTTCGCCAATCCGCTGATATTACGCGGGGCGAGAATGGTCACTAAAATGTTGCCGCAGAATCGAATGATAAAAAAAGCCAGTGGCGTCTTGGTGACGCTGCTGGAGAATAGTCCCACTTCCTTAATGTCGTAGGAAACGGTACCATCCCCGTCGAAGATTCAATCCCACTGCAATCGTACCAATTACAACGATCCGGTCAAAGCTCGATGCCGGGTGTAGTTTCGGAGAGTTCAGGCTCCTGGCTCGTGCCGACGGCTCGGTGCCAAGCGAGGGACCAGCAGCCGCGTCGGTAGCCCAAAGGGGGCAAAGTCCGCTGTGAATGGGTCCGGGGAAAGGCATACTCTGCCGACAAACACTTTGCCGCCATTGATGCATACGGCGACGTTCGGAAAAGCCAACTTGTTACCAGGCGTCCTTTTCGTTGTCAGAAAAAAACTTAACGCATCACGGAGCGTGATGCTCTTCACGCACACCCATCATGATCCGAAACATTCTTGTCCTCACGATACCATCTTGCCTAGCCGTCTTCCTGTTCTTGGAACTCACGGCAACCTTTGTTGTGCCAGCAGCGCAATTTCCGTCCTATTACTACGATCCGACCGACCGCATCCTCAGATTTTCGACGACAGACCTTCGCGACGGTGTTTTCACCATCGGAGCGATGGCCCAACAGCGTGCCCAATGGCATATCAACAATACCGGATGGAACAGCGCGATTGACTTTGAAGAGACTAAGCGGAAACCACGCATCGCAATCATCGGCGATTCGTATGTCGAAGCGCTTCAGGTCAACGTAGAGACTTCTCTTGCCGGCCGGTTAAGAGAGCTTGTCTCCCCGCAGGCGGAGGTGTACGCCTTCGGTATCTCCGGCGCACCCCTTAGTCAGTATCTTCAGATGGCACGTTATGCCCGTAAACACTTTGACCCAGATGTTCTGGTGATCAACGTCGTCCATAACGATTTCGACGAATCGCTCTGTTCGATCAAACGACAGGCAGGCATGCTGTGTCTTGAAGATGAGGGGCAAGAAATACGAGAAGCCGTGATCGATCCTTATCACCCCAATCAGATTCTCCGTATGGCACGGTCAAGCAGCGTGGTCCGTTACGCTGTGACAAACCTGCAGCTCGCCTCCCGGCTACGCGGCTTGTTCTCAGGCATACGAAATAAACCCACCTACAATGCCAACATTGATGTCGAACAGGTGAATGCCCGCAAGGCTCGCATCCAAAGAGCGACGGAGTATGTGCTCCGGACTTTGCAGCGTGAGAACGGTACCAAACCCGTCATCTTCGTTATGGATGCGCCTCGCCGGGACATTTATGCGGGCACTTTGGGAAACAGCACTGTGGTATGGCTGAATCAGCTGCTGAAAACCACGTGCGAGACAGTCGGATTCTACTTCGTCGACTTGACGCATGAATTTTCGAGACATTTCGCGGCGAATCACGTCCATTTCGAATCGGAGTTTGACTGGCACTGGAACGAGACTGGTCATCTCACCGCAGCGGGTGAGCTCCACAGGAAGTTAGATGCGCTCAGGCTGATTCAGCCCAATATATGACGATTGCATCACGCAGGATTAGAACACTCTCGGCTGGCAGGCTTATCCCTTCCAAGAATGGGGGGGCTGTCTGCATGAGGAAAGCGCCAATCGATTGGATGGCCGGCCAAAGAAAAAAGAAGACCGCATGTACAGGATGAAGGAGTTGTTCCGTGGGAAAATGTGGTTAAACCGAGCTGGCCAGATACTGAAGGCTGTATGAGAATGGGGCTCGGCCTCGGAGCCGACGCTCGCGCCAACTCCGAAGCCGAAACTTCATGAACAGTATGGATATTCCCCCGTCGTCGGCAGCCGGTTAGGGCATTCCCGATGAGAGCACTGGCCAGCCGCCAACGGTCAGAGGGTCAGAGATCCAGGCTCCAGTACCGTTTCTCACATCAGACACCACACGGGCGTCCGCTGCATCACGCGGTTTCGCTCCCGAGTTGTTCAGGACCAAGTCGTAAGCCGCTGCCGCTGATACTGTGGACATCTGGGGGTGGGGATACCGTTGCGCCTGTATGGTAATCCCACCGTTATCACCCCAGATGATGCATTTCGGAGGATCGCCAGCATTGCAGTGCCGTCCGATATTGTCTGCCACGTAGATCCCGGATTGCGCCGAGTAGGCGAAACTTCCCATCGTGCGGATCACATTGTAAGTGAGATTAAAGCCGCCATTGTACGCGCGACTAGTTGGCCCATCCTTGTAGTAGTTCCCCACCATGTTGATATGTACCGGCCAATAGTAAGGAACAATCTGCGAGGTGACGCCGCTTGAGTTATAGTCAACATTGTTGACCCAATCAATTTCGCCACCCGTCGCATTCGGAAACCGTAAGAACACATGGGCGCTGAGGGTGCGTAGGACGCTGAGCGTTTCTTTATTGCCGGTTCCGACCAGGATGCCTTTTGAACTACAGTTGCTACACTTGGCCCCTGAGATCAGTCCTTCTGCGATGATGCTGTCTTGGATGGTAATGTTCTTGGCCCCGTTGATGACCCCAATGGAATCATCCGTGGTCCACGAGACGGAGACATGATCCGCAATATGGTCCCAGGTGCCTGACCCATCTTCACGGCTCAGGTAGACAATGCCGTTCGCATTGTACCCTCGTGTGATCCAGCTATAGGGGCCTGGCCTGACCCGCAAGTGTCGGATAATCGTATGATTCGCCCGTACGGCGATGCCTCCATCCTTCAGCGCCATCGGATAGGCCGATCCGTCGATAGTCACGTTGTCATTGCGGATGGTGATGTCGTATCCACCCAAGCTCACCGTGCCGGCAACCATGATGCGGCAGGTCCGCCGTCCGCTCATCACCTGCGCGCAGTCACGCAGGCTGCCGGGTCCGGAGTCGTTCAGGTTCGTGACATCCACGACCACCCCACCACGCCCGCCTTGCGCGCAGCGGCCATACCCTTCAGCGCCTTCAAACGCGAGCGGCGCCCCGTTCGGACAAGGGCCGGAGGTGGTCGAGGGTGTCGGCGATGAGGAAGGCTCCGTTGGAGTCGAGGTTGTTCCACTGCCGGATGTGGGGGTAGTCGATGTCGAGGTCGGTGCAGTGGTGGCAGGAGGGGAGGGCGGAGGAGGGGGGGGCGCGGTCGGCGCGGTCGCTTTTGATGATACCGTGATGGGATTGCTTCTGGCCGCCTCAGTCCAGCCATCCTTCAAAAAATAGCGAAGTTCATAGGTCAAGCCATTTTGGGTAGCGGGAGTTGTCATGGTTATAAAACCACTCGTTCCGCTCGGAACAAATTTTAACTTCAAAGTTGTGGCCCCGTTTGACGGCTGGAAATTCAAGAACAGTCCAATCCAATCCCTGGTTGAGTGATCGCTGGGAGCCTGCCATGAAAATGTAATACTCTCGCCGGGTTTCACGGGTGTTGGTGAGGTTATAACTCTATATCCAGCGATCGAAACGGTCTGGGCCCAGCCAGCGGAAGGGGAGTACAGCGCAAAGAGGAGCGGAACAAGAATGGCTGCTGTTGATATTTTGAAGAACTTCTCCATTGGTGTTCCTTTCTAGGAGACGAACATTAGAATCTTGTTTGTTCCAGCCCTTGGTGTGCTGACACCATTCGACAATATTGTAGATGAGTAATTGCCTAATGCCAGTTACATGCCAGTGGCATTATCAAGTGTTTTCACTACTTAGCGTGAACGCGGCAAGAGAGAACTGTATGGAATTCCTCTCAGGGAACACTATGACGTGGGTAAAGCGTTGTCATCATGAGGTTTCCTGGCCGGCGAAATATGTACACGTAAGAGCCTGAGGTATTCCTCAAACTTACGTTCAAGCGAAACTACACTGCGGCTGGCGCTACTCGAAACACCAGTTGGTATCTTAGCGGAGTGGGAGCATGACCACGTTGCGAGTCATTTTTTATTCATATGCCACCTGAGAAGTCAACCAAAAATTTTCCGATAGAGGTGTCAGTAATCGTCCCTTGCCGAAACGAGGAGGATACGATCGCCGATTGCGTGAGCTCGATCCTTCAGCAAGAACCGGTGGGGGATGGAATGGAGTTGATCGTCGCAGACGGCCTCTCAACGGACAACACGCGCAATGTCCTGTGGGATATCGCGCACCACGATCCCCGTGTTCGAGTCATCGAGAATCCAGGGCGTATAGTGTCGAGTGGATTGAACGCCGCTCTGGAGACAGCTCGTGGTGCGATCATCATACGCATGGATGCCCACACGCTCTATGCTCCTGACTATATCAGGCAATGCATCGCTGCGCTTCGGGAAACGGGCGCCGAGAACGTCGGAGGTCCGGCGCTGACGAGCGGAGAAGGTTATTTCCAGACGGCCATTTCGGCCGCTTATCACTCACCGTTCGCCGTGGGTGGTGCACGATTTCACAATCCCGATTACGAAGGTTTTGTCGATACCGTTCCCTACGGATGCTGGCCACGCAGGGTTTTCTCGGAGATCGGTCTCTTTGATGAAGAGTTGGTCCGCAATCAGGACGATGAGTTTAATCTTCGGCTCATACGTTCGGGCGGCAAAATCTGGCAATCACCACGCATCAAGAGCTGGTACCGACCGCGAGGATCACTTCGGGATCTGTTTCGACAGTACTGCCAGTATGGATACTGGAAAGTCCGCGTCATCCAAAAGCATCGACTTCCGGCCTCTATCCGGCATGTGATTCCTGGTCTGTCTCTATTGTCCTTGGCGGGGTTGTTTCTTCTCTCCTTGTGGTGGCGTCCCGCAATCTGGGTCTTGGCCACCGTGGTCGCCCTCTATGCCGCCGGCATACTCGGAGCGTCCCTCGTCACGGCTGCTAAGCGCGGCTGGAAACTCCTTCCTGTTCTCCCCGTAGTGTTCGCTACCTACCATGTGAGTTACGGGCTTGGCTTCCTGCGCGGTCTGTGGGATTTCGTAGTCATTCGCAGGGGACCGCAACAATCATTGTCCACACTGTCGCGGGGCCCCGCAGCACGGTAAGTACAGTCCGATACCTAGAGGATGTGGGCAGATGAGTCCTACTTTTGAAAAAATCCACCTGCCGTTTCCAGACTGGGGAAAAATCCTGAACACGTTCGAAGACCGGACGATCTTTCAGTCGCCGGCTTGGCTCGCATTCGTCACCAAGACGCAGAGGGCCGAACCTATTTTTGCCTGCCTCCGTGACGGAACCCGGACGTTGGGCTACTTCAGTGGACTGATCGTGAAACGGTTCGGCCTCAAGATTCTCGGCAGCCCGCTGCCGGGTTGGACGACTTCATACATGGGCATGAATCTCCTGCCGGGCGTCTCGCGGCGTTCCGCACTGGAAGCCCTCCAGCGATTGGCGTTCGAGCGTTTGGGGTGCGTCCACATCGAAATGATGGATCGCAACCTGCGGGTCCAGGATGCCGACGGACTCGACTTTGAGTATCGAGAGTTCGGAGGGTTTGAAATCGACCTGACTCAGACCCTCGAACAGCTCTTCTCCAATATGGCGCCTGCCTGCCGGCGCTGTATCCGGCGAGCGGAAAAGAGCGGGGTCACCATCGAGGAGGCGCAGGATGCTGCCTTTGCCGGGGAGTATTATGCGCAGCTTCAAGAGGTGTTCCAAAAACGATCGTTAGTGCCGACATATGGTGTGGAACGGGTACGGGAATTGATCACCTGCTTGTCGGACACGGGCCAGTTGCTTCTCTTGCGCGCACGTGATCCTCAAGGTCGATGCATCGCCACTGGGATTTTCCCGGCAATGAACACCACCATGTACTTCTGGGGAGGGGCCAGTTGGAGGGAATCGTTGGGCTCTCGACCGAATGAAGCGATTCAATGGTACGCCATGCAGTATTGGAAGGCGAGAGGCATCCGGCGGTATGACATGGGAGGTGGTGGTGAATACAAACGGAAGTTTGGAGGCCGTGAGATCATGGTACCCTGGTTGCGTAAATCAAAGTATCCGGGATTGGCGTCCCTTCGCAACTTGACAAAACAGGTGGTTGGTTGGCGCCAGCGGATTGCCGGTCGGGTGGAGACCATCGCGGATCGACCCCGTTCATCAGCCGAATGGCCTGGATCGGCAGAGACTCAGGAGGATCCAGAAGTCCTCATGACCTTACCGGACAGTCACCGAAGGTTGTGTCATCGGGCTTTGTGCGAGGGTTCCCGTGATCCAAACATATTACATAAGGAGCGCATCATGACGTCGATCGTGCGCATTGTTGCTGTCGCGGCGGTATTCGTTACCGTACTTACGCTCCAAACATCGGGCGCTCAGGCGACACCTATCCTCTTGCCGGCAGTCAAGGCGGTCAATCCAGCGGCTGTGTTGCCCTTTGGGGCGACTACTCACAAAGCAACCTGGAACTGGTGGCCGAACTGGCAACAATTCCGTCAATACTGGAGCCAACGGACGAACTGGAGCTACGACACAAGAAGCGTTGCCCTGCCGGGGACGATCTTGCTCTTCGGCGCCGGCTTCGCCGGCTTGATCGGCTGGCGAAGCCGACATACTCGCCGCCGCAAATCGGTCGCGTATCGGCAGCAAGGGGTAACACCAGGCCGTCCGGCTCTGACTCCACCACCGGACGGCTCCCCCCTCTCCTGACGCACCCAACTATGGCGTTACCGTTTCTTATTCACCGATCATCACAATGAACGTGTCGAAATACTTCGGGCATGAAACCTGGGGTGGGATTCCTCCGCGGCGGTTCTGGCATGGTCGGGAATGGCCATTTCGGTGGCCCATCGTCACGGCGGCCATCGGCCTCGCGTGGACCATCGTTCTATATGTGTGTTGGCCGACGGTTCAAACCCTGATTGATGCCTGGACAGCATCGAGGACATTTACGCATGGCTTCTTGATATTGCCCGCCACGATCTATCTTCTCTGGGTGTATCGTGAACGTCTGATAGGGATTTTGCCGGCTCGCAGCGCGCTCGGGGCAAGCATTTTTACCCTCCTGGCCTGGAGCTGGTGGGAGGGATACATCAATGAAGATGTGTTTTGGCAGCAGGTTTCCCTGGTCGCCATGCTCCCGGCGCTCCTCTGGACCCTGTGCGGCACCGCTATCTTTCGCATTCTGTGTTTCCCTCTTGGACTGTTGGTCTTTGCCTTGCCGATAGGGACAGCGGTCGAGGGATGGTTACAGGACTTCACGACCGCGTTTCTGGAGGTGACGTTGAATGCCGTTGGAGTTCCCTTACTCCGCGAGGGGTACTTCATCAGCATCCCTTCGGGCCGGTGGGAGGTGGCAACGGATTGCGCCGGGCTGCGATATGTGATCCCGGGACTTGCATTGGGGTACATGTATGCGGCGATGGTGTATCGCCAGGCGCTGCGGCGTGTGGCGTTCCTCATTCTGTGCGGCGTGCTCTTGATTCTGGCCAACGGAGTCAGGGCCTTCAGCATCATTTTCTTCGACTTTGTGGGACTGGCTGAAGGCACGGATCACCGGGTGTTCAGCTATCTCGTGTATGGGATCACAATCGTGTTTCTGGGGTGGATAGGGACGATCTGGGCTGAGGAGGCAACGGAGGATACGATTGCCGGAGGATCGTCCCAGGTTGATTCAGCGTGAATTGTTCGCAGGGATCGAAACAAAAGTGGTTCCTATACGCGACATGGGAGGTTCGGCGTTGAGCCAGGCGTGACGCAGAGCATTGTCCCGGTCGAGTCGCTGGTTGATTGATCTCGGAGTATGACAGGGCGGAGGAGGAGTGCTGTTTGGGGTCTATCTCACATACCTGCTCTTCTTTGCGTTGACGCCGTTTACGTTTCATATTCATTCGTCGGAACCACTTCTCACTCAGGTCCGGAACACGTTCGAGGGATTCGAAGGTTTATCGAGTGCGACGCTGTGGGACGTTTGGACCAACCTCCTTTTGTTCGTGCCATTCGGTTTCTTGTTTCCGTCGCTGCCTGTCGTCGCCACGCGGCCGTTGGCGACGAGGTTGCTGCTAGGCACCTCGTCGGCATGCCTGATGAGTGCGGGGATTGAATGCTTGCAGGTGCTGCTTCCCAGACATCCATCGATCAGTGACATTGTTTTAAATATCCTGGGGGCATTCGTCGGAGGGGTCGGCTACGTAGTTCACCGTTTGAGTCGCGCGCCTCGGCAAACCGATCGTCACGCTTTCAGATCTGGAACGTCGTCGGTGCTTCCGCTTGTAAGTTACGCCTTGGCCTTGGGCCTTCTGTTTGGCGTCCCGTTTCCCCTCGCCAAGGATTTTTCCGAGTGGACCTCTGAATTCGATCTCTACCTCGGAAGCCAAGATGTTACAGAAAGGTCCTGGAGTGGTGAGATTTACCTCATTTCTCTCTACAACCGTGTGCTTCACCAAGCGGAGGTCAGAACGAATTTCTCTGCCGGTCCACATCGGGGATCAGGCTTGCCGCGGGTCGAGGAGGGGCAGCGTTTCAGCTATGATTTTTCTCGCACCGTTCGCGCTTCCGGAACCGGCATCGACGGTCCCGCAGTGCCGATCCACCTTGGGATCGAGGATTCGTCGAGGATCGAGTGGCTGACTCCGAACGGTCTGGCGGTTCGAGATACCCGTGTGAGTCTCTTCTCGCGGCCCGTCGCGAGTCCTTCCGCAGGCCGATTTTTTGCCCACCGTCGTTTTTCTGTAGAGGCCTGGGTTGTGCCTTTCGATCGGCAGGACTGGGGGACTGCACGTCTTGTCTCCTACTCGACCAACCCTGAGCGCGGGGCCTTCGCGCTTACGGAGTGGAAACAGGAGGTTACCCTGTCCTTGGGACCCTTTCATGAAGGGGGGGGCTGGACCGTCCCGGTGGCAGGCTCCATGAACCAGGTATTGGGAACAGTCCCGCGGCACGTTGTGGTCAGCTACGATGATGGCTTGGAAACATCGTACGTGAATGGGATCGAAGTTGAACGTAGGTGGCAACGCTTCAAGAATGCCTCGATCGACAGGCTCATTGGCTTCCTCGGACAGCCGTTTGCATGGCCCTTGTACTCCGCTCTCATGTTCCCGCTGGGGTACCTCACGTTTCGAGCGAACGTGCGGCATCGGGGGATGATCCATTCGCGGTGGGTGTCATGTGCCGTTCCCGTAGTAAGCCTTACGTTTCTTCAAAGCGTTCGCAGTCTGGCCCTCAATGCTCCGATTGAACCCTCTCTTCTTCTCGTGGGAGCAGGTACCGTTTTGGCTTCAATGGTAATCGCGCCCCATCTGGCCGATCACCTCAACCCTCGCTGACAGCGTATCTTTTGCCAGCCGAACCCCGGTGCATCACTCGTTCCGAGTGATCATCATGCCCACACATTCGGAAGGATCCACCATGACACAATTCTTGCCGTTTCACCTCCCTGATATCGGGGAGGAGGAAATCGATGCCGTAGTCTCAGTTCTGCGGTCCGGTTGGTTGACCACGGGGGCAAGGGCCAAGCAGTTCGAGCAGGATTTTGCAGCCATGGTAGGCGCCCGTTTTGCCATCGCGGTCAATTCCTGCACCGCCGCGCTCCACCTTGCGCTTGAAGCCATCGGGATCGAGGAGGGCGATGAGGTTATTCTCCCCACGATGACCTTTACGGCAACAGCCGAGGTCGTGACCTATTTCAAAGCCAAGCCTGTTTTGGTGGATTGCCTTCCGGATACGTTGAATATCGATCCCGACCAGATCGAGCGAGCCATCACGTCGAAAACGAAAGCCATTATCCCGGTGCACTTTGCAGGACATCCCTGTGACATGGATCGCATTTCGGACATCGCAAATCGATACGGGCTCCGTGTCATCGAAGATGCGGCCCATGCGCTCCCGGCCCGCTATCGAGGACGGTTGATCGGCACCATCAGCGACTGCACCTGCTTTTCCTTCTATGCCACGAAGAACATCACCACCGGTGAAGGCGGCATGATTACGACCGACAATCCCGAGTGGGCGGAACGAATCCGGACCATGAGTCTCCATGGGCTGAGTCGTGATGCGTGGAAGCGATACGACGGTCACGGTTCATGGTTTTATGAAGTCCTCTCGCCGGGCTTCAAATACAATCTCACCGACATTGCTGCAGCCCTGGGTATTGCACAGCTCCACAAATCCGATCGTCTCTGGAAGACACGGGAACGGTATGCGGGTCTCTACGACGAAGGGTTTCGGGATCTCCCTGAAATCGTGCTTCCCACCGCGGCGGCTCATGTCCAACATGCATGGCACTTGTATGTCATTCGGCTGGACCCCGAACGGTCGGGGATCGGACGAGACCGGTTGATTGAGCATCTGGGGAAGGAGCACATCGGTTGTAGCGTCCATTTTATCCCGCTCCATCTTCACCCGTACTACCGCGACACCTGGGGTTATACCTCCGAGCAATTCCCGGTCGCCACGACTGCCTACCAGCAGATTGTGTCGCTGCCGCTCTACCCCAAGATGACCGAAACCGATATCCAACGTGTCATTTCAGTCGTTCGCACACTCATTCAAGGTTCCCGATGATGATGAAACGAGCCATTGATCTCTTCGTTGCCGCGATCGGCCTATTGGCATTATCGCCGCTGTTCTTGCTGATTGCCATTCTGGTCAAGCTGGACTCTTCCGGGCCGGTCTTCTTTGGACAGGTTCGGATCGGTAGACGGTTTCGCCCGTTCCGAATCTATAAGTTTCGTACGATGACCAGAGACGCCTCGTCGAATGGGGGCCAGCTGACGATTGGAGAGGATGCTCGCATCACTCGAGTCGGTCGGGTGTTACGTCGGCACAAGATCGATGAGTTGCCTCAGCTGCTGAACATCCTGCTGGGTGATATGAGCCTGGTGGGTCCTAGGCCGGAAGTTCCGCAGTATGTCGAATTGTTCAAGACCGACTACAGTGAAATTTTATCTGTACGTCCGGGGCTCACCGATCTGGCCTCGGTTAAGTACGTCGACGAAGCGACGATTCTGGCCGCGGCACGTGATCCGGAAGACGAGTATCGAACAGTCATTCTTCCTGAGAAAATCCGCCTGGCTAAGCTGTATGTCCGCAATGCCTCATTGAGATTTGATGTGGCCATTATCGCGCAAACCGTCTTCCGACTGACTGGCCTGCCTCTCGTCCTGTGCGAGATACCTGAACTTCAATCTTCGCATGAACACTCCTTTGGAGAGGCCGTATCCAGAGCGATTGCCTGGTTGATTCGATGGCGGCGACCCCTGATCGTCGTGGTGGACCTTGCCCTCATTGTCTGCGCCAACTATCTGGCCTTTTTGTTACGCTTCGACGGAAGCCTTTCGGAGTCTGAGACACAACTGTTTGTTCAGGTGCTTCCCTGGCTCCTAGCCATAAGGGGAGGCGCGTTTATGTTGTTTAGTCTCAACGAAGGGCTCTGGCGATACACGGGGATATGGGATTTGCAACGGATTGTCAGTGGCGTCTTCATCAGTACCTTGGCCGTCTACGGCCTCGTCTATTGGGGGCTCGGGTTGACCGCGTACCCTCGTTCGATTCTGATCATCGACAGCGTATTGTTAATCGGGCTTGTCACCGGGATCCGGCTGCCGTCCCGATTACTGGGAGAAAAACTCGTCTATCGCCACAAGAAGAACGTGCTCATTGTCGGCGCGGGGCATTCCGGCGAGCGGATCGTGCGGGAAATGAAAACGAACAGTTCCTCTCGGTATCAACCGGTGGGACTCATCGACGATAATGTGTCCCTCCTCAACAAGCGGATTCATGGAGTCAAAGTGCTCGGAACCCGCAGCGACCTGCCTCGACTGCTCGCTGAGAAGCAAGTCGTGGAGGTTGTTCTGGCCTTGTCGAATGCCAAGCCGGCGCTTCTGAGAGAAATCATCTCTGCTCTTGAGCCGTTCAAGGTCTCCATCAAGACCCTGCCGAATTTGTCCGATCTTCTCGCTGATCGAAGTGCAGAAAGTCAGATGCGAAGCGTGTCTATGAGCGATCTGCTGCCGCGGGCTGCTGTGAATTCACAGGCCGATGCGATGAGGCACATGATTCAGGGAAAGTGCGTGTTGATCACGGGAGCCGGCGGTTCCATTGGATCGGAATTGTCGCGGCAAGTCGCCGCCCTGAGCCCGGAGTCGCTCGTCCTCTATGAGCGCCATGAAAACAGTCTCTACTTGATTGCCAAGGAGTTGGATGATCAGGGCCTTGGATCCTTTGTCCATCCGGTCCTCGGCGATGTGACGGATGTCGCTCGACTCTCTTCCACGGTCACCAAATACCGGCCGACCATTTTCTTCCATGCCGCTGCACACAAGCATGTACCGCTCGTTGAACTGAATCCGGCGGAAGCCCTCAAGAATAACTGTATGGGGACACGAATGGTCGCGGAGGTGGCCGCCCGGTTCGGTGTGGAGCGATTCGTCCTTATTTCCACGGACAAAGCCGTGAACCCATCGAGTGTCATGGGAGCCACCAAACGTGTAGCGGAGCTCATCGTCCAAGGGATCGCCCGGCAGAGCAAGACGCGTTTCATCACCGTCAGGTTTGGGAACGTACTCGGGAGTAACGGGAGCGTCCTCTTGCGATTCCAGGAACAAATTCGGGCCGGCGGTCCTGTCACGGTCACCGATCCAGGAGTGCGGCGGTACTTCATGCTCATTCCCGAAGCCGTGCACCTGGTATTGCAGGCCGCCTCACTAGGGGAGCAAGGTGCGACGTACATTTTGAACATGGGAGAACAGATCAGTGTCTTAGACCTTGCAAGGAACTTGATCCGGCTGTCTGGATTCGTGCCTGGCCAGGAAATTCCGATCCAATTCGTTGGGTTACGCCCAGGGGAAAAGCTCTCTGAAGAACTTGTCGGAGAAGGGGAGGCCACTGAGCCGTCCCCGATCGAGAACATTCTCAGAATTCGCCGCATTGCTCCGATTGATTTCGACAATTTGCAGAATAAGGTGACGGCTTTGGAAGCAGCCGCCCGTCTGAACCACACCACGTGGGCCATCGATCGGTTACGGGAACTGGTTCCAGAGTTTCACTCTCCCGGGGAACTGGAGAGTGTGTCTGTTACGGCTATGCCCGCGGTGATGGAGGATCTCGGTGTTTCCCGGAAGACGGACTCACTGGTGGAGTCCGGTGCAACTCCTTCGGTATAATCGCTCGTTGAACGCTTGTTGATATGCGCCCGATGCTTTGATCCTGGTAGTCATGGCGAGTGACACATTGGATACGGCAACTGGATCAATCCGTTGGAGTTTGAGATGACCACATTCGATGCCGAAAGACAGATCGATCAGCCGCATTCTGGCCTTCCTCGCGATTTTTTGAGTGTAGCGAGACATCAGAAATGGATCATCGTCGCATGCATCCTCTTATCCGTGGTCGCCGCTGCGACATACTGTCTCATCGCCACGAAGTTATACCGCTCAGAGACCATGATCCTCGTCGAAGATCAGAAGATACCCGAAAACTACGTGAAGGGAGTAGACGAGGGAAATCTCGAACAGCGCATCTTCGTGATTCAAAAGCAGGTACGCAGCCGGGCGGTACTGACCGACATTGTGAACGAATTCCACTTGTATCCGGACCTAATGGAGAAGGAAGGGCCCGAGGCGGCCGTCTCGGCGCTGGCCAACGGGATTATGGTGGAAATGGTCGGCAAGGGCCCGCGCGGCAATTTTGTGGGTCGTAGCAGCCTTGACGCCTTTACGGTCTCCTTTATCCATGAGAGTCCTCGGACCGCCATGGAAGTGACCGCACGCGTGGCTACAAGGTTTATCGAGCAGAATTTGAAAACTCGTGAGCAGACCGCCGAGGGGACGACGGAATTTTTTGATGAGGAAGTTCTCAGAGCGAAGGCGGAACTTGAACGGAAGGAGAACGAGATCAGTCAGTTCAAGTCGCTGCACGTGGGAAAACTCCCTCAACAGATCGAATCGAACCTGCGTGCTCTCGACCGGCTGCAAGGCGACCTGAAAGCCAGCACTGAAAGTTCACAGCGACTGTCCGACCGGCTGGCGCTGGTAGAGAATGCGATTCGAGACTATCAACGGTCCGGCACCCCAAACCTCTCTCTCGTCCCCGGATCGGTAGAGCCGGATCCGCTCTTTCGTCGATTGAAGGAATTGCGGGAGAAGCTCGTCAAGTTACAGGCTGAATTCTGGGATACCTACCCGGACGTCGTTTTGACAAGAGATGAGATGCAAGACGTTCAGCGAAAACTCACGGAGGTATACGGTCCTGATATCCTTAAACCCGGTGAAAAACCGGTCGATCCGTACCTGCAGGATTTGAGGAGACAGCAAACAGAAGCCAAAAGCGAATGGGAGCTGCAGAACAAGCGGCAACTGGGGCTGCAGACTGAGAAGCGGGAGCTTGAGCGACGCATCGAGAAGGCGCCGCAAATCGAACAGGACTTGTTGATCCTGGAGCGTGACTACGACAACATGAAGACCAATTACCGGTCGCTTCTGGAGAAGCGCCTCAATGCCAGGGTGGCGGAAAACCTTGAGAAGCGACAGAAAGGTGCTCAATTTAGAATTCTCGACCCGGCGAGTTTTCCGAGAGTGCCTGAGTCTCCCAATGAGCGCCGGATTATGGTTTTTGGGCTCCTCTTCGGATGTGCGCTTGGGGCAGGATTTGCCTTGATCCGGGAACTCTCGACACCTCAATTCCGTCGTCCTGAGGATATTGAGCATATATTGGGACCGCAGCTACTTGCGGTAATTCCGGACTTCGCCATTGAATATAACCGCTTGAGGTGGCAGCGGTACTTTCCGACCGCTCGTTCAGCAGCTATTGTGCCTGCAGAACAGGGTGCCGTTGTGGGAGACCTCGCGCTGATTCCCTCGGCTCACCTGAAGCCGCGGAGCCCCCAGCCATGGAATGACGATTTTATTGTGAAATGGATGCCGCATTCTCTTGTGGCGGAGCAATATCGGGTCGCCGCGACGCGGCTCGCGTTGCAGAAGGGTAACGGAGATTCGACCATTGTGGCTGTCACTAGCGCAGTCAAAGGAGAAGGAAAAACAACGACAGTGATCAATCTCGGCTATACACTTGCGCGGGATTTAGGTCTGCGCACGCTCTTGCTGGATTGCGATTTTGCGGTTCCGATGCCGGACCATTACGTTGATACCGTCGCCAAGTGGGGGCTGGCCGATTGGCTTACAAGCGATATTCCTCTCGAGAGTTGTTTCTCAGAGTTTGCCGATGTCCCTTGTTGGGTGATGCCGGTCGGGAATTCGGATGTGTCTATAAACGAGTTATTGAAAACGGAACGCCTGCCGAGCATCCTTGCCCAGTTGCGTGAACGGTTCGATATCATTCTTGTCAACACACCACCCATTTTCCCTTTGGCGACCATGAATGTCCTTGCGAATTACATCGATCATATGGTGCTCGTTGTGCGCGCCAATTCAACTCCTCATCAGGTCGTCAGGCGCGCGCTGAAATCCCTCGGCACGCGTGTGCCGTTCCAGGTGTTGCTCAACCGGGTAGGGAGCGATGCCTTGCCTTCCTATGTCTATGGTCACTCTTACACGCAAGCGAAAGTCCAGTCGACGTAACAGTGCCGCCAACACCCTGGCATCCGGACGGGAGAATGTTAGTATGGGATGCAGAGCGTCCCTTTTAGCCCAATCTGCTGAATTGTGCGCCCTCAGAAGTTTGTTTGAGTAATCCAGTCTTGAGCATGCTGCTCCGTGTCGCCTGTTGTCTTCCTGGCTCCACCTGACGCGGAAGAAGTACGCCGCTGAAGACCTCCTGTCCCTTCGCATCGGCTCCAATGGTTCTGCTCCCATACGCCTCGCACGACCGGCTGTCGGGAAGGCCCGGTCTCCTTAGGCTCGGATCCAGCTCGTATACGTGAGCGCTCGGGTTGTGAGAAGAATGGCTCGGCTCAAGTACCGGCGGTAACTGATTCTTGGTTCACTGATACTCAGATCCCATCACGATGGGCAGGGATGATTTGACGATTACGGGAACAGTTCCTGCGATCAACCTGCGCGTTCGATTCTGAGCCAGCCCAGGATTCGCTGGGACGTCTGAACAGAGTTGGCATCTATGACCAGCATGGCGAACCAGATATCGCATCGATTACATATTGGCCTATGAATGTAGCCGTATTGTGGCAAGGAGGATGTATCATGAGCACCGAAAGCTTGATCGTTAGGACGTTGGAAGGCGAGGAGTGGGGCTTTATCAAACGGTTGATCATGGATTCGGTCACCAGGCAAATCAGACATGCGGACGTTGTCCTCGCGGATACAGGAAAAATCGTCAGAGTGCCCTGGGAAAGTTTTGAATTCCAAAACGAGGACATCAGGCTTAGTGCCGATTTTGGTGAATCGCGCCCAAGCTCAATGGAATCTGAAGTTGAGATGGCGCACACGATGGCGATGGACTTATGGCCGTGAGTTCGCCGCTCCTTCTCAGATCGGTGCGAGACCTGATAAATTAGCCGATTCGCCCTCCTCTGGCACATGTGGAATCTCTTCTCTTGACGTGAAGATACCCGTTCACATGTGAATATTGTGGTGCTGCAGAGGGATGCGTCCCGTTCACTCATGTGTGGCAGTGCGCATGGACCTGATCGACGCAGCATTGATGTACGAACCCTTCAATCACCCTTCGGCTCTGGTACACCACGATCCACGGTGCGCGCTTTCCGATAGAGTGACATAGAATTGAGGAGCAGCCATGCCACCCTCCCGTCTTAGTGTTACTGTATTGACGTGCATTGTTAAGGATCTGAACGCCGGTGTGACTGTGAAAACTGTCTGCCGCCGGTATCATGTTTCGCCGCAGACGGTCTATCGCTGGCGGAAAAAACTCAGCGCCCAAGGAACTAGTTCCATCGAACGCCTGCATCACTTGGAGAATGAAAATCGTAAATTGAAGCGAAAGGTCGCCGAATTGTCGCTGGACTATAATACGCTCAGGATAGCACTCATTACCCAGGCCAAAACCGAATGCTAACCAGTATTGTTCAGGACATCCGTGATGAAGATGTGAAGACAGCAGGCGAGCCAATCTGTCCGGGTGCCAAAATCTCATACATAGATTTGTAGCGGCACCGTGCTCGCAGTTGCCGTATGGGAGACCAGGGTTGCTCGTCTGGTAATCCGACTGAATATCGAAAAGCGACTCGATCAGTTCAACATCTGTTGCAAGAGACAGTGTGCGCGGTATCGTCTGATGCAGTTTCGTTTGCGCTCCAACACTTCACTCATCAGTACCCGCAGAGATCCTCCTCTCCGATTCCAGCCCCAGAGCCTCCTTCCTTCGTCACCCCTTTTTGCTCTTTCCCTCCGTTCCGCCAGAAAAACATAGAGATGAATAAGAGAGTGTGGCTCTCTCAGACCAGCTCTTGCCCATTCTCTATACTTTGGGCTGGTCCGTTTCCGGAATGCATTCCTGTGGCATGAGTTCGCCGCCATGGAAATGGGACACCTGTCTCCATTTCTGGAGCACGGCCTTGTCGTCGAAAGTGAGGAGATACTGTTCGCACCACATTCCGGGTGCGGTCAGACGGTTCCCGGACTGTTGCTCGCGCAATTCATACACCCACACGGTGGCTCCGCCTTCATCCTGTCGAACAGTCTTGGGAGCGCCTAGTTTCTCCCGCACCTGGGCTTGAGTGGCCCACCCCTTGGCGGAATCCAGATAGGCCGCTTCCCGGTTCTGAAAATGGCTGCATGCCGCGAGCAGCATGGAGATGATGACGAGGCTGAGCGACCGACTGATCTGTATCATGTTGCCTCCCGATTCGACTGGGATCCGTTTTTGCCACCCGCTTGTCTGGCAGGGGATTGTACACGGATAGCGGGGGCGCGTCTTCTTTGGAGAAGATTTCCTGCACCGTCCCTGGTCTCCGTGAGTCCGAGGCGGCAGACTATTCGTGGGGGTGTGTGAGGCCGTACCGAATCTGAAGAAGAGCGAGCGGGGAGAAGGCGCAACTTAGGCGTGAGATCAGATCACGAGCTGACGAGATGGGGGAGAAATGCGGAGCAATCAGACGGCTTTTTTAACCAGGCCGGACCGCAGGCAACGCGTGCAAACCCGAATGCGCAAGGCCGACCCGTTTACCAGCGCCTTCACTCGCTGCAGGTTGGGATTGAAGACGCGCTTCGTCTTGTTGTTTGCGTGGCTGACGTTATTACCGGTTTGATGCTTTTTCCCACAGAGATCACAGGCAAATGCCACGGCCCTACTCCTTTGTTGCGGCGTCTTTCAACGACTAGTCCTTGGATGGGAGGGGATGCTACCATAGCGTCACAGGTCATGACAAGCTGCTGAGGTGAATTCTCCCTACCAGGATGCCCTCTCCCGCTCGCGCCGCTCACTCCACTGAGGTTGCAGATATGGATCAGGTCACGCTCATCGGATTGCTGGCAGGGACCCTCACCACCATCGCGTTCATTCCTCAGCTGCAACAGACCTGGCGCACTCGTTCCGCCCAGGATGTGTCGCTGGGAATGTTGCTCACCTTCGTGACCGGGGTCTTTCTCTGGCTGATCTACGGGCTTATGCTCGGCGCCTTGCCCATTATTCTGGCGAATGTCGTGACCCTGGTGTTGACCCTGGCGATTCTCATCCTGAAGCTCCGGTATCGCTCGTAGGGGCTGCAGGGTCTCTGGGTATGCAGTTCAATATCCTATGCCGCTCCATCGAACGTCGTGACGGCAAGTTTGAACTTGACAAGATCGGTCATGCGCTCCTAAAGTTTGTCTCTTTTCAAGACACCTCGGGTCAAGGGAAGAGGGTGAAAAACCCTCGCGGTCCCGCCGCTGTAAATGGGGACGAAACCCGCAGGCGCCACTGTTCACCGTTCGGTGAGTGGGAAGGCGCGGGGAGTAGGATGAACCATGAGCCAGAAGACCTGCCTGAGGGAGACCCTTTATTCCCTCGTGGGCTGGGGAATAGGCGAGGATGATATTGCGGGTGCAATCCTCAGGGTTCCATGTTGGCCCTGGGGATTTTTTTATTTGCGCGCCGTTCGAATCGTCTCCAGTCGCCGGTTCGCAGCCGCATGCATCGGCGTGGTCGCGTCTGTGCTGCTGGCCTGCCTTGCCTTCGCATTCGGAGAGACCCAGGAAGATCACACGGTGATGAAACGTCGTCAGCAAGGCATCCTTACGGGCATGCCGTTCATGGCCAATATTACCCCGCGCACCTTCATCGACGATGCGGGCAGAAAACTCTATGTCGCCAAGGCGCCCACACGGGTCGTGTCATTGGCGCCGAGCATCACGGAGATGTTGTTTGCGTTGGGGCTGGACGAACAGATCGTCGGGGTCACGGAGTTTTGCGATTTCCCGGCAGCAGCCAAGGCTAAATCCAAGGTCGGGTACGCCAACCCCAATCTTGAATCCCTCTTGGCCCTCCGGCCGGAATTGATCATTGCGCCGCGGGAGTTCCACCGCGCGAATGTGTTGGCCAAGCTGGAGGAATTGAAGATTCCGGTGCTCCTGCTGGAAGCCACTTCGGTGGAGAACATTTTTTCGCACATTCACACGCTGGGACGCATTTTCGATCGTTCGACGGAAGCCCATGCCATGACCGCGGCCATGCGGAGTCGAATGGCCGAGATCAGCAGTCGAACCGAGCACCTGCCGCGCATCCGCGTGCTGTATGTGATCAACAGCCAGCCCTTGATCACGGTCGGTCCCGGCAGTTACATCCACCAGATGATCGGCCTGGCCGGGGGAACCAATATCGCCTCCGGAGCTGCAACACCCTATCCACGGCTGACCATGGAAACGGTCCTGAAAGAAGATCCCGAAGTGCTGATCTTCCCAATGGGGTCGGTTGAAACGGTGCCTCGACGCGAACAGCAGGAGTGGCGGCGCTGGACGACCCTGACCGCTGTGCAGCAGAACCGGTTGCGCGAGGTTTCGGCCAATGCGCTCAATCGTCCCGGGCCTCGTGTGATGGAAGGGTTGGAAGAACTCGTGAGGGTGATTCACCCCGAGGCCTTTCCTCCCGAATCGGTACCGGTCCAGCCATGATGCCTTCGGTCGGCCACTCCACGTCACCTGCTCCAGCATTGACCTCGCCCCCGTTGCCTTCCACGAGCCGTCACAGTTCCGCTCCAATGACCGGACATGAACGGCCGTTTCAGGAGGCCATCCTGACTCCGGTGCGCTGGTGCGTCATCATGGGCAGTTTGTCGGTCGTCGCGCTGATCCTGGCTGTCGTCTGTCTGCAACTCGGGACACAGTACATCGGACTCGGGAAACTTATCAGCGTGCTGTCGTCCGCGCTGCTCGACCAGCCTACCGACAACGACGTGCTCAAGACGACCAGCGTCATCCTGCTGCAGGTGCGTCTGCCGCGAGTCTTTCTGGGATTTCTGGTGGGAGTCTGCCTGGCGTCGGTCGGTGTGGCGCTGCAGGCCCTGCTCAGAAATCCTCTGGCCGATCCCTATGTGCTCGGGGTATCCAGTGGAGCCGCGCTGGGTGTGGCTGTCGCGGTGCTGTTCGGGATCGGGACCACGGTCCTCGCATTTTCGCTCCTGCCGGTCTGCGGGTTTTTAGGTGGACTGGTGGCCCTGCTGGTGGTCTATCGGATGGCGGCCACCTACGACCGGCTTCCGATTCATTCCGTGCTGCTGGCCGGTGTGATCCTGAACGCAATTTTCTCGGCGCTGATCATGTTCATCACCTCGATTATGGAACCGAATCGTTCCTTCGGCATGATGGCCTGGCTCATGGGATCGCTCACGGCCCCGGCCTATCCCGCGTTGGCTGCGCTGTCGGTCTATCTGTTGGCCGGTCTCTTCCTGCTTTTCAAGCAGGTGCGGGTCCTGAACATCCTGGCCTTGGGTGAAGAGCCGGCACGGTCGTTGGGAATCGATACCGAACGCGCCAAACGGGTGATCTTTCTGGTGTCGGCGCTGCTCACCGGCGCCGTGGTGTCTGTCAGCGGCATGATCGGATTCATCGGGATGATCATTCCTCACGCGGTGCGCCTGGTGATCGGGGCGGATCATCGATTGCTCCTGCCGGCTTCAGCGCTCGTGGGCGGCATATTTTTGATGGTGGCCGATACCATGGCCCGGACATTCTTCGTGCCGTCGGAAGTCCCGGTCGGAATCATCACGGCCCTCGCGGGCGGCCCGTTCTTTGTCTACCTGCTGGTCTGGCGAAAGGATCGGCTCGTATGAGGCTTCCTGTAGACCCGATGTGTACGGCTGATGTTGCGGCTGGTGCCTACTCGGACCGGCACCATGCCTACGATGTGCAGGGGGCCTCGTTCTGCTATGGCAAGTTGCCCGGGCGGGAAAGCCGGTGGGTCCTCAGCGATGTGAGCCTGTACGTCGAGGCAGGCGAAATACTCGGTATCGTCGGTCCCAACGGGTCGGGCAAGACGTCACTCGTGAAACTCCTGGCCAAGCTTGCTGTGCCTCAACGGGGAACCCTCTCGCTCTTCGGAAGAAACCTGGCTGACCTTTCACGAGAGGAGACGGCGCGGACCGTGGCGTTCGTCCCGCAGGAAAGTCCGCCGGCTTTCTCCTTTACGGTGGCGGAAACGGTGTTGATGGGACGGTATCCGCATCGCCGACAGACCAGGTGGAGTCTCGGGTTCGGCTGGGAAGATCGGGAGGATTGTGCGGCGGCTGTTCAGGCCATGGCCACGATGGACATCGGCCATCTGGCTTCGCGTGCGGTGACCGACCTGTCCGGCGGTGAACGTCAACGTACGATGATCGCCCGGGCCTTGGCCCAAACGCCCCGGGTCCTCTTGCTCGATGAGCCGACCGCCTTTCTCGATCTTCAGCATCAACTCGAGATCTGCTCGGTGCTGCGTCGTTTGACCGATGAGCAGGGCCTGACCGTCGTCATCGTGTCGCACGATTTGAACCTGGCCAGCCAGTATTGCGACCGGATCGTCATGCTGAAGGAAGGGTCGATGTATTCGATGGGCACGCCGGCTGAGGTGTTGTCGGTGGAGGCATTGCGGGCGGTCTATGGCTGTGAGGTCTTGATCGATCCGCATCCGGAGTCGGGACTGCCCAGGATTACCTTGCCGAGGCAGGCTGTGCCGTTCAGGGGATGATCAAGTGTTGCGGGATGGGTTCGTGCCCGGCCCACCCGTGTGAAGAGAAGGGGCGCGTCATCATTGGAGAGCGGAGTGTCAGGAAGACGCCGTCAGCGTCGGGGAAGATGGTGCAAAACCATCACGGTGCCGCCACTGTAAGCGGGGAGTGACTCTGCATTGAGCCACTGGCGAGTGGCGTGGTTCGTGAATCGTATCTCGTGAAGCGCAGGAGGTTCCCTCCGACCGTTTCACGAACGTCGTTTTACGTTTCACGCTCAGCTGGGAAGGCGCAGAGCAACGATGAGCCGCAAGTCAGGAGACCCAACTGACGGGTTTGTAACTGAACCCTTCGAGCGAAAGGGAGTGTCAGTATGTTGGGTATTGTCAGGGAATGGTCTGTCTATTTCGTGTTGTTGTGTGCCGCAAGTTCCCCACCTGTGTGGACGGCCGTCGCATCCGCCGAGGAGCCTCTGGAGCCTGATCCCGTGGTGCAAGCCGAGGAGGTCGTGGTCTCGGCCACCAAAACTCCGGTGCCGGTGAGCCAAGTGACCAGCGCGGTGGAAGTGATCACCGCCCAGGACATGAAAAAACAAAACATCAGAAACGTGGCTGATGCCCTTCGATTGGCTCAGGGACTGGCAGTGTTCTCCAATGGAGGGCCGGGGACTGAGGTCAACGCGAGAATTCGCGGGGGCAGTTCGAGCCAGACGTTAGTGTTGATCGACGGGGCCATCGTCAACAGCGGGACCCTCGGAAGTTATAACTTCGCCAATTTGACCACCGACAATATCGAGCGGGTCGAAATTCTCCGTGGGGCGCAGAGTATGTTATGGGGGTCTGACGCCATGGGGGGCGTCATCAACATCGTGACGAAGCGCGGCCAGGGTCCGCTCTCCGCCGCAGGCTTTATGGAATACGGATCCTTCGCCTCCCTGCGTGAAGGTGGCACGGTGTCCGGGAAACAGGGCGCGGTCGACTACAGCTTCTCGCTGTCCCGCTGGGACACCTCCAGTTTTTCGGCCGTCAATTATCGGCGTGGCGCCAGCGAGCGAGACTCCTATCGTAACTGGCAGGGATCAGGGCGAATCGGTGTAGACCTTCCAAAGGACGGCCGTCTTGATTTCACGATGCGCTGGATGAATTCCGACGTACAACTCGATAGTGTATCGGCGACCTCTCCAAGCGACGTCTATGGCTCAAAAAATCGGAGTCAGGAATATGTGTTCAGCGGTAGTTATGAACAGCCGCTCACCGGCTGGTGGTCCCAGAAGCTCACCCTTGCGCGTGCACAGGAGGCCTCGCAGTTTTTGCCAGGCACGTTGCAGCGCAGTCTGATCACCGGGGCATTCAGCACGCCGTTCGGCACCCCCAATGAAATTCGTGTGCTCTCGAATCGGTTGGAGTGGCAGCACAATTTCCAAATCACGAAGCTGTTGTTGTTGAGTGCGGGGTATCAATTTCGCGAACAACAGGGCGAGAATGATACGGGACTCACCAACCGGATTTTGAGTTCCAATGCCGGATTCGCGCAGGCGCAATTCAACCTGTGGGATCGCCTGTTCGCCACCGCGGGCATTCGCCATGACAGTTACAACGTGTTCGGCGATGCGACGACCTATCGGCTGACCGGCGGGTATCTCCACAAGGAAACCGACACGAAAATCCGAGGCAGCTATTCCACTGGCTTCCGGGCTCCCACGATGAACGAATTGTATTTTCCCAATTTTGGCAATTCCCAATTGGGCACAGAAAAAAGCCAAAGTATGGACGTGGGGATCGACCAGTATTTCTTCTCGAAGCAGCTGAAGTTCACAGGAGGGTTTTTCTGGAACCGCTACCGGAATCTCATCACCACTACGTTTGATCCGACGTTTTGCGCGCCGTTCAGCACGTTCGGGTTTTGCCCTCAGCAGATCGGTGAAGCCTCGACGAAGGGCTGGGAGGCTGGACTCTCGTACACCTATTCCAGCGACCGTCCGTTCCTCAAGGGCCTTGTGGTGCAGGCGAATTATACCAACACCATGACTCGGGATTTGGTCACTCAGACTCGTCTACCGCGTTGGGCCACCGACCAGTGGAGTGCCTCGGTCAGCTATCAACCCATCGATCCGCTCTGGATCACGCTGATCGGACGGTACGTGGGCTCTCGATACAATACCACCGGGGATCGGCAGTCGCTGCCGGCGTTCGATGTGTGGTCGTTGGCAGTCACGTACGATGTCACGAAGCAGCTCCAGGCCTATCTCCGGGCTGAGAATTTGTTTAATGAAAAGTATGAAGAAGTCGCCAGCGCCGGCACACCGATCCGCTCGATTTTTGGCGGTGTGCGGGTCACGTTTGGCGGAAAGTCGTGAGGAAGAGATGAGCGTCGTACTGTAATGTCACGTCCTCGTCTCGTCATCGCCGGCACCCATAGTGGTGCCGGCAAAACCACGGTCACCCTGGCGCTCATGGCAGCCTTGAAGGCCAGGGGGCTGGTGGTGCAGCCGTTCAAGGCCGGGCCGGACTTCATCGATCCCGGCCATCACCAAGCGGTGATTGGGCGTCCGTCGCGAAATTTGGATGGCTGGATGTTGGGGGAGAGCGCCAACCGTGCCATCTTCGCGCGCGCCTCGGCCGATGCGGACCTGTCGATCATCGAAGGCATGATGGGGCTGTTTGACGGCAGCTCACCGGTGCATGAGCAGGGCAGCACGGCTGAACTGGCGAAGCAGCTCAACGCGCCGGTGCTGCTGGTCATCGACGGGAGCGCCATGGCGAGATCGGCCGCAGCCATGGTATCCGGGTATGCGAAATTCGACCCGGCCGTACAGGTTCGTGGAGTGCTGTTCAATCGCGTGCGGAGTGAGGGCCACTACCAATTGTTGCGAGAGGCGGTGGAGGCGGAAACGGACCTGACTGTCGTGGGATACCTGCAGCCCGATGCTTCGGTGACCATTCAGGATCGCCATCTCGGGCTGAGGACTGCCATCGAGCAGGGGCAGGGCGATCTGTATGACCGATTGGCGAGAGCCGCTGCACAGACGATCGATTTGGATCGGGTCGAGGCCATGGCTCGATCGGCCGGGGAATGTCCGGGAGAAGATCTCCCGATCACGAGGCCGGCGGCAACGCAACAACCGGTTCGAGTCGGCCTGGCCTACGATGCGGCCTTTTGTTTTTACTATCAGGATAATCTGGAGTTACTTGAATCGGCAGGCGCGGAGATCGTAAGGTTTTCGCCCTTGCACGATGACGAGTTGCCGGTCGCAGATCTGCTGTATTTCGGCGGAGGCTACCCCGAACTGTATGGCGAGACATTAGCAGCCAATATGTCCATGCGTTCGGCCGTGCAGACATTTGCCCGGCGTGGTGGGGCTGTGTATGCCGAATGTGGCGGGCTGATGTATTTGACGGAAGCCATTCGTGACGGGGAAGGCCGGCGACATGAAATGGTCGGGTTATTTCCGGCGGATGCGGTGATGCGGAAAAACGGGATGACGTTGGGTTATCGAACAGTGGCAGTCACTCAGCCCTGTATCCTGGGTCGCTCCGGCACGTCGATGCGAGGACATGAGTTTCATTATTCCATGCTGGAACCAAGAGGCGACCTGCACTATGCCTGCACCTTGTCGGATGCGGCGGGTCAGCCGGTCGGACAGGACGGGTTGACGAGGGGGAATACCCTCGCGTTGTATAGCCATCTGCACTTCGGCAGCCATCCGGATATCGTGGCCGAGTTGCTGGGGTCTGCCCGTCGATTGCGCGGGGCGCAGGCCTCTGCAACGAAAGGATGAGATGGCGGAACAGGACGACTATACGGCGAAGATGCAACGCTTGAAGGCTTCCGTGGATCGGCGGATCGAAGCGGCACAGGACGAGAAGGGGTTGCTGATCGTCTACACCGGCGCGGGAAAGGGAAAAACGACCGCCGCGCTCGGCATGGCCCTCCGTTGCCTCGGTCACGGCATGAAGGTGGCTGTCGTGCAATTCATCAAGGGCGCGATCGACACCGCAGAGGAGCGCATCCTGAAATCGTTCAGCAATCAAGTAACGTTCCTCCGTATGGGCGAAGGGTATACCTGGGAGACGCAGGATCGGGAGCGGGATACGAGCCATGCGCAAGCGGCCTGGGCGAAGGCCTGCGAGTTCATGTGCGATCCGTCCTATGCGATGGTGATCCTGGATGAGTTCAATATTGCGCTGCACCATGGCTATGTGGCGGTGACTGAAGTTCTGCCGCGCTTGCAGCAGCGACCGGCGATGCAACATGTCGTCATCACCGGCAGAGGGGCGCCGGCTGAATTGATCGAGGCCGCAGATCTCGTGACCGAGATGAAGCAGGTGAAACATCCGTTCCGCAACGGCATCAAGGCGCAAGCGGGGGTGGAGTTTTGAGAGGGCCGGTGACCAAAACCTGTGAGCATTGTCGGCAGCCGTTCGAATGTGGCGGGTATCAATGCTGGTGCGGGAAGATCGGTATTACCGAAGCACAGATGGATTGGATTGCGGCACGGTATCGAGACTGCCTGTGCCCTACCTGCCTGCAACTGGTCGCGGACGGCGTACTGGGACCGGAAGTCCTGCCGAGTGAGACCCATGGCACGTGAGTCGCAGGACCCGACGACGCGCTCGCCGGTTGATTCTCAGGAATCCTTTTCGGTCGCCGAGCGTGAGGCGGTCTATCGGGCTATTTTCGAGCGCCGGGACGTGCGCAGAAACTTTCTGCCGACACCGATCCCCGACGAGGTGCTCGCACGTTTGCTGAACGCCGCGCACCATGCCGGATCGGTGGGCTTCATGCAGCCCTGGGACTTTGTGGTGGTCCGTACAGATGAGACGAAGCGCGCGGTGAAGCAGCTGTTTATGGACACGAATGCGGCTGCGGCGCTCCGGTACAAAACACCTCGTGCGGATTTGTATCGAACGCTCAAACTGGAAGGCATTGAAGAGTCGTCGCTCAATCTCTGTGTGACCTGCAGCCGCCAACGAGGCGGCCCGCACGTGTTAGGCCGTTCCACCGTGCGGGATACAGATCTCTACAGCACCTGTTGTGCCATTCAGAATCTCTGGCTGGCGGCACGCGCCGAAGGTATCGGGGTTGGGTGGGTCAGTATCTTGAATCATGCGGCGCTGAAGCGCGTGTTGGGTATTCCAAAGTCGGTCAAGGTGCTGGCCTACCTCTGTCTCGGGTATGTGTCGGAGTTTGCGAAGAAGCCGGACCTTGAGGCCGCCGGGTGGCGAGCCAGGCTTTCTGTGGAAGATTTGGTGCACTATGAGGCATGGGGTAAGAGAGTCGAAGGGAAGGAGAGACTACCGGGATGCGAATCACCAAGGTCTATACAAGAACGGGCGACGCGGGCCAAACGAGGCTAGCCGGCGGACAACAGGTCTGGAAAGACTGTCTGCGGGTCGAGGCCTACGGCACAGTCGATGAGTTGAATGCGTCCGTCGGATTGGTGCGGGCGATGAACGCCGACGCCGGGAGCGGGTCTGCCGCGTCGACGCAATTGGAGGCGGATTTGCGCTGGGTGCAGAACAAGCTCTTCGATGTCGGAAGTATTCTGGCCACGGCGCCGGGTCAGACCTTTCCCAACATGCCGGAGGTGACGGCCAAGGATGTGACGAAACTCGAAGCGATGATCGATCGATGCCAGGAGGAGCTTGCCCCGCTGAAGGAGTTCATTCTACCCGGTGGCGGTAAGGTCTCGGCGACGCTCCATCAAGCGCGAACGATCTGCCGCCGCGCGGAACGAATCTGTATCCGGTTGAGCCGCGAGGAACCGGTGGCAGCCGAGCTCAATAAGTATCTGAACCGGTTGAGCGACGCGCTGTTCGTCCTGGCCCGCTGGGTGTCGAAGACCCAAGGCGAACCGGAATTCTTATGGCAACGCGAATCCGGCGCAACCGCCGAGTAAACCGATGAAGAAGCACTCGGCCACAGGATCCCATCTTATTCTGGTGCTTGGCGGGGCCGCCTCGGGAAAAAGTGAGGCAGCGCTCGATCGGGCGGGCCGTCGAGGCCCGAAGGCCCTTGTCGCGACCGGGCAGGCGCTGGACGATGAAATGAAGGCGCGTATTGCGCGGCACCGCGAGACCCGTCCCCCCGACTGGATCACCGCCGAGGTGCCGCGTGACCTGGCTGCCTGGTTTCGAACGGAAGGACAGGCCTATCGCACCGTCGTGGTGGATTGCCTCACACTCTGGTTGAGCAACGTGTGCGGGCGTCGCATTGCCGGGCAGGAGATGGTCCCTCGTGTGGAGGAATTGCTGCAGGCTATTCGCGGCACCAAGGCGCGGGTCGTGTTGGTGAGCAACGAATTGGGCTTCGGGCTGGTACCGACGAGTCGCAGTGCGCGCGCGTTTCGCGATGTCGCCGGTCGGGTCAACCAACAGATCGCGGCAGCGGCCGACGAAGTCTACTTTGTCGTCAGCGGCCAGTCGCTCAAACTCAAATGACAGGGGAGAAGACCCGATGACGCTCCAGGAAGTGTTGACACGCATTCAACCGGTGGATCAGGCGATCGCAGCGCAGACTCAAGCTCGCCTGGACCGGTTGACCAAACCCCTTGGTAGTCTGGGGCGGCTGGAAGAAACCGCGGTGCGTTATGCCACGATCACGGGCGAAGTGAAACCGGCTGTGCCGCGCGGAGTCGTGTTTACGTTTGCGGCCGACCATGGTGTGGCGACTGAAGGGGTGAGTGCCTATCCGCGCGAAGTCACGCCGCAAATGGTGCTGAATTTCCTGCGTGGCGGCGCCGGCGTGAATGTGCTCGCGCGTCACGCCGGAGTCGAGGTGCGGGTGGTGGATATCGGGGTCGCGTACGACTTTGGGTCGGTCTCCGGCCTGATTCACAAGAAGGTGATGGAGGGAACCAACAATCTCCTGGTGCAATCCGCCATGAGTCGTGACCAGGCCGTGCAAGCGTTGCAGGTCGGGATCGGGTTGGCCACGGAGGCCGCGCGTGAAGGGGTTGGTCTGATCGGGACCGGCGAGATGGGAATCGGCAACACGACGCCGAGCGCAGCGATCACAGCAGTCATGACTGGACAGCCGGTGACTGAGGTAACGGGTCGAGGAACCGGCATCGATGAAGCGGGTCACGCCCGCAAAGTTGGCGTCATTGAGCAGGCGCTCGACCGGCATCGTCCGAACCGGGCCGATGCCATCGATGTGCTCGCGAAGGTCGGCGGTCTGGAGATTGCCGGTTTGGCCGGGCTGATCCTGGGTGCGGCGGCAGGACGCGTCCCTGTGGTGTTGGATGGGTTCATTGCCGGCGCTGCGGCGTTGATCGCGGTAGGGTTGCAGCCGCTCTGCCGGGACTATCTGATCGCCTCGCACCGTTCGGTGGAACGTGGTCATCAGGCGATTCTGGAGCATCTGCGCTTGAAGCCGCTGCTCGATCTCGATCTGCGTTTAGGCGAAGGGACTGGAGCCTGCCTCGGGATGAGCCTTGTGCAGGCGTCGATCAAGATTCTCACCGAGATGGCGACGTTCGAAGAAGCGGGTGTCGCGCAACGTGAGGCGTGACAGGTGAAACGTGAAGCGTGAAATGCCAAGCGAGGGAACCGTAGACAGGGCACGTTCGCATCCGGCAGAATCCGGGCCCCGCATGCAGCATAAGAGTTGCGATGATTCTCGCGTTTCACATTTTACGCATGACGTTTTCCGCCCGTTCATCCTGGCTTGGCATTTCCTCACGGCGATTCCGATCAGCCGGAGCCACCATGAGCCGTCGTCCGCGGAGTTGGCTACGTCGATGGCCTGGTACTCCACGGTCGGGCTTCTGATCGGCGGATTTCTCGCGGCGGCTGACCAGGGCTTGCGCTTGTTTTTGGCGGCCGAGGTGGTGAATGTTTTGCTGATCGTGTTACTGGTGCTCATGACACGCGGGCTGCATCAAGACGGGCTGGCGGACACTTTAGATGGACTGGCCGGCGGGCGAACCGCGGCCGATCGGCTGCGCATCATGCGCGATCCGAGCGTCGGGGCACTGGGTGCGACCGGTCTCTTTCTCTCGCTGCTGTTGCGGTATGCCGGATTGCTCGCCCTCCCTCAACCGGTTCGTCTTCCCGTGCTGCTCTGTATGCCGGCGCTGGGTCGTTGGGCGATGGTCTCAGTCGCCTGGGCGTCTCCCTATGCCAGGAGCGAAGGCGGGCTAGCGGCCGCGTTTTTGACTCATCTCTCCTGGCAGCATGTGTTGCTTTCGAGTCTCGTGTTGGCCTGTGCGCTGATGGCCGGATTAGGAGTGATTGCGGCAGCGGCGACCATCGGCTTGGGAGCCTTGGTGGTGGTCGTTGTGCGGCGGGGCTGTCGGGCATGGTTCGGCGGAGTGACGGGAGATCTGCTTGGCGCCACGAATGAATTGATCGAAATTCTCTTCCTCTTGTTGATCCCTGTGTTGGTGATGGCGCGATGACCGGCGGCGAGTTGGTGTTGGCGGCGGCGCTGGATGTCGTGGCGGGAGATCCCCGTTGGTTGCCCCATCCGGTGCGGGTCATGGGTAGTCTCATTGCCTGGTACGATCACCGGGTCAGAACACTCTGCCGGAGTGATCAATCCTTACAAATCGCCGGGACCTGTCTCGCGCTGGGGTTACCGGCGGCGGTCTATGCGGCAGCCACTTGGCTGATTGCGCAGGCGGCTGCATTTTCTCCGCTACTCGGACAACTGGTCGGCATCGGCCTGGCTTACACCACACTGGCGGGCCGGGACCTCTTCGATCATGTCCAGGCAGTCAGTCGTGAGCTGCAGCAGGGGAATCTTGCCGGAGCGCGTGAGGCCGTGGCCAGGATCGTCGGCCGGGACAGCGCCACGTTGGAGGAACCGGAAATCGTGCGCGCCACGGTGGAGACGATCGCCGAAAGCACCGCCGACGGCATTATCGCGCCGCTCGTCTACCTCTCCCTTGGCGGCGCGCCGCTTGCGCTGGCCTACAAGGCGGTGAATACGCTCGACTCGATGGTGGGACACCACGATGAGCGGTATGAACATTTCGGCTGGGCCTCTGCCCGATTGGACGATCTGATGAATTGGGTGCCTGCCAGGCTGACTGGCGGCTTCATCGCGTTGGCTTCGGGGCTGGCGACCGCTCAGTGGCATCGTGTGCAGGACAGTTGGTACATCCTGCATCGGGATGGCGACAAACATCCCAGCCCGAACAGCGGCATGCCGGAAGCGGCCATGGCCGGCGGATTGGGCGTGCAACTCGGCGGGCGGAATTATTACGACGGTGTAGCTCACGAGGGTGAATTGATCGGTGATGCCGGCACCGCGTTGACGCCCGGGCACATCGATCAGGCCACTCGCATTATGGTGGTCGCTGCCGGACTGGGGCTCTTCTTTGCACTGCTCTCCCTATGGGTATCATGACGCGCATCGGTCATGGCGGGGATGTGTATGCGGCGGCCCGTGAGTTAGGACGAGATCTCCATCGACTCCTGGATTTCAGTGCCAGCATCAATCCCTTGGGATCGTCTCCCGCCGCAGTGCGAACCCTGCGGACAGCCGAGGTGTTGCTCGGTCATTATCCGGACCCGACTTGTTGGGCACTGCGGCAGGCGCTGGCCGCGTATTGGAAACGCCCGAGTGAGGAGTTTCTGGTCGGCAACGGATCGACAGAGTTGATCCATCTCCTTCCCAGGACATTGGGGATCAGACATCTCCTGCTGATCGGCCCGACCTTCTCCGAATATGCTGAAGCGATGACACGCGCCGGGGGACGGGGCACCATGCTGATGGCGGATCGTGCCGACGGATATCGTCCTCCGCTGGAGTCGGTCCTCGCAACGTTGCAGAAGGGGCGGCAGTCTGCGAGCGGCGCCTATCCCATTGATGCAGTACTCCTCTGCAATCCCAATAGCCCGACCGGTCAGGCCTGCGAGGCTGCCGCGGTAAGGAAGTGTGCGCGTCTGGTGGCTCGCCGGGGACTCTGGTGTATCGTGGATGAATCCTTTGCGGAATATGCGAATCATGCGTCGATCTTGTCAGAGCCTCTTCCCCCACGGACCGTCGTGCTGCGCAGCTTTACCAAGTTTTATGGATTGCCCGGACTGCGTGTGGGCTATGCCACGGCGAAGCCTGCTGTGATTGCCAGAATCGCGGCGCAGCAGCCGCCCTGGTCGGTGAACATGTTGGCGCAGCAAACCGCGGTCGCCGCCTTGAAAGATGTGCGACACGCCGGGCGAAGCCTTCGTTTCATGGAGCGGGAGCGAACCCGCGTCCAGAAGGCACTAACCCGGTTGCCCGGTTGCACGGTCTTTCCCTCTGCCGCCAATTTTCTGCTGATAGAGGTGCCGGTCGGGCAGAAAGCGACCGCCGTGGTGGCCGCGCTTCGCCGGCAGGGACTCCTGATAAGGGATTGTTCGCAAGTGCCTGGATTGAATGACCGTTCGGTGCGCGTCGCAGTGCGTCCCAGGGCCGACAATGATCGCCTCCTGCGAGCCCTGTCGGTTCTCCTTCACAAGGGTGGCGCATGACGATGTGGCCGGATGGTTTCACCACTCGCTACCGAATTGCCAAGGACACGCTCATCCTCGATCTGGGAACCCGCATGCGGGTGTTGTCGTCCGCTCCAAGGGGGGGAGGGCTTCGAACGACGCGCTACATAGTGAATCATCAGGTGCCCTCCAATCCTGTTCGGCAGGCGACTCACTCGAAGTGGGAACATCCTGCCCGTTACCTCAAGCGAATCGCGGTGGATTTGGGAGTGGATCCTGATTGTGTCGGCCTGATGACGGCAGTTCCGATGAAACAGGTTGTGACGTGCCGTGAGGCGCAGGATGGGATCTGGGTCGAGTGTTTTTCCACCGTGGGTGTCACCAACGCGGTGCGGGCAGGTGAGCCGCCGCCGCGAGAAGAAGCTGACAGCATGGTCCGTCGAGCCGGGACGATCAATCTGATGGTGGTCACCAATGCCTGCCTCGCCGTGCCGGCCCTGGTCTGTGCGGTGCAGGTGGTGACGGAGAGCAAGACCGGAGTGCTGCGTGACCATGCGGTGCCCAGTTGGACCGGTCGTCCCGGCGCGACCGGCACGGGGACGGACGCCGTGGTTGTCGCCTGTGCCCTGCGGGGGAGCGGTCCCCGGTCGGACTATGCCGGAACCCATACTACGATCGGATCCTTGATCGGACGGGTCGTCGCCGAGTGCCTCACGCAAGGTCTGGCGCGCGCGAAAGAGTGGGCGGCGACACATCGCACGTAACGTTCTTCATTTCCTATGCCTCATCCTTCTCGTGCCAAAGCCATTGCGATTCTGGGGACCGGCTCTGATGTCGGGAAAAGCATGATCACGTCGGGGCTCTGCCGGCTGTTGTACCGCGCCGGGTTCCGCGTCGCGCCCTTCAAGGCGCAGAATATGTCGTTGAACTCCTTTGTCACGCCGGAAGGCGGAGAGATCGGGCGCGCTCAGGTCTTGCAAGCCGAAGCCTGTGGAATTCCCCCCCATGTGGATATGAATCCCATTCTGCTCAAGCCGGAATCCGATTCCAGGTCTCAGATCATCGTGCAGGGAAAAGTATTTGCCACGCGCGAGGCCCGGGCCTATTTTGCTCGGAGCCGGGACTCTGAATTGTTTCGGGCGGTGGAACGCAGTTACAACCGCCTCGCCTCGCAGTATGAGGTCATGGTCATCGAAGGCGCCGGTAGCGCAGCGGAGGTCAATCTGCGAGATCGCGATCTGGTGAACTGGCCGGTCGTCGAGATGGCCGACGCCAAGGTGGTGTTGGTCGGGGATATCGATCGCGGCGGCGTGTTCGCACAGATTATCGGCACGCTCGATCTCATCACGCCGGAGGAGCGTGACCGGGTCTGCGGGATCGTCATCAACAAGTTCCGGGGAGACGCGGCGCTCTTTGCCGATGGCATCCGTTTTTTGACGGAGCGAACAGGGATTCCTGTCCTGGGTGTCTTGCCGTTTTTGCGCGACCTGGCACTCGATCAAGAGGACAGTCTGGACGTCGATATCCGACGACAGGTCGCGTTTCAGCGTGACTGTATCAACCTGGCGGTGATCCTCCTGCCCCACATGAGCAACTTCACCGATTTCAATGCGCTGGCCGGTGAACCGGATGTGGCGTT
>JACOEM010000004.1 GCA_024998565.1 Nitrospira sp.
GTCGCCAGGTGATGGAGCGGCTCTCTCCGCTCACCGTCAACTGGACAACGCTGCTGCTGTCCCTCTTGTTGCAGATTCCTCTGCTGTGGACCGATCAGAAATTGCTGTTGACCGGAGCGAGTGTGGTCCCGGTCTCCGGGTGGGTGGCTTTAGGGTATCTGATCGTGTTCGCCACGGCATTGGGGCAGCAGGCCTGGTTGTACGGGGTGCAAGGGGTGGGTCCTTCGCGGGCCGGCGTGTTCGTGAATCTCATCCCGGTATCGGCTCTGCTTCTGTCTGCGCTCGTATTGGGTGAGGCGATCGGCGTCCGCGAGATCGTGGGCATTGCGCTCATCCTGGCCGGCGTCTGGTTGGTCGGTTGGCAATCGGCCCGACTCAAACACGCCGGCGGATAGCTTCTTCCCGCCGCATAAACAGGTACAGCATGCGTTTGCGGTGTCATCGGTTCATCTACGCAGTTCTCACTCCCATAAAGCAGCAGTCTCGACACGCCTCCGGTAATCCGCTAGAGTGAACCAGTGAGCCCAGATGCCTGCCATGGCTCTCATCCTGTGTGAGCATGCCGTACACGGTTGTCGCCGACCTGTCGCGAGGGGATCTGATTCCGTCGCGTCAGTCGTGACATTTTTTTGTAAGGTGGCGGAATGACCAAATTAAGAGTGGGCGTCATCGGGGCCGGAGCGTTTGCCGAAAGCTGTCATGTGCCCGGCGTGCAGTCGCATCCGGAAGCGGAGGTTGTGGTCCTCTGCGGGCGAGACTCGGCACGGACCCGCGCGGCGGCGCAGCGGTTGGGTGTGCCGGAAGTGTCGCTCGACTATGCGGATGTCTGCGCACGGACTGACATCGATGCAGTCACGATAGCAACCCCGAATGTAGTGCACGCCCGTCAGGCCCAGGCCGCGTTTGCTGCCGGGAAGCACGTGTTCTGTGAAAAACCCCTCGGGATGAACACGGAGGAAGCGGCTGACATGCTTCGGGCCGCGGAGCAGAGCCGCAAGATTCACCAGACCGCGTTCACGTATCGCTACTTGTACGGTGTGCAGGAACTGAAGCGCCGGCTTTTGAACGGGGAGATCGGCGAGCCGTATTATGTGGCGGTGCACTATGATTCCTGGGATGGCTTGAGACCTGGTTCGAAGATTGGTTTTCGCGAACACCTCGATTCCGCCGGAGCCGGGGTATTGTACGACGTCGGGTCCCACCTCTTTGACCTTGTCGGATTTGTGCTCGGGCCGATCGAGGCCGTTTCAGGAAATACCATTCTGGTTCCACGGAAACGGATCGATGCGAGAACCGGCGTGCTCGCTCATGTGGAAACCGACGACATCGCATCGGCGGCGTTTACCTGTCGAGGTGGGATTCAGGGACAGTTGTTTGCGAGTCGCGCGACCCCGAATTCCGGCGACAAAGCGTACATCGAGTTGGTCGGGCGACAGGGAGCCCTGAAGGCTTCATTGAGCCGTGGGTCGGTGGATGTCTTGACAATCTCACGCCCGTCGCAACCCGGCTGGGAAGTCGTGCCGTTGCCGGTCCAGGCCTCAGATGGCCAACCTCATTGTCTTTCCCGCATGATGCACAGTTTTGTTGATGCCTGTCTTCGCGGAAGTTTGAACGCCGAGATCGACGCGTCTTTTCATGACGGACTCGCCGTGCAGCGCGCCATGGATGCGGTGCGACAATCCTCAGCCGAACCCGCTGCAATCTCCCTGGACGCCGATTTCGATTCTACGGCCTTCGGCGGAGTGGCATAACCTGACCGATTATTCATGTGGTGCGGGCCGTCGCGCGGCCTGGCTCGGACAGGGTGCGGCCTGTCACTGCGCATGCATCAGTCGCCCGGCGGTCCTGAGAGGGGCGCAGCAAGACCACGACCACGATGGAGCTACACGGTATGATCGGAGCAGCTGATGTTGATACTACCACGCATGCGAGGTGAGGGCGGATGCTGATATCGCAGGACGGTGTGCTCGACAGAGGAAGCGTCGCGGTGGTGGTGCCTGCTTACAACAGAGCACACTTTACCCGGGATGAAGAAGTCTCGTTTCGCCATCTGGAACATTTTCTCGGCCGGTACGACAAATTTCTGGTGGTGCCGCGGAGTCTGGAGATTGAGCGGCCGGGCTATCAGATTCAACGGTTCGACGACGGCTATTTCGGGAGTGCGATTGCAAATGGGAAACTGATGCTGTCGCCTGCCTTTTACGAGTCGTTCCGGAAGTATCGCTATATCCTCATTTATCAGCTCGATGCCCTGGTGTTTTCGGATCAGTTGTTGGAATGGTGCGCCACGGATGTCGACTATATCGGCGCACCATGGGTGCAATGTGCCGACAGCCCGTGGGTGGGGACGCCACGGGTCGGAAACGGCGGGTTGTCTCTTCGAAAAGTCTCGAGTTTTCTGCGCGTGCTCTCGTCGGAACAGTATTGGATCCATCCTGAAGTGTATTGGCAGCGAGTCGTGTCCGGGACGCCCTGGTACGTGCGGGGGGTGTATCTGCCAAGGAAGTGGTTCAAATATATCAAACGGTTCAATGGGGTGAAGCGACAGGTCGCGCAATGGCATCTACGTCCCGATGGAACCAAAAATGAAGATCATTTCTGGTCCGATGAGGCGGTGCGATATGACGATCAGTTCAAGGTCGCCTCGTTCGACATGGGACTTCGGTTCGCCTTCGAGGTTGTTCCCGGGCGTTGTTTTGAACTCAACAATCGGCGACTCCCTTTCGGCTGCCATGCCTGGCCGCGGTACGATCGCACCTTCTGGGAGCCCTATCTCCTCAAATCGTAGTTCCGTCCCATTACATCGGGCTGTCAGGCAAGTCCCCTCCGTGATCCGGAGCCGCATGCAGGAGTCGACCGACTCATACCCCCCTCCTTCTCCTTGTCTCACATGATGTGGTCGCGTGCCAGTCTGCCGGGAACGTGACGGTTTCTCTTTCAACCTCTTCTGATCACTGCTCCACGGAGTAGGGCCGTACTAGGGCCGATTGCCGGGGTTTACCTCAGTGAATCATGGGCGTATCTTACCGATGGATTTGGGGGAGACCGACTTGCGAATCGCTTATTCGTGCGGAGTTCTGAGGAGACGATTCTAAGGATGCTGGCTGCGATTTGCCTGGTGACTGCGGGAGTCTTCGTGTTGGATGCGGCGATTCCGCTGGGGCATGGGATGTGGCTTTTGTACCTGTTCCCGCTCTGGCTGAGTTCGCGACTCGACCCGCCTGCGGCTCCCCTGCGATATGCCTCGGTATGCACGGTCTTACTTGCCGGAGGATTGTGGCTCGCGCCTCCCGGTGTCGATGTGACGACGGTGATGTTCAGCCGTGCTCTGGGTACCGTCGTGATTTGGGGGGCCGCCTACCTGCTGTCGCAGCGGCGTGAAGCCGAGGACGCATTGCGTGCCGCCAATAGTCGCCTGGAGCTGCGAGTGGCGGAGCAGACGAAGAATCTGGTTTCCGCCAACGACCGGCTGACGGCTCAATTGGTTGAGCAACGGCGGATCGAAGCCGAATTGCGCGAGAGTCGGGAGCGGTTCGAACTGGCCGCGGAAGGTGCGGATGTTGGGGTGTGGGAGTGGGATCTGCAGGAACACACCGCCTACTATTCCCCGCGCTGGAAAAGCCAGCTTGGATGTACCGAAGCTGAAATCGGTGCGACGGTCGCCGACTGGCAGGCGCGTCTTCACCCTGACGACCGCGCGCGGGCGCTGGCGACGGTCAGGTTGTTTCAGGAGGGATATACCAAACAGTATCGTCTGGACCACCGCCTCCGGCATCACGACGGGTCCTATCGCTGGATCTCTTCGCTGGGCGCGGGAGTGTGTGATGAGCAGGGGCGGATGGTCCGGATGACCGGCATTCATCTGGATGTCACGGCGAGAACACAGGCTGAGGAGGCGAGACGGGAAAGCGAAGACCGATACCGCACATTGGTGGAACAGGCCGGCGATATCATCTATCGGACCGATGCCGCGGGGAGGTTCATCTACTGTAACCCGACTTCGCTTCGTGTCCTGGGCTATCTCCCGGAGGAGTTGCTCGGTCGGCACTACTTAGAGATCGTTCTGCCGCAGTGCCGTTCGCAAGCCGAGCGGTTCTATGGCCGCCAGTTTGTCCGCAAAACGCCTCGCACCGTCTATGAGGTGCCGGTGGCCACCAAGGACGGCCGGGAAGTGTGGTTGGGGCAGCATACGCAGCTGTTACTGGAGGGGGACGTCGTCAGCGGCTTTCAAGTGGTGGCCCGGGACATCACCGAGCGGAAAGGTGTCGAGCAGGCGTTGCGCGAAAGCGAGGAGCGCTTTTCCAAGGCGTTTCACAGCAGTCCGGCCGGGATGGCGATCAGCCGGCTTGAGGACGGCCGGGTGCTGGACGTGAATGAGGCGTTCGTGCGGGTGTCCGGATTCTCCCGCGAAGAGCTGATCGGCATGTCCTCGCTGGATATCGGAATCTGGGTGAATCCGGAGGATCGCCGGCACTTGGCTGAGATCTTGACGCGCGACGGATTTCTGCGACATCTGGAAAAAGAGTTCCGCACGAAATCCGGCGAAGTGCGGCATGGGCTGTTCAATGTCGAGCCGGTGTGCATCGGCCGGGAGACCTGCGTGCTCACCCTCGTGCTGGATATCACGAGACGCACGGAAGCGGAGGCAGCGTTGCGTCGTAGTCAATCGGTGCTGCAGGCGCACCAACATGCCTTGATGCGGCTGACAAAAAGCCAGCATATCGGGTCGGGGGACTGGCAGTTGGCGCTGGAAGAACTGATGCAGACGTCGGCGCTGGTGCTGGGGGTGGATCGGGCGAGTGTCTGGTTGCTGGATCGAACCGGAACGATTCTGGACTGTGTGGAGCTGTATGAGCAAGGTCAGGCGCGGCATTCACGGGGACAACGATTGAATGTGGCCGAGTACCCTCGCTACTTCGCCGAATTGCTCCAGGAGCAAGTGGTCGATGCGCATGATGTCGCGGCTGATTCACGCACGGGCGAATTGGTACAGCCCTATCTCGGGGCTCTCGGGATCGCCTCGTTGCTGGACGTGCCCATTTTCTTCGGCGGTCGATTGGCCGGCGTGGTCTGTCATGAGCGGGTCGGCCTGCCGCGCGAATGGACGCGAGAAGAAGTGCAGTTCGCCACGTCCGTCGGGAACCTGGTGACCCTGGCCTACGAAGCGAAGCAACGGCTGGAGGCTGAAAATGCGCTCATGACGGCGAAGGAGGCGGCCGAGTTCGCAAACCGGGCGAAGAGCGACTTCCTGGCGACCATGAGCCACGAGATCCGGACGCCGATGAACGCAATCGTCGGCATGGCGGATCTGTTATCGGAAACCCCCTTGAACGAGGATCAGCGGGAATATGTGCAGATTTTTCGCGATGCCGGGAGCAACCTGCTCAGCCTGATCAACGATGTGCTGGATCTGTCAAAAATCGAAGCCGGCCACTTGGATCTGGATGTGGTGGACTTCGATCTCAACGACCTGGTGCAACGGGCGGCTGAACTGGTTGCCGTGCGCGCCAGCGAGAAAAACCTGGAGTTGGCCTACCAGATTCAGCCGGATGTGCCGACGTCGCTGGTGGGCGACCCGAATCGTCTGCGGCAAGTGTTGCTCAACCTGCTGGGCAATGCCATCAAGTTCACTGATGAAGGCGAAGTGGTGTTGCGCGTGGAACGGGATCCGCAGGCGGACGGCCCGGGGACCATTCTGTTTACGGTGCGGGATACCGGCATTGGAATTCCCACAGACAAGTTGGCTGCCATCTTCGAGCGATTTACCCAGGTGGATTCCTCAACGACCAGGCCATACAGCGGCACCGGGCTCGGGTTGACGATTTCCCGACGACTGGTTGAGCGGATGGGCGGCAAGATGTGGGTGGACAGCGAACTGGGCAGGGGGAGTACGTTCAGCTTCACCGCCAAGTTCGCCGTGCATGTCCAGCCGGTGCCGGCGGTCCCGCCGGCGCAGTGGGAGCAACTGGCGAGCTTGCGGACCCTCATCGTGGACGACAACGCGACCAACCGCCTGATTGTGCGGGAAACGCTGGCAGGATGGGGTATTCCAGCGGCCGAGGTCCCGGGAGGCGAGGAGGCGCTGTTCGAGCTACGTCGGGCGTCGAAAGCCGGTGTGCCGTATCGGTTGGTGATCCTGGATGTGCGCATGCCGAAACTCAGCGGGTGGCAGGTCGCGGAGACAATTGCCCGTACCCCGGGCCTGGCGGGAGTATCCATGATCATGCTGACCTCCGAGCGGCGCGCCGGTGACCAGGCGCGGGCCCGCGAGTGCGGAGTGGTGCGCTATCTCACGAAACCGTTTCGACGATCGGATTTGTTCAACGGCATGATGGCGGTGATCGGCAAGGTGGCGTTGGCTGAGAGCCATGCGCTGTCGCCTCAGCCGCCGGAGTCGACCGGGGACATGCCGGGGCTGAAGATTCTCCTGGCCGAGGATTTTGTCGACAACCGCCGTATGATGGAGTTTTATTTCAAATCGACCCCCCATCGGGTTGAGACGGCGGCCAACGGCCAACTTGCCGTCGAGATGTTCCAGCGGGGCTCGTACGATCTGGTGCTAATGGACATTCAAATGCCCGTATTGGATGGGTATGCCGCGACGAGGGCGATTCGGTCGTGGGAGCAGGCGCAAGGCCGGAGTCCGGTTCCGATTCTGGCGCTGACGGCCAATGCGTTGCAGAGTGAAGTCCAACGGAGTCTGGAGGCGGGGTGTACGGCGCATTTGACGAAACCTATCCGTAAGGCTCGCCTGCTGGAAGCCGTGCAACTGTATTTTCAAACTTCCGATCCGGTCGCGCCGTCGTCGTCGGATGCGTCGTCCGAATCCGTCGTGTTGCAGGTGAGCGGAGAGTTTGAATCCCTGATGCCGGGGTTCCTGGAGCATCGACGACAGGAACTTGTCCAGATTGCAGACGCAATCGATCGAGGAGATTTTGAGACGATTCGCGAGATCAGGCATGGGCTCAAGGGGGCCGGGGGGACCTATGGTCTCGAAGCCATCAGCGCGTACGGGCGCGCGTTGGAAACGGCGGCGGGCCAGAAGGACGGCGCGTGCGTTCGCGAGGCGCTCCACAGGCTCACCCGTTTTCTGGAGCGGCTGCAACTGGTCTATGTGTAAGGAGTATCCAAGCCATGCGTGTCTTGCTGGTGGAAGACCACATCGATATCCGGCGCCTGTTCGAACAGGTCATTGAGGCGCGGGGACATGACGTCACGGGCTGTGCCGATGGTGAGTCCGCCTGGGAGGCCTACAGTCGGCGACCCTATGAACTCGTGTTACTCGATTGGGAGTTGCGAGGGGGCGGAATGGACGGACTGCAGGTGTGTCGGACCATCCGATCGAGTCCCGGCGGCGACCGCTGTGTCATTGTCATGATCACCGGACATGATTCTCCGGAATCCTTGCGTACGGCGCTCCAGGCAGGGGTCAACGACTATCTGGTGAAGCCCGTCGGTGTGGAGTTCTTGAAGCTGCGGCTGACGATCGCGGAGCAGTGGGTGGAGAGTGTGCGACGGCGCTTCGCGGCGGAAGATCAAGCGCAGGCCTTGCAGTCGCAGTTGGCCGATCACGGCAAGTTCCATGACCTGATCGGCCGGAGTCCCGCGATGGTGGTGCTCTACGAAGAGATCCAGAAGATCGCGGCCGTCGATGCGACCGTGCTGATCGAAGGCGAAACCGGCACGGGAAAGGAATTGGTGGCCCGCGCAATTCATCTCTCCAGCCGCCGCGCACCTCATACCTTTCTCGCCGTCAATTGCGCCGGGTTCACCGACTCCATTCTGGGCAGCCAGCTCTTCGGTCATAAGAAGGGGGCCTTCACAGGCGCGATCGACAATCAGGAGGGTGTGTTCGAGGCCGCGCAGGGGGGCACCATATTTCTGGATGAGATCGGGGATATTTCTCCCGCCGTGCAGACGAGCCTCCTGCGTGTGCTGCAAGAACGTGAAGTGACCCGGTTGGGAGAATCGAAGCCGCGCAAGGTGGATGTGCGGGTGGTGGTGGCGACACACCATAACCTCGTCGAAGATGTCGAAAAAGGCACGTTCAGACGGGACCTGCTGTATCGCATCAAGGTGGCGCGACTCCAACTCGCCCCGCTTCGTGAGCGGCCCACCGACATTCCGTTACTGGTCCATGCCTTTCTCGGACAGTTCCGGTCCGTGATGGAGAAGCCTGTGTTACAAGTGAGTCCGGAAGCCTTGCAGGTCCTCATCAGCCATTCGTGGCCCGGTAATGTGCGAGAACTCAAGAGTGCGGTGGAGTCGGCCCTGATTCATTGCAAGGGGACCGTCGTACGGGTGGAGGATCTTCCGCCGGAGGTCCGGAATCCGGAGCCGGCGGCGACCTATGTGCCGCTTCAGCGCCAGGACGAACGGACTCGCATGGTCGGGGCGCTGCAGCAAACGGGCGGCAACCGCTCGGAAGCCGCACGGTTGTTAGGGATGAGCCGACGAACTTTCTATCGCCGCCTGGCTGAATACGATGTATCCGCACCGGGTGATGGGGGAGATGCACCCCTTCAGTGAATCCGCCTCGATTACGATCTAAATGCGGGGACCTGTACCTCCGCGTCAGATAGATCTTTCCTCTGAATCCACCATTTCCTACTTTCTTCGCCTGACGAGCCATTTCGCGCGTATCAGATTCAGCGTAGCCGCACCCGCGTGTGCAGGTGCTGAAACTGTGCAACGAGGCAACATGACACAGGTCTGGCACAACGCATTGCGCCATGTCCTTGACGCGCGAAATGGATGGATTTTCTATCAATCAGCGCAAGTGCCTAGTATTGCTTGATGCTTCACCCGCCGTCTTTGATGGCACGATCCTTGATATGAGAAGAGGCATGAGAGCGAGTTACCACCGGCCATAACGGGTCGAACGACGGGGAGAGGCCAAAGAGGGGACGCATATGGATGTCGCAGGATTTTTACTCTCATACGATGCGGAGCAGGAAGTGTTGGTGACGATTCAGCCCTCGTCCCTCGGACCCTTCGATCAGCCTGATGTAAAAGAACAGATTGACGGATCTTGGATCGATATGTCGCGAGTGCCGCACCGAACCTGGACGGATCGAACGAGGGCAGTCGGAGCGGTGTTGACATACCTGCAAGGGTTGTCGCCGATCTCATCGGGATTTCCGCCCGCGACTCGTGAAGGAATGAAGGGCCAGAACTAGAACCAAGGAGAGCACCATGTGGAGTGAACAGCAGAATGTTGTGCAGGTTGAACGTGAGGCGAATGCGCAGGGCTCGACACCGGGGATCGCGCAGGCGTTGGGCGGAGGCCTGGTGGCCAAACGGCGTCCTGAAGACTTGACTCCTCGCGAACAGGAAATCTTGCAGTTGGTTTGGGCCGGCCTGACGAATCGTACGATCGCGGAGCGGCTGCATATCAGCATCAAGACCGCGGAGGCTCACCGCGCCAATATGATGAAAAAATTGCGTGTGTCCAACATTGCGCAACTCTTGAAGACCGCGCTGGAAGAGGGGCTGCTCGCCACCCATGCGGGCTGATGGGGTTCGCGGCGGCCTGCGTTCTCGGGGGAAGTCCCACTCCCGGCGGCGCAGCGGCTCCCCGCGAATCCGCCCCCTCACAGTAGAAATGAGGCTCGCGCCGGCGAGGGTGTTTGCAGTAGAATGCCGCACCGTTGCAGGAGCGAGCCGTGGTCGAACAGCGTATCGAAGAAATCACCCGCGCCAATCTCGCCTTTTATGCCGCCTTTGAAAGCCTGGACATGCTCCAGATGGACAAAGTGTGGGCGCATCTCGAATACGTCACCTGCATTCATCCCGGCTGGAGCCTCCGCAGCGACTGGCCGGCGGTGCGCGATTCCTGGGTGCTGATCTTCAACAATACCTTCTCCATGAAATTCGAGCTGTCGGATGTGCAGGTTCAGGTCGCAGGGGACCTGGGGTGGGTCATCTGCACCGAACATCTCACCAGCCGTCAAGACGACCAGCCGGTCGAAACGCGTGTCCTCGCGACCAATCTCTTTGAGCGTATCGGCGACGAGTGGTTGATGATTCATCACCATGGCTCGCCGGTGATGGGCTAGCCCCATTGCTGCGGAGGCTCCGGATGTCCGGCGAAGCTCGAAGGACGGTCGGTGCCGGGTGGTTGGCGCTGGGACTCTTCTTCCTCACCGGCTGTACGACCGTCGCTCAGGTCACGACGTGGTCGGATGAATCCTGTCGGCAAAAGGTCAAAGACCAGCTTCAGTCGATCCTCATCGAGGAGCGTGAGCAAGGTGATGTCGCGAATCGCCTGGCCGTGAATACCACTGAGGTGTTGGCGACCGGTTCTTTGGGCCCCCGTCCCTTCGGCGTCTCGTCGCCATCCGGCGCCGACTATAGTTTCTTCATACAACGTAAAGGCGAGGGCTGTCTCCTGCGGTTGTTCGGCCGTCAGAAGGGGTTTACCCGGTACACCAATAACCTCACCTATATCTCCACTCGTTCCCTTGACGGTTGTGCTTGCGCTGAATGATCGTCGCCTGACGATTGCGCTTCCAGTTTCCCTGCCGTTCTCTTTGGTTCTGTAAACTCTCGTCCCATTCGCATTCCGCACACTCCCCGCGCCTGCTCAAGATCACCGGAATCTGTTGCGCTATGGCGGCCTCACCGGGCCGATCTGTCGCCAGAAGTGTCTCACGATACTGTCTCACGCTTGGATTCTGGCACACTCTTGTTTCTTGTGGCACAACCTATGGCATTGGGCATAAATCCAGAATTATTGCGCAACATATTGTTTTGAATAGAACAATGTCTTTCAGGCGTGGCTTGGCACAGCCCTTGATCTAGTGGAGATATGTCTCGTAGGGCAAAGACCTTGGGGATTTTGATGGAGTCGCGCAGTCGAGAGTCCTGAATGCGCAGAACAAAGGGAGGAGTGATCATGATGGTGAAGGGGTTCTTACTCAAAGACAGGGAGGAGCAGGAGTATCTGCTGGCCATTCAACCGGCCACCCACGGCATGTTCGAGCGGTTGATCGTCCGCCAAAAAGTCGATGGGTGTTGGGTTGAGCTCAACGGGAATGCACAGGGTTCCTGGCAGCCGCGGGCACAAGCTATTACTGCGGTGTTGGGGTACCTGCAACGTCTCTGGGACACGTCCAAGCCTGCCTTGGCGCGGGGGAACTAAAGAAACGGCAAAGGAGGAACTTGATGTTGGCTGAGAAAAAAGACAGCCGGGTAGGGAACCAAGAGGTGACGGAGGACGGGGTCTTCACGACACATCGTCCATCGTCCGACGCTCTTGCAGCGGCCGCCGTAAAGCGAAGGCCGGAGGATCTCACGCCGCGTGAGTTGGAAATTCTCCGCCTGATCTGGGATGGCCATACCAATCGAAGTATCGCAGAGCAGCTGAATATCAGCATGAAGACGGCCGATACTCATCGCTCGAATATGATGAAGAAGTTGCGCGCGTGTAATACTGCCCAATTACTTAAAGCGGCGCTGGAGGGAAATCTGCTAGAGACGGGCTCGGGCCTGAGGCGTCCCGGTCGGGGAGGCCAACGCTGAGGACCGACAGGCAGGAGACCGGTTTGAATTGCCTGACCTTCCGTCCGGTGCAGGACAGGAAGGTGCAGGTGAAGCGGAGAGACTTACAAGCCGGGAATGGGGTGGGGCAGGTCTTTGGTGCCGAGGGTCTGGAGCCACTCACCCGCGATCACATCGCGTTCGTCCATCGTCATGCCGGCATATTTACGAAACATCTGTGGGCCTCGTCGCCGCCTCCACGTGAGGAAGCCGAGAAAGTGATCCTTGCAGATGGCATGGGTGCCTGCTGGCGCATACACTCTCGCCTGACATCCGTCGATTAAACAGCTCTGTCCGCTCATCGGTATCCCCCCTGATTGTCGCAAAGTATGCCGGAGATCGACCTGGAAATGCAATGTGGTGGCTCGGCGAGCGCAGCCTGCCAGACAGGCCGACGCACCGCGCTGGAGTGATGCTCAACCACATCGGCACCAACCCATCAGCGTTTCCTTGCCCGCTTCTTCATGGGGAGTTTCCGCTTGCAATCAGATCCAGCAGCCAGGTACCGTACCCTGTTCTCACGCGGCGTCCGGCAAGGAGTGCCCGAGCATAGCATGGTGATGCAGGTCATATCGGTGGTCGGAGCTCTGATGGTGCTCGTGGCCTATGGCCTCATTCAGGCCGGCACCTGGCGTGAATTGGACGCGGGGTATCTGGCGCTGAACATCCTCGGCTCGTTGCTGCTGGGAATTGTCGCCATTGAAGATCGACGGGTGGGTTTTGTTCTGCTGGAATTCGCGTGGGCCGGCATTGCGCTGGTCGGCGTCGCCCGGGCGATTCGCGCCAGGCGGGCTGCCCGTAGCCTCTAAATCGCCCATAGATAATAAACATCGGACCGTCTTGTAACGAAGGAGTAGGGAACTATGGCAGGGTTGTTGTCAGCAGCCGAAATTTTTGAAAAGGCAAAGGACGCGGCGGTCGGGGCGACCACGGCCGATGAAAAGGCGCTCCAAATCGATTACGAAGCTTTGCAACTCAAGTTCCAGGCAGCCTTGGGCGATCGCAAAGTGGCCCGGTGTCATATCAATAAGTTCCTGCCCGAAGGGTACGAAGATCAGGGACGGTTCAATCTGGTGCTGCTCACGGCCGGCAACGTGATTTTCGACATCGTCATCGGGGATTCCTATTTCCGCTATGATGTCGTGTCCGTCGGTCAGCTGGATAAGGTGCAGGTCATCGATGCCATGTGGGATAACCGCGAAAAGCGCCGGGAAGAACCCTTCTTGAGCCTCCGGCTGATGCACGCCGAAGAGACGCATCTGCTGTTGGCGTTGGATGATGAGGAGCGGAAGAGTCTGCTCGGATTTGCGTCAGCCGTGTCGGCCGTGCGCAATCCTGAAAAGTAACACACCTCTGCCGCTCGAAAACGTGTCGTTATTGGTGCGAGTGATCGAGGCCCGAAGGATGGTCAACACGGCCGTCCAGCAAGGCCGCAGCGGGTGAAGTGTTGACGCGTATCTTCAGAGGTACGTTGAGGCGCTGAACGACACGGGCGAACGTTTTCAACATCCTGCTACGAGTGCTTCTGAAATGGAAGGGCATGGACGGTAGCCTGATGGCGCGTCCCTGCCACTTCGACCGTCAGTGTGGTGTCAGGGGAAGAAAAGTCTCGCAAGGGAAACCCGAAGGCCAGGACGGCATTGCGCTGTGGCGAGAAGGCAGCGCTGCTGATCCATCCCACCTCCCGATCTCCGCTGAATAGCTTTGATCCTGCAGGCGGAACCGTGTTGTCCTGGATGATCAATCCGACCAGATGCCGGCGCACATTCCCATAGGTATCCATCCTGGCCACGACTTCCTGTCCCGGGTAACAACCTTTTGAAAGGCTGAACGCCTTGCCTTCCAGGTTGGCTTCCGGGGGGACAATCTCTTCGTTGAGATCCGGACCGGCCTTGGGCAGACCGGCTTCGATGCGCAACAGTTCGCGCGCCTGTGTGCCGACGGGCTTGATGCCGAACAGTGCGCCTGATGTCATGAGCTGGTTCCAGGCGGCGGGGACCGCATCGGCCGGCAGCAAGACTTCAAAGTCCTGTTCGCCAGTTTCTTCGGTACGCAGGATCAGTCCCTGCTGCCCGCCGATCGTGGCGGGGAGGGTGTGCAAGAGCTGAAGGGCGCGGACCTCGATACCGAATGCCGCGGCGACGGCCTCTGCTGATTTCGGCCCGCTCACCAGCAGCAAGCCCCAGCTTTCTCCGCAATTCTCCATCTTAGCCTTGGTGCCGTAGAGCAGGAACTTTCGCAACGCCTGAAATGTGGCCTCACCCACCTCGCCCACATCTTCGACCCACACGGCATCGGCTTGCACATACACCCGGAAGTAGCCGAGCATTTTTCCCTTATGGGTCAGGAAGCTGGAGTAGCGCCCCTGGCCTGGTTGAAGCGGGAGGATGTCGTTGCTGATGATGCTCTGGAGCCATTTGATGCGATCGTCGCCGGTCACCCGGATTTTTCCGCGGTGCGACAGATCGGACAGCCCGACGGCGCCGCGGACGGCGGCATATTCTGCGGCGGGATCACCATAGTGGGTCGGCATCGACCATCCTGCGGTGCTCTCGAAAATGGCGCCTAGTTGTTGGTGCTGATCGTGGAGTCGGGATTGTTTCATTGGATTCTTGCTCTCTGCTCTCAGCCTTCAGCGTTCATCTCTGAGCGGACGGCTGATCGCTGACTGCTGTTGGCTATGATTTCTTCAACCAGCTCTCTGGTTCGCGCGGAGAATTCATTTCTGGAGACGATCTTCGTCACGCCTAGGTCCTTGGCGCGGCGCCAGGTGTCCGTTTCTTCGTGATTGGCAAAGGCCAGGATGGGGAGCGAGCGCAACGCGGGATCGGCCCGGAGGGTTTCCAGCGCTTGGAAGGCATCGATCGCCAGATCGTTCATGTTGAGGATCAGGGCAGCAGGAGAATCCGAGGCGGTTTTTTCCGCCACCTCATCCTGGCTGCGGATCCGCTCCAGCGTGTAGCCCTGCGGCCGCAAGGCATCGCGTACCTTGGTGTAAAAGAAAATGTCGGTCACGGCCACTAAAATCGTGATGCTCATCCGGTTCCTGTCCTATGATCCCTAATTCAGTGAGCTGATGAGCCGACCCAGAGCCTTCTTGGCCAAAGCGTAGTCCGGGTTGAGGGCGAGCGCCTGTTTGTAGCAGTCGATCGCCTCGCTCCACTTGCCCTGGCGCTCGTAGACCCGGCCCAGATTCAGATGCGGGAAAGCCGGGCTCTCATACCGCCTGGCCTGCATGGCTTTTTGAAACCAGGGAATCGCCTCGTCCAGATCACCCTTTTCGATCAGGTAGGCGCCGATGTCGTTGTAGGGATTCCCGAAGTGCGGATCGCAGGCGATGGCCTTGTGGCATTCATCGATCGCCTCGTCCAGCTTACCCATGAAGCTGTAGGTCCATCCGAGGAACGTATAGGCCTCGGCGGTTTGATGCGTCGCGAGCGACAGCTTGTAGAGACTGACCGCTTCTTCCAGCTGCCCCTTCATCTGCTGCTCATAGGCTTGCTGGAACAGCTGCCAGGCTTCGCGCTTGTCTTCTTCGCTGCCGTCGCCCTGTATAAGAAAGTCCTGAACATCCATGTGTGATCACAAGAGCCAATGGCGTATGGCGCATAGCAGTTCGATGGTCCGTTCCCTGCTACCAGCCGTTCGCTATCAGCTATATGCTCTTGCCTTGTTTCAGTTTCTTCTGAATTAACTCCGCGCCATAGCGGCCGGAGAGCAACATCGATCCGAAGGCCGGGCCCATTCGTGGTGTGCCGAACACGGCCGCGACGGCCAACCCGATCACGAAACAATTGGGAGAGACTTCCCCGGTCCGGTCCATCACTTCTTCTTCCGACCGCGACACCCACATCGCGCCGTTGCCCGGAACCTGCTGGTAGAGCCCGCGCTTGTGCAGGAGATTGACGACGACGGCATCATGTCCGGTGGCATCGACCACGATTTTACTCTCCAAGGCGATCGGATCGACATGGATAATATCGTGGCCCGCCATTTCGGCGGTGGTGCTGTTGACGACGACGCCTTCAAGCACGCCTTCGCGGCGCAGGATCAGATCGACGACCCGCGTCAGGTTCATGATCTTCGCGCCGGCGTTGTAGGCGGCGGCAATCAGCGCCCCGGTGGCATGCGGAGGATCGACCATGTACATGCCGGGGCATTCCTTGATCTGCTTGCAAGGCACGCCCACTTCTTTGAGAATCTTATGCGCGGGGGCGCAGATGGTGGCTTTGTTCATCAAATACCCGCCGGACCAGAAGCCGCCGCCGAGGGCCAGGCTCTGCTCTACGATGAGGGTCTTGATGCCCATCCGGCCGAGATCGTGGGCGCAAATGAGGCCGGAGGGCCCGGCGCCGACGATGATAACGTCGCTCTCGATCAGCTGATCGAACTCTTTATAGTACTCCCGCGCAATCTGGCGGGTGATATCGCGCTCGCGTAATGGCGCCGGCTTCGGCTTTCCCATGCTACCTTCCCTCTCAGCGGATGCTGAACATGATTCCCGGCTTCGTTCTCGGCTCCATCCAATCCTCAACGTACCCCGGAGGGTACGCCTCCGGTTTGAGTTCGCCTGTGGCCTTGCCGGATAGCCATGTTGATCCGCCTTATAGATAGATTTCTGAACCGGCCTTTTTGAATTCTTCTGATTTTTCTTTCATGCCGATCTGGATGGCCTGCTGCTCCTCCAGCTGTTTCTGTGCCGCATAGTCGCGGACGTCCTGCGTGATCTTCATCGAACAGAAATGCGGTCCGCACATGCTGCAGAAATGCGCGACCTTCGCGGCATTGTCCGGCAGCGTCGCATCGTGATACGAGCGGGCGGTGTCCGGGTCCAGCGACAGGTTGAATTGATCTTCCCAGCGGAACTCAAAGCGCGCTTTTGATAAGGCGTTGTCACGCGCTTGGGCACCCGGATGGCCTTTGGCCAGGTCCGCGGCGTGGGCGGCAATCTTGTACGTCACGACGCCGACCTTTACATCCTCCTTGGTCGGCAGACCGAGGTGTTCTTTCGGCGTGACATAACAGAGCATCGCGCAACCATACCAGCCGATCATCGCGGCGCCGATGCCGGAGGTGATGTGGTCATAACCGGGAGCGATGTCCGTCGTGAGCGGCCCCAGCGTGTAGAACGGCGCCTCCTGGCATTCCTTCAGCTGCTTCTCCATGTTCTCTTGAATCATATGCATCGGCACATGGCCGGGACCTTCGATCATCACCTGGACATCATGGTTCCGCGCGATCTTGGTGAGTTCGCCCAAGGTCTCCAATTCGGCAAATTGCGCCTCGTCGTTGGCATCGGCAATCGAACCGGGCCGTAAGCCATCGCCTAGGCTGAAGGCCACATCGTAGGCCTTCATGATTTCGCAGATCTCTTCGAAGTGCGTATAAGCGAAGTTTTCCTGGTGATGCGAGAGGCACCATTTGGCGTGGATCGAGCCGCCGCGCGAGACGATGCCGGTCATGCGTTTCGCTGTCATCGGCACATAACGCAGCAGGACTCCGGCGTGGATCGTGAAGTAGTCCACACCTTGTTCGGCCTGCTCGATCAGCGTATCCCGGAAAATTTCCCAGGTCAGGTCTTCGGCCTTGCCGTTGACCTTTTCGAGTGCCTGATAGATCGGCACCGTGCCGATCGGTACGGGCGAGTTGCGGATGATCCACTCGCGTGTCTCGTGAATGTTTTTGCCGGTCGAGAGGTCCATCACGGTGTCGGCGCCCCAACGGATCGACCAGATCATCTTTTCGACTTCTTCCTCGATCGAGGAGGCGACCGCGGAATTGCCGATGTTGGAATTGATCTTCACGAGGAAGTTCCGGCCGATGATCATCGGCTCGGTTTCCGGGTGGTTGATGTTGTTCGGGATAATCGCGCGTCCGCGGGCCACTTCGTCGCGCACGAATTCGGGGGTGATGATGTTTGGAATACGCGCGCCCCAGGCTTGGCCGGGATGCTGCAACACGCCGCCGCCATGGCCGTTGGTCGAGGCCAGGAGTTCTTTGGCCCTTGCGCGGGACTGATTCTCCCGGATCGCGATGAATTCCATTTCCGGCGTGATGATGCCCTTCTTGGCATAGTGCATCTGGCTGACGTTGTGTCCGGCTTTGGCGCGGAGCGGCTTGCGAATATGCGTAAACCGGAGGTCGGCCAATTTCGGGTCCGCGGCTCGCTGACGCCCGTACTGGGACGTGACCTGCGAAAGTTCTTCCGTATCCCGGCGACTCTCGATCCAGGCTCGGCGCAAGGGCGGCAGGCCGGCGCGCACATCGATCGTCACGTTCGGATCGGTATAAGGACCGGAGGTGTCGTAAATCGTGATCGGCTGGTTGGGCGTAGAGCCCTGGCCGTTGGCTGACTGCGTGGGGGTCAGGCTGATTTCGCGCATCGGGACCCGGACCCCCGGGAGCGCGCCGTCAACATGCACCTTGCGCGAAGCCGCAAAAGGGGTCGTGGTGAGGCGCGCGGTCGAGGGCTTGGAGCCATGACCGTTGCTGGAACCGTTCTGTGTATGGGCCTCGCTCATAGCGGACATCCTTTCGTCGGAGGTGAGCGTCTGACAGCCGAAATAAAAAAAGCCGCATCCAGCGAGGGTGCGGCTTGAATCGATCACGAAGCCAGTCAACCGGTCGCTTCCCTACGCTGGTATTACCCAGGTCAGGTTGTGAGGGTCGCCCGAGCAAGTCGGACTCTCAGCCGGATGGCACCCCTAGCTGTCGAAGGTGATCGTACCGACCTGCCGGGGCGAAGTCAATCTTCCGGAGGGCCTAGTAGAGGAGGGGCTTCTCGGGCAGGAGTTCCAGTTCGGGCGAGTGATGCGGAGTGCCCAGGCAAGCGTGCCTGAATGATGCGGCGGGAGATTCGTCACGGAATGTTCAATGCACAATGAGTCATGCTCAAGGGATGGCAGGACGCCGGGCGCATTCAGGGCGAGAAGCTGCACGCTCGCGCATCATCGGAGAGCACCAATTGCAAGCCAGGGCGAAGAGGGGCCGCGTTGCGATGACGGTTTGTATCGCATCAGATACCGCCCTCGTATCGTATCGGATACGAGAACGCCCCCTGGTTCCTCTCAAGATTCACGTGAAGTCTGCGTCGCGCGTTCGTGCCCCCCGTCACCCTGCTGATCGCCGCAAAACATTTCGCGAGGTTCTAAATACTTGTTTTTATTTGCTGATCGCTGCATGAGCAGCCGCCGCACCCGGTATACCGTTTGCTTTTGACAGGAAGGACAGCCGCGTAAGGGAACTTCTCTCCCGGTCAATCTTGATTGCTCAATCTTTCCGGCGAGGTGGCTCGTGTTGCTGCACATCGCTCTACAAGAAGGCTTTCACCATGACGAGGTGCGTGTGTCGGTGGATGCCCGGGAAGCGTTGGTCAGTGCCGACCTCACGACGCGTCGACAAACCGGGTATGCGGCGGCTGTGGAAGTCGACGTCGCACATACCCCGGTCGTCGTGGAGGTCGTGTTGAGCAAGCGGGGGGTGGCTGAAAGCCAATCGGTTGCAGTGGATCGTCCGACCTATCTCGGTGTGTCACTCACAACTGAAGGGAACCTCGTCTGGAAAACTTCGTACGAACCCTTCGGGTACCTGTGACGGGACGTACCGAAAGAGCGTGATGCCTGAAGGTCGCGACCTATCACAACAGGAGGTAGCGTATGAAAGAGCAAGATCAAATCGATCAGGAGTATCGTGTCGAAGCCGCCGAAATCGCCCGTCCGGGCATAGAGCCCCTCATCCCGATCCTGCCCTGGCCGCCACGTCTCCGCGTGAGCGGGTTGTATGCCGCATCCAGGATCGTGACGCCCCCCATCCCGGCGCCCGGCCCCCTGCCGATTCAGCCCGTTCCACTCGCTCAGCCGATGCCGGGCATCGCGCCGACAGCAGCCGGTCCGTGGCAAATTGAGGAACTGCTGCCCTGGGGCTTTCTTCGCGAAGAGCTGCGCCTCGATGTGGACGGGCGCTATCCGCAGATGATGGCCAGCGGAACGCTCTATGGCGTGTTGGCCAAACGTGTGCACTGGATTGCCCGTCTCACCGCATCCGGGCCGAATGCCTGGACCGGCTCAATCTGGTTCAAGGATGGCGATGTCGCCAGCTTCCCCTACACGATGGTCGAGATCACGACGACGGCAACCTTTCTCTCCAGCCAGCGCAAGGCCGTTGTCCGGTTCTCAGGCGGGGGCACGTCGGTTCGGACGAGAACGTTGGCCTTCAAGTCTCCGTACTTCAGGCAGGTGGAATTCGAGTTCGACTGCGCCACCGGCGTCACCGCGACCACGCACATCGGCACCCATGACCATCCGAATCGTCCGGCCACATTGCCGGGCGAGACGCTCTCGATCGAGGAGGTCTACCGAAGGGTCGGGTTCGATGTGCGGAAGTCCGGCAGCGACAGCATCGTTCCCATCGGCGATGCGGGTACGAATGCGCGTTGGAGCGACAACGAAATGCACGATGCGATGCAGGTGTACTGGTCGCGATTTGCCGGCAAGGCGCAGTGGTCTCTGTGGGTGTTCTTTGCCCGGTTGCACGAGCAGGGCACGAGCCTGGGCGGCATCATGTTCGACGACATCGGGCCGAATCATCGCCAGGGGACGGCGATTTTTAACGAGTCGTTCATCTCTACGGCGCCGAGCGGTGATGCCAATCCGGTCGCGTGGGCCCAGCGGATGCGGTTCTGGACGGCGTGCCATGAAATGGGACACGCCTTCAATCTGGCGCATTCGTGGCAGAAGCAACACCCGCCGGACTGGGGCACCCCGTGGATTCCTTTGGCGAACGAACCGGAAGCCCGCAGCTTCATGAACTACCCGTACAACGTGTCCGGCGGGCAGACGGCGTTTTTTTCCGACTTCGCCTATCGGTTCAGCGACAACGAGTTGGTATTCATGCGCCACGCGCCGGAGCGGTTTGTGCAGATGGGGAATGCCGATTGGTTCGATCACCATGGATTCGAGCAGGCGAGCGCTTCACCGGAGCCCGCGTTGAAGCTCAACCTTCGCGTCGATCGCGCCCAAGCCACCTATCAATTCCTTGAACCGGTTGTGCTTGAGCTCAAGCTGACCAACATCGGTTCGCGTCCACTGGTGCTGGAAAAGGAATTGCTGTCCATGACGGATCACATGACCGTCATCGTCAAGAAGCGGGACAAGCCGGCCCGGCAGTACCTGCCCTTTGCGCGCTATTGCCACGACATGCAGGCTCAGGTGGTGATGCCCGGGGAATTTGTGACCGATTCGCTCTTTATCTCTGTCGGGCGGAACGGCTGGGATATCGCGGAGCCGGGATATTACACGATCCAGATCGCGCTCCATATGGAGACGGAGGATATTGTCTCTGAGGCCCTGACCATCCGTGTCGCTCCTCCACGGGGCTACGACGAAGAATTTCTTGCGCAGGACTTCTTCTCTGATGACGTCGGACGCATCCTCAATTTCGACGGCAGCGCCATACTCCGTCGAGGGAACGATACGCTCAGGGAGGTGAGTGACCGGTTCGGCGATCGTGCGGTGGCCAATCATGCGCGTGTGGCCCTGGCTGCGCCGTTGGCCAGGGACTACAAGGTGCTCGACATGGGCGATCGGATGGGGGAGATGGCGTCTGCAAAGGAGGCCGGAGGCCGTCTCCGTCGCGCCGCCCCCCGTATTGAGGAGGCACGGCAGCTCTATACGAGCGCTCTGCTTGAGAAGAAAGATCAGGCGATCGCGACCTTGGGACGGACCGACTATGAATATTATCTGGGCCGGTTCAGAGAGTCATTGATGGAGCATGGAGCGGTGTTGAAGAAAGAGCCGCGGGACGTCAAACGAGACGCCAAGCGCGAAAAGAACGGTGACATCGAGCACACGATGAGAGTGATTAAGGAGGCACTCTCCAGCCTCAAGGATCTAGAGCCGGTCTCTCGTTAAGCCGGCAAGGGCGGTGGAGAAGGCGGGCCGATGCGGGGAGGCATCGGCCCGCTGACTGTGAGCGTCTAGGGGGGTACGGCGCGGCCTAGACAGAGAGTTGCTCGGCCTAAACCGAGAGGGCCAGGTGATAGACGCAAAATTGTTCGTCCCGCTTCCAGCCAGCGGAGCGGTAGAGCGCCTGGGCGGCGTCGTTTGTGAGCGCAGTTGAGAGCGAGAGGCGCACCGCACCGAGTGACACTGCAAAGGTGGCAGCAGCCGACAACAGCGAAAAGGCAACGCGGGTTCTCCGGGCCTGCTCCTGCACGAAAAGATCGTTGAGGATAAAAATCCGGGCCAGCGACACGGACGAGAAGCTCGGATAGAGCTGTGCGAAACCGATCGCCGTATCTCCCTCATGCGCAATGAACAGCGTGGACTCTTTGTTCGCACAACGGGCAAGCAGGAACGCCCGCGCGGCAGCCACATCGCTGGTCCGACCGTAAAACTGACGATAGGCGTCGAAGAGTGGAACGAGTTGTTCGACATCATCGATGGTGGCTTGTCTGATGGTATGTGTCGTAGATCTCCGGCGGGCATTGTGGGCAGCCTGCTAGCCCGGATTATTCATGAATGCCGTCGCGAGGCGTTCGAGACGGAAGCCCGCCGAGGCTGCTCACACGTGAGGCAGACACAGGCGTACTCGCAGTCCGTCGAGGAGGCCGAACGAGAACAGCCTCGCCGGGCGAGAGGATCGGGCGCCGGAGCGGGTATTCATGAATAGTTCGGGCTAGAGGACGCCTCGTTCGATCTCTTCCAGATAGAGAAAGTCCGGTGCTTTCACTCCGGCAGCTCGCCTCAATTCGACCAATTCCGGGGACTCGAAGAAGCGCCGGGCGTTCTCCAAGCTAGACCAGGCCGAGAAGTGAACAATGCTATTCGCATCTTGGTCGTGGCGCAGGAGCTGGTAGCTGATTTCTCCGGCACGTTTCCGCAGATCCGCCGCGCCATCGAACACAGCTTTCCAGGCGGGGTAGGCTTCGACTTCGTGAATAATCAACACGTGGGGCATGTGAACTCCACAATGAGTGGTGCGGCCTAGTGTACTGCAAAGGCAGAGGGGGATTCATCACGATGGACGCCAGGGGGCCACGATGAAGAGGCTGTCGGAGCTGCTGGTTTTGGACGGGGGAGAGTGGTGGACCGATACCCGTAATCGGTGTCCCACTTGGCGGGCGACGCGTTCATCGTCGGGAGTATGAACGCGCCGCCGAGCGACAGGCTAAAGAAGCCGATCGTGCCTATTGGGCCGGCTTGTCCTCTGATTCGACACGCTTGTTTCTTCGGCTAGGTTCTTCGCTTGAGCATGTCCGCGAGATGGGCGAAGGGCGTGAAGGTCGAAGGTTGATCTTGCTTCCGCCGCGGCGGCGATTCATCCGACGCATCAGCTGCTTGATACCGCTGGTGCTCATTGTCGTGGCAGTAGAGACAGAGCAACTCCCAGTTGCTCCCGTCGGGCGGATTGTTGTCGTGGTTGTGGTCCTTGTGATGGACGGTGAGCTGGCTCAGCTTCTTGCCGTCAAATTCACGCCCGCAGTGCGCGCAGATCCAAGGAAATAATTTGAGTGCGCGTTCTCGAAGATTGTGGTCGCGCTGAGACTGGTTGCTCCGTGCCATGCGAGCCTCCGTGGGGAAAGGCGACTCGGCGCAAGGATATTTTACTGCAAGTCTTGTATTTAAGATCGCCACGCGGCGGGAGATGATGCCCCCTGTTTCTCAGCTCGCTTTCGCGGTTACGCGCAATTTGACGTGAGCCTTCTTCTGGAGCGCGCTCAAGATGCTGAAGAAGTTGTCTGTGCTTGGATTCCCACGCGGGGCCAACATCCGATGCAAGCTTTTGCTCGGCTTCTTGAGCGTCAGGGCTAACTCCTCAAACCCGATGGTGGCATTGACCAGGTCACGGAGGATAGCCTTGCCCACGGTGGGATCGCCGGCGAGATAGGCGTTAAGCGCCGCTGTAAACAGTGCCTCACGAAAGCGCGGATCACGCTCTGCTCGGGCCGTTACCGTATTTCTAAACTCTCGTGTGAGTGCCATAGATTCTCCCGTTCCCTGTTACGTCTTCTTGGTGTCCTTACGACGACGGTAGTCTGCCCAGCGTTCTCTTGCCGTCTCGATCGCTTGTTGCTGGCGCTGCTTTGTGCTGCCACCCCGCAGGATCGCGAGGTGGTCGCCGTCCTTGCCGAAATAGATGCGATATCCCGGCCCAGCATCGATCTTGTGCTCGAAGACTCCAGTCCCCACTCCCTTCACGTTCGACTAGTTCCCGGCAGCTAACTGATAGAGCGCTGCTGCAACTTTTGCTGAAGCGACAGCTGAGAGGCCTCCGAGCCATGCGGCAAAAGGCGACCGAGACCTGTGGTCAAGATATTCGAGTATGCGTACCTCGGACATGGAAATAGTAACGCATATGTTACTATTGTTGCGAGGGGGTATGCAATCGAATTACCGTGAGGGTAGGGGGCGGTTTGGTCAGGTTGCCATGTGGTGAGGTGTCTCACATTTACGGAAATGCTCGATGCTCAATGCGGAATGTCGGATGGGGTGAGCATGTAACGAAGCCCCCAAAAGCGTCATATACCATGATATGTGTGACTGCAAGACCTGACCGGCCTTCTGCGCACTTGGGTTTCTTTTCTCCTCAGGCACTTAGTCAGAAAATGGTGTCAGGAATCATTTCCTGATCCGGATCCGTATGAGCCCCCGTGATAAGTGGCCAGTAGTTGCAATTCATTGAAGCAATAGCAACTCATGGCGTATTATTCGCGATCGGCAACGGTGTGTTGTAAGGACACGAACCGGCAGATCCAGTTCTTTGCGGATCGGCCTAAAGATAGTTAGAGATCACGGAATGAAACCTCCTGAAGCATCTCCGCCTCTGTTTGACACATGTGTTCAAGACATTGAGGCTGCGTACAAGAGACTGGGGCATAAACTTGGTTGGCGTTTCCTTAGCGTTTCTCGCGCTATCCTCGACAAGCCCGTGAGAATCGTCCTTGTCACAATCAACCCGGCAGGTAATTCGATTCCTAAGGATCATCCGTGGCCAAGCTCTGAGAACGGCTCCTCCTACATCGTGGAAAAGTGGGGGAACGCCATACCAGGAAGGTCAACCCTGCAAGTTCAAGTGCAAGAAATGTTTCGACTTCTCCGTGAGGCAATTGGATTTTCCGGATCACACGAGGAATTGCTGGCTCAGTCGCTCATATCCCATTTTGTGCCATTTCGTTCCCCGCGCTTCGATGACTTGCCACGGAAAGCAGAATCAGTCGAGGTTGGTAGGAAGCTTTGGAGCAATATCCTTCCGCATGCCATGCCACGATTAGTGATTTGTCTGGGTCGTGTTGTTCAAAAAGAGCTGCGAGCGCTGATTCCTCAATGTCTTTGGGCAACTCATATCGGCTGCAGCAGCCATCTCACGGGTTGGGGTAACACCACAGCGGACGTTGATAGCTACACGGCACCTCATGGGAGTGTACGATTGCTATATCTGCCTCATCTTTCAACTTGGACTCTTTTTACAAGCGGGAAGTCTCTCCCAAATATGTCGGCAATCCTGCAGGACGCAGCACATGACCTTTAACAAGTGCATTAAGGCCGCTCCCTTCGGTCGCGCGACCGGCAAATCGCTATGCGCTTTGTCGCAGTCTTATGGCCACCGTTAGGCGTGTGAGCGATCTGGAACCCCCCATACCTTTGCGCAATCTTCTACGGTAGTGCCTGTCACGGCATTGTCCGCCCATCGACTGCATGAGTGGGTACCTGACTTGCCGCAGCATGCGGCCGTTGAGTTTCGGAGGCAACGGCGAAGCCTGTCCTGTGTGAGCCGGTTACCGGCGAGTTGACAGGCTTCGAACAGGCAAGGCTTAATCTGGTGCTCATGCAGGCGTCTGTGGCGCACCAATCCCCTGCCGGCGCTGTCCTCGTTCCCTCAAGCCTGGCCCCTTCGGCCCATCTCTGCAATCCTTCCTAGGCCCTCTTCTCAGCGGCGGTTTCATTGATTGTGCGGGAAGGGGTGTCGTAGAATCAGACAGTGTAAGTTCCCTCGTGGTATAGTTTTTTCAATCAACCGAAAGGCTGCAGGTGAAAACGGTCGCCACGCTTCCCCGTCCCATTACCGACTATCAATCCTTGTCTGCCGAAGAACTCTTCGAACGGACTCGCGCGGCCAAACGGACGCTGGGTGACCGGGTGATGATCCTCGGCCATAATTATCAACGCGATGAAGTGATTCAGCATGCCGATTTCCGCGGCGACTCCCTGATTCTCGCGCAGGTGGCCGAGCAGCGTTCCGATCGGCCCTATGTCGTGTTTTGCGGCGTGCACTTCATGGCGGAGACCGCCGATGTGTTGAGCCGGTCCAATCAAACGGTCATTCTCCCCGACATGGCGGCAGGCTGTTCCATGGCTGACATGGCGGCGATCGAGCAGGTCGAACAGTGCTGGGATGCGCTCGGGCGGGTGGTGCCAGTCGAAGAAACGGTGATGCCGGCGGTGTATGTGAACTCCGCCGCGATCTTGAAAGCGTTCTGCGGCGAACATGGCGGGCTGACCTGCACCTCGTCCAATGCGCGGAAAGTCATCGAATGGAGCTGGGCGAGGCGCGAGAAGATCCTGTTTTTCCCCGATGAGCATCTGGGGCGGAACACGGCCAACAAGATGGGCATTCCTCGCGAGCAAATGATTGTCTGGGATCCCTTCATGCCGCGAGGCGGCAATTCGGTGGAGGCGATCAAGCGGGCGAAGCTGATTCTGTGGAAGGGCCATTGCAGCGTCCACCAGATGTTTCAGCCGTCGCACGTGGACTATTTCCGCAAGCAGTACCCGGACGTGAAGGTCATCGTCCATCCCGAATGCCATGAGGATGTGGTGAACAAGGCAGATTTGGTGGGCTCGACGGAGTACATCATCCGCACCATTACGGCGGCGCCGGCGGGCACCACCTGGGCGGTTGGTACCGAACTGAACCTGGTCAATCGCCTGAAGCATGAGCAGACCGATAAGAAGGTGTTTTTCCTCTCCTCGACCGTCTGCCAATGCGCGACCATGTACCGGATCGATGCCCCGCATCTCTGCTGGGCGCTGGAAAACCTTGCCGACGGCCATGTCGTGAACCGGATTGTGGTCCCGGATGACGAAAAGCAGTGGGCGAAGGTGGCGTTGGACCGCATGATGGCCCTCAGTTAGCAGGATCGTGAAAAGCGCCTCCGGCGGCGTTCTCGCGTCGCTCGCATGTTCAACGTACCGCTAAAGGTACGCCTCACATGCTCCCTCGCTGCGGCCTTGCCGGAAGACGCTTTTGACGATCCTGCCCATGTCAGATCTCCGCATACCGCGTTCGCTTCCCCGTTTAGCGTTCATGAAGAGCCAAAAGCACGACAGTATTTGAGTCAATCAGGGCTTGATAGGTTTCCCCCCATAACAAACCACTGGTTCCTCTCGCCTCGTTTCGGTATAGTCCTCTCTTTACGCGCACTTCATGACTCTTTTGTCCCTCAGATAGATCATCCTATGGACTATAAAGCGACCCTCAACTTGCCGAAGACCGACTTCCCGATGAAGGCGAATCTGCCGCAGCGGGAACCGGAGATGCTCGCCCGGTGGACTCAGGAAAAGCTCTACGAGCGTATCCAGGAATCCCGTCAGGGGTTCCCGCGCTATGTGTTGCACGACGGGCCACCCTATGCGAACGGGCGGATCCACATCGGCCACGCGCTGAACAAGATTCTGAAAGACATCATCATCAAGTCGAAGACGATGTCGGGGTATCAAGTCCCCTACGTGCCCGGCTGGGATTGTCACGGTCTGCCGATCGAACATCAGGTCCTGAAGGAGCTGGGCGACAAGAAACGGGATCTGGATGCCCTCGCGATCCGCAAGCTCTGTAAGGAATATGCCGAGAAATATGTCTCGATTCAGCGGGAAGAATTCCAACGGCTGGGCGTGTTGGGCGACTGGCAGCAACCCTATCTCACGTTGAATCCTGCCTATGAGGGCACGATCATCCGCGAGTTCGGACGGTTTGTGGAGCGGGGCGGGGTCTACAAGGGCCTGAAGCCTGTGTTGTGGTGTACCCAAGATCAGACGGCATTGGCCGAGGCCGAAGTCGAGTACGAGAACCACACGTCGCCCTCTGTCTATGTGAAGTTCCCGTTGGTAAGTCCGCCAGACGTGCTCCAAAAGACAGCATTTAAGGACATCGCATTTGCGAACACGGTCAAGAAGATTTCTGTCGTAATTTGGACCACGACACCATGGACTTTGCCAGCGAACCAGGCAATCTGCCTCCATCCTGATCTCGATTACGTTTTTGTCCAGCTTGATGGAAGCGATGAAGCTTTCATCATGGCCAGAGGTCGTGTTGAGAGTGTGCTAGCGGAATGGGGTGCCAAGAATCCCACTCTTTTCGGGCAACGGAAAGGGCGGGAAGGATTTGAAGGCCTAGAGACGCAACGTCCCTTAAGCCATGGCCTTTCGCCGATTCTTCTGGGAGACTTTGTCACGTTGGAGCAGGGAACGGGCTGTGTCCACATTGCGCCGGGCCACGGTATGGAAGACTACCTACTGGTGCTGGATCACAATGCCAAGGCCAGCGTCGGTGAGCGGCTCGAAATCCTGGCGCCGGTGGATAACGGCGGGAAGTTCACGGCCGCGGTTCCTGAGTTTGTCGGGCAGCATGTCTTCAAAGCCAATCCCAAAATCGTGGAGCGCCTCAAGGAGAACGGGCGGTTACTCGGGCATGGTTCGCTCAACCACTCCTATCCGCATTGCTGGCGCTGCAAGCAGCCGGTCATCTTCCGCGCGACCGAACAGTGGTTCGTCTCGATGGAGACGAATGAACTGCGGAAAGAAGCGTTGGCGGAGATTGAGCGGGTGCGCTGGATTCCGGCCTACGGGCGCGATCGGATCAACGGAATGATCGAGAACCGGCCTGACTGGTGCCTCTCGCGTCAGCGTGTCTGGGGTACGCCGATCCCCGGTTTTACCTGCGTGAAATGCGGCAAGGTCTTGGCCCACCCCCGTGTGATCGATCATGTCGCGGACTTGATCGGACAACATGGTACAGACTATTGGTTTGCCAACCAGGCTGCCGCGTTGCTGCCTGCCGGGACTCAGTGCGAAGGTTGCGGTGGGACGGAATTTGAAAAGGAACGCGACATTCTGGACGTGTGGTTCGAGTCCGGCGTGAGTTATGCGACGGTGCTCAAGCCTCGGCAATGGTGGCCGGCGGATCTGTATCTGGAAGGGTCCGATCAGCATCGTGGCTGGTTCCATAGCGCCTTGCTGGCGGGGGTCATCACCGATCATCAAGCGCCTTACAAGGCCGTGCTCACGCATGGATTTGTATTGGACGGGGCTGGACGGAAGATGTCGAAATCGGCGGGTAACGTCGTCGCGCCGCAGGATGTGATCAAGCAATCGGGCGCGGAGATCCTTCGTCTCTGGGTGTCGGCCCAGGACTATCGTGAGGACCTGCGGATTTCCCAGGAGATCCTGAACCATCTCATTGAGGCCTACCGGAAGATCCGCAACACCTGCCGGTTCCTGTTGAGCAATCTCTACGACTTCGATCCCGCGCAGCATCGCGTGCCGTTCGATCAGTTGCCCGAATTAGACCGCTGGGCGCTGATGCGGTTGGGCGACCTGATTCCGCGGGTGCGTAAGGGGTACGACGACTTCGAGTTCCATACGATCTTTCATGCGTTGAACAACTTCTGTTCCGTCGATTTGAGCGCGGTCTACCTCGATATCCTGAAAGACCGGCTCTACACGTTCCGCAAGGATTCGCCGTTGCGGCGCGGCTCGCAGACCGTCTTGTTCGACATTCTGGTGGCCCTCACGAAGTTGATGGCGCCGGTGCTGAGTTTCACGTCGGAAGAAATCTGGCGGATGCTGCCGGAGTCGGTGCGGGTGGACTCGAAGGCCGACAGCGTGCATCTGGCCATGTTCCCTGAAGTCGATCCGCGTTGGGCGGATGCGAAGCTGGCTGAGCGGTGGGAGCAGTTGCTTGAAGTGAGAACGGCAGTCCAGGCGGCATTGGAAGTGCAACGTCGTGAGAAGGTGATCGGGTCGCCGCTGGAAGCGCGGGTCGTGATCGACGCGAATGCCGACCGATATGAGTTACTCCGGTCCTATGGACAAGACCTGGCGTCGTTTTTTATCGTCTCTGATGTCGAACTGAGGCTCGTGCACCATTTGCCGGTCAAGCCAGACTTCTCGATTACGGTGCAGAGGGCCGTCGGGGTGAAGTGTGAACGGTGCTGGAATTATCGCGGATCGGTCGGAAGCTTTCCGGACCATCCGACTCTTTGTGACCGTTGTGTTGAGGCGGTCCGTTGAGCAACTCCGTCCGCTATCTCCTGCTCGGTTTACTGAGTCTGGCAATTGTCGTACTGGATCAGGTCACGAAGCTCTCTGTCATGGAGTCCATGCGGCTCCATGAATCGATTCCGGTCATCGCCAACTTCTTCAGCATCACCTACATCCGGAATCCCGGTGCGGCTTTCGGGTTTCTCTCCTCCAGCAGCAGTTCGTTCCGGTTCATCTTTTTCGGTGTGACGTCGGTCTTTGCCGTAGGCCTGCTGGGCACGATTCTGGTCCGCATGCCGAAGGATGATTGGATGGGGCGGCTGAGCGTGGCGGCAATTCTCGGCGGGGCGATCGGGAACTTACTGGACCGCTTGCGGTACGGGGAAGTGATCGACTTTCTGGACTTTTATTTCAACGCCTACCATTTCCCTGCATTTAACGTCGCCGACTCGGCGATCACCGTCGGGGTGGCATTTCTGATTCTGCACTTTGCGCTGGAGAAGGAGCCGGAGGCGACGCCGGTGGTTCCCGATAACCCGCCTTCCTGACGGCACGCGGACAAAGTTCGTCGGCAGCGTTCTCGCGTTGTTTTTCCCGATCAGGCCGGCATCGTAATGATGAAGCCGCCCTGCTCCCGAAACTGGCGCTGCTGCTCTTCCGAAAACATGACGAGCGGTTCGCTGTGGCAGAACTGGCATTCCTTAAGGGTGATGACCGCGTTCGGTTCACCGATTCCCACCAGATATTGCTTGGCGAGGACCAGAGCCTTTTCCTGACTTGTGGTCATCACGTCGAAGTGCAGTTTGCCGTTCTTTCCTTTAACCCAGGTATCGTACACGTGGACGCTGTCCATTTGGTTTGCCATGGTCACTCGGCTCCTTGGTATGAGTGTAGTTAGCGGACGACCAGCAGCACGATGACGCCCAGCACCATGCGGTAGTAGGCGAAGACGCTCAGGCTGTGGCGTTGCACATAGGTGAGAAAGGCCGCGATGACGGCCCAGGCGACGGCGAACGAGACCACCAGGCCGATCCCGAGCGCGACGTAATCGTCCTGGCTGAAGGCGGCTTGGGATTTCAGCATTTGGTAAATGGTGGCAATGATCATCGTCGGCAGTGCCAGGAAGAAGGAGTATTCCGTGGCGACGCGGCGATCGAGACCGGCCAGCAGTCCGCCGACAATCGTGGAGCCGGAACGGGACATGCCGGGAATCAATGAGGCGCATTGGGCGATGCCGACCCAGATCGCCAAGCGGGGCGTGACCTGGAGCAGTTCCTTCACACGTACGCGGTCCCGCATCCGTTCGACCACCAGGATGATGATGCCGCCGACGATCAGCGAAATCGCCACGGTCGTCGGTGAGAAAAGATAGGCCTTGATGGACTTATGGGCGAGGAATCCCACGAGCGCTGCGGGCAAGAAGGCCAATCCTAAGCCGATGACAAACCAGAGGTTCGGCTGGGCTTGAATGGACTGCTGAATGAGAGTTGTCCACGAGGCATTACCTCGGGCGGCCACGAGCGACCGGAAGTCACGCTGTTCACGGAATGCATGCGAGGCCAGCGAGGCCAGCTTGGTGCGTTCGTAGGCGATGATGGCGAGGATGGATCCTAGCTGGATCGAAATCTCGACGTTCGAAGCGATGTCTCCGGTGAATCCGAGCGCGTGTCCGACGAGAATGAGATGGCCTGTCGAGGAGACGGGAAGAAATTCCGTCAGTCCTTCGATGATGCCGAGAATGATCGCGAGCTCCGGGCCCCAATTCATCATAATAGTCTGCTTAGGATGGTCTGTGAGTGTGCTGCTGGTCGGTTACGGGGTTTTGCTGAACGGTGAGTGCATATTCCCAGACTGCTCCCTGGCAGTCAAGCTTCGTCGAAATTTGCGGAGTCGCCAGGGGCTGTGAGCGACGCACCGGCAGGCGCTTCGCAATCGGCAAACTTGTTGACAAAGTTGAGATGATGGCATACACACAACAAGAGAGAAGAGGTCCGATCGGTCCAGATCGAACAGGGGAGGGTCGCATGAGGCATGTGTGGATGGCTGGGCTCGCGCTGATGAGTGCGATGGCCGTCAGCGGGTGCGTAAGTGACAAGAAATACCATGAGGCGCTTGCCGATGCAGACACCGTCCGGGGAGACCTGGAGCGGGCGCGGGCGCAGAAGAATGCGCTGGAGCAACAGGTCAAGACGCTGAAAGATCTCAACGCCAAGTTCGGTTCGGAAAGCCAGATCGCTCGGGATGAACTGCAGCGGATCCAGCATGGCCGGGACAAGGAGCGGGATACGATCGAGGTCCGGACCAAGGAATTGGAAGATAAGGTCAAGCAGCTGAGCGCGCAGAATCGAAACATCAAGCAGGAGTATGACGAGGCTCGCCGGCACAATGAGCAACTGAAGGCGTTGGTCGCGCGGTATCAGAAAGAGATGAAGGAGCGTTCGAGGTCCCTGAGTTCCTCGGCTCCCGCGGAATTGACCGCGCCGTTGTCCGGTGGTGCATCCTCGGCGAAATCGGCGCCATCGTCGAATCCGTTCGGTGGGCCGGTCGAGGCTGCGGCTCCGCCGGTGTCCTTGCTGAATATCAACAAAGCGCCGTCGACCGATTTGGTTCTGACGCTGGGTGTCAGTCAGGATGTGGCCGACCGGATCGTGAGTAATCGCCCGTACCGTGTGAAGGGTGAGCTGGTGGCCAAGAACGTGGTTCCGAAGGACGTCTTTGACGATATCAAGGACCGCATCACGGTCAGTCCCTAGTCGTGCCCTGAATGTCCGCGCATAGCGGACCGAGGAGTTCGAAAGGCCGTTTGCCGTCGCAGGCAAACGGCCTTTGTGTTTTCTGCGCCGGCGCTGTTCTGCCGGGCCCGACCGGGTGGCGATGCTGCATCGCAAAATCGTTTCCTGCTAGAATGGCCGCATTGTTCGAGGAAGAAGGGGCCTGTCCATGCGTCGGATCGGGGTCATCGTCGGAGTCCTTGCGCTGGGTCTTGCCATCGCCGGGTATGTGTTTTTCAACGGCGAGCGAAAGGCCGTTGTGCGCTACCGCACGGTTCCTGTCGAACGGGGCACCATTGTCTCGCTGGTCACGGCGACCGGGACGATCAATCCCATCACCACGATTCAGGTCGGGAGTCAGGTCTCCGGCATGATCGAGAGCCTCCATGCGGATTTCAATTCCAAAGTGACCGCCAACCAAGTGGTGGCGCGTATCGATCCCTTTCCCTACCAAGCCCGTCGCGATCAAGCGCTCGCCAGTTTGGCGAACGCGAAGGCGGCGTTCGAGAAGGCACGGATCGATCTGGCCCAACGGCGTCGGGAACTGGACCGGGCCAAGTCGCTGATCGGCCAGCAATTCATCTCGCAGAACGAAGTGGACGTCGCGTTGACCGCCTCAGAAGGCGCGGTGGCGCAGCTCAAAGTCACGGAGGCTGCCGTCAAGCAGGCGGAAGCGATGCTGCAGGCGGCCGAGTTGGATTTGAAGTATACGGTGATCCGTTCACCGGTTGACGGCGTGGTGATTTCGCGCCTCGTCGAGGTCGGGCAGCGTATCGCAGCCAGCTTTACCATACCCATGCTGTTTCTGATCGCCGAAGATGTCACGAAGATGCAGGTCGATACCAACGTCAGCGAGGCCGATATCGGCGGGATCGCCGAGGGAAAAGCGGCTTCGTTCACCGTGGACGCCTACCCGGGAGAGCAGTTTCACGGCCGGGTGAGACAGGTGAGAAATGCGCCGATCAATATTCAGAATGTGGTGACCTACGATGTCGTGGTCGAGTTCGATAACCCGGCGTTTCGTCTGAAGCCGGGCATGACGGCGAACGTCTCCATTGTCGTGGCGAAAAAAGAGAACATTCTCAAAGTGCCGAATTCGGCGCTCCGTTTTACCCCGCCCAAGACGGTGCGCGATGAACAGGCCTCGGGCAGACCCGCCAAGGGTGAGGGCGACGGCCGCATGTCCGGAGGCGCTGCTCCTGAACCAGGGCCTCGCCGGTTGGCCATTTGGAAGCAGGGGGCCGACGAGGCCTTGGAACGAGTTCCTGTCGAGATGGGTATTTCAGACGGGGCTTACGCTGAAATCGGTTCGGCTTCGATCAATGAGGGGGACCAGGTCATCATCGGGATCGACTCTCCGCGTGGGGATCGCAAGGGCGGTGACCTGCCGCCGGGATTCGGGTCCGGGCAACAGCGCGGCGCCCGGCGTGATCGCGGGCTCTAAGGGAAGGCTCCATGGCCTCGTTGATCGTCTGCGAAGACCTCTGGAAGATTTATCGTGTCGGCGACGTTGAGGTGCAGGCGTTGCGAGGTATCAACCTCACCATCGATCGCGGTGAATTTGTGGCGGTCATGGGCACGTCAGGATCGGGCAAATCGACCCTGATGAATATCCTGGGCTGTCTCGACCAGCCCACGCGTGGTCGATATGAGCTCGATGGCTTGGATGTGGCGACGGCGAAACCGGATCTCCTGGCCGAGCTTCGCAACCGGCAGATCGGTTTCGTATTTCAAAGCTTCAATCTGATTCCCCGAACCAGCGCGTTGGAAAATGCTCAATTGCCGCTGTTTTATCGAGGCCTCTCGATCAAAGCCCAGCGAAAACAGGCTGCCGCAGCGTTGCAGCGAGTCGGGTTGGGCGGCCGGGAGCAGCATTATCCCACCCAGCTCTCCGGAGGCCAGCAACAGCGTGTGGCCATTGCGCGGGCGCTGGTCGGGGCTCCTTCGATTCTTTTTGCCGACGAACCGACAGGCAACCTCGATACCGCATCGAGCCGGGAAATCATGAATATTCTCGAGGAACTCAACCGCGAGGATGGCATCACTATCATCCTGGTGACCCACGAATCCGATATCGCCGCCTACGCCTCACGCGAACTGGTCATGAAGGACGGTCAGATCGTGCAAGACGTACGGCGGGCCCCGCATCTCACGGTCGTGCGGTAGGACGCCCATGCCGGCTTTTATTCTTCTCACCGTGATGACCGCGCTGCGTATTCTCAGCCGGAATCGGCTTCGCGCCGGTCTGACCATGCTCGGCATCGTCATCGGTGTGGGCGCGGTGATTGCGATGGTGAGTATCGGGCAGGGCGCCCGCGCGGCGGTGCAGGCACAGGTGGCCAGCATGGGGACCAACGTAATCATCATCATGCCGGGCTCCACCACCGTCAGCGGGGTGCGGGGGGGACAGGGCGGGGCCGTGACGTTGACCGTCGGAGACGCAGCGGATTTGAAAAAACGGAGTCCCTTGTTGTCGGACACCGGCTGGGCCAAGCGGGATGTGATGCAGATCGTCAACGGCAACCGCAACTGGAACGGTCCCGTCAACGGGATCTCTCCGAGTTATCTGACGATTCGGGACTGGTCGTTCACCAGCGGAGGACCGTTCACCCAAACCGACTTGGAGAGCGCGGCCCGCGTGGCGCTGATCGGGCAGACGACGCTGGAAAATCTCTTTGATCCCGGCGAGGAGGCGATCGGTGCGACGATTCGCATCAAGAATGTGCCGTTTCAGGTTGTCGGCGTCTTGGCTCCGAAGGGCCAATCAGCGCAGGGCTCGGATCAGGACGATGTGATTTTTATCCCCTTCACGACTGCGGAGCGGAAGGTGTTCGGCAGTCAGTTCCTGGGATCGGTCGGGGCCTTGTTTGCGTCCACGGAACAGAGCGCGGATTTGCCCGAGGCGGTCGATCAGATTCGGGAGGTCTTGCGGGCGCGACATCGACTCCAGGGCGAGCAGGCGGACGATTTCACCATCCGGACGCAAGTCGATATCGGAAAGGTGCAGGAGAGCACGAGCCAGACGCTGACGGTCATGCTCTTTGCCATCGCGTCAGTATCGCTGCTGGTTGGCGGGATCGGCATCATGAATATTCTGCTGGTGTCGGTGACGGAGCGGACGAGGGAAATCGGAGTCCGCATGGCGGTGGGGGCCAAGCGGCTGCACATTCTGATGCAGTTTCTGATCGAGGCGGTCACGTTGAGTCTGTTCGGCGGTGTGATCGGTGTGGTCGTCGGCATCGTCGGGGCACGACTCACGACAGTGATCGCGGGATGGCCGACCATCATTTCGTTCGAGGCGATCATGACCGCCTTCGTGTTCTCGCTGGCCGTCGGACTGTTTTTCGGGCTCTATCCCGCCAACAAAGCCGCACGGCTCAATCCGATCGAAGCCCTGCGCTACGAATAACGCCCCAGCCTGAACCGGCAGTCTCCGGCCGTGAGATGGCTCCGGTGGGCTGTGAGCGTAGTTTGGAGGGGGTTAGTGAAAGGCTCGTTCGAATTCCGCTGGAATGGTACCCAGCACGGAACGTATCCCCCGGGGAGGAGCTTCCGTGTCCTGGTTGGCCAGATCGATGACGAGCGGGACGATGTAGGGTTCCCCCGAGGGATCGTGGGTGATGGTGACGATGGGCTGGTGCAGTTTTCCTGAGTTGATGACGGACACGATGGCCCGCTCGCCGGTGGTCAGTGAGACATAGCTATACACCGGATAAATTCCCATCACTTTGACGAAGAGCGAGATCAACCGGTTTTCGTATCTGCCTTCCTGCCCTTCTTGGTAGAGCCGCTGCAATGACTGGTGCGGGGTGAGCGGCGACGCACCGCCGAATCCGGTCAGCAACTCGTCGTAGCGATCCGTGACCATCACAATCCGTGTCATGTCGGAGGTGAATGCGCCGCCGGTTTCTGCGGGGAATCCGCTTCCATTCAAATAGGCATGGTGCTCGGCCACAATCTGTTCCACCGCCGGTGAGAAGCCGTTCCGGCGTTCGAGCAGAATGGCGCCCCCGCGCGCGTGGGCTTCATAGGTCTGCCGGTTCTGTTCGGAGAGGGTGGTCGAGGTGTCGTGAATCCGTTGGAGAACGTTCGGCGGGACCTGCATGAGGCCGATGTCGTGAAGCAGTGCGCCGGTGGCTAACTCCTGGATGGCCAGGAGGTTGTAGTCTGCCGCGTGAGCCAGAATCATTGAAAAGCTGCAGGTGGCCAGGGCGTGCTGGCTGAGCGGGGCATTGCCCGCGCGCCCTTGGTTGAACGCCATGAACAGGGCATGGGTGTTGAGCGCTTGGGCGACGGCACTGATCGCATGCACGGTGTGTGTGGCTTCTTCCGGATCGACGACGCCTGTTTGCGCGATGCGTGAGAAGGTGTTCTGCACCGACGCTTCGAGTTGAGCCCGTGCGGTTCTGGCTGCCAATAGCTCTTGCGTCATCGCGGCAAGGGAGCGGACCTCCGTCGCGTGAGGCGACGGGGCGGCCGGCGTCTGAGTGATGCCGTGTGGTTCGTCCTGTGCCGACGTCGAGGTGCCTGGGATATCCAGGCCCCGGGCGGGGTCGATGGACAGGTGTTTGACTCCGGCACGCCGTAATTTCTCGATCTGCTCGTCGGTCCGGATCAGGAACGAGTGCCGCATGAAGGGCGAACGGAACCAGGCTACGTCGATTTTGGCGACGTGCATGCCGATCTGGAGCGCATCGATGTCGATCGGTCGGTATGCCATAACGTCCGGGCGTTGCGGGCCTGCCGCTCTTTTGCGGTCTTCTTGCGCTGTGTTATCGATCTCGCCGACTGTCGGATTGAGGGGCCGGGGGCACCACTAGCGGGCCTCAAGCGAGGTGAGACTAGCTGAGCCGGGTGCTGCAGGCGGCGCCACCGACAACAGTACTTCCATGCGAGGATTGTCGCGATCCTGATACTTGTAGAGGTGCGTTTCGACCACCCGATTGTCGTTCAGTCCCAGGCCCTCACATAAGGCGTCTTGCGCGATCTTGAGTCCTCCGTCGGTATCCCGACGCAGGGCCGAGGTGAAGAAAAACTGAATGGATAACGCGAGGCTCGACTGGCTCAAGGTTCGCCTTAGAGTACCACGATGAGGCGATTGGGCAAGCGCAACCAGAATTTGTTGCCCGACCAATTCCTTGAACGCACGGCCTTTGGCGGAGAGCAGACGGCGCCCGTTGGCCGTGGCATATTGGTGATTGATGCTGGGCGGGACGGGTAACGTCAGCGCAATGGAATCTGCCGTCACTCGAACGGACGGTGGGTCGGTCGTGACGGCCATTGCCGGAGTACGCGTGCGGATGGCTGTGCGCGGGAGAACTGATTCCTGCGCGGAAAACGGTGCCTTCTGAGCCGGGGGTCTGAAGGAGGTTGTTCGAATCGGGATTGAGGACTGTCGATGGCGGGACACGCGGCGCAAGAGCCTGCCTATCAACTAGAGAAGATTTTGGATCTTCGCCATATCCTGCTCGTACCGGTCTTCCGTTCTGGTGAGATACCGTCGCCATTCCGACGGACCCCAGACTTCCAGACGGTGGTACATGCCCACGAGGAAGATTTCCTGATCTTCATCCATGGGGACGAGCTTGCGAAGACGGCTCGGGATCAGCACACGGCCGGCCTTGTCGATATCCGAGGTGCCGGCTTGCGACATCACATGATGCATGAACAGGCGGCTCTGGTCCTCGTCCAGGGTAATTCTGGTCCGTTCCAGGACCTTTTCCCATTCCTTGGCTGAGTACATCCAGAGTGTCTGCTCGGTATTCTTCACGAACATGACCTGATTGCCCTCGGCCTCGAGCCGTTCTCGAAGGGGGGAGGGGATCAGGAAGCGTCCCTTGTCGTCGACTTTGCAGAGGTATTCGCCGGCAAACATTATCGGCAGCCTCGCTCGTGAGGGCGGCTATCGTGACGAGTCGATGGAGCTGTACGTAGGCGCATAGGAATCAGCCGAGTAGCCATTTCTTCGCTGATGGTAGGAGACAAGGCCAATCCTGTCAAGTGAATATTCATGACCGGGGCGGTCACTCGCAGTCGGTCTGGTCCATTCCGGGTGGAGCAGCGCCTCCTCCTTCCATCACCGCTTCGACGTCATCGCCGAGGTCTTCTCCCATTTCCTGCCCCATTTTTTTCATGAGCCGGGCCATACTCTGCGGGTCGTTTTCGTCAAATCCGCTCAGATTGCTTGGATCGGACAGGGCTTCCAGGCGTGCTTCGTCCGATTTGGGAGAGGCAAACCTGGAGAGCAGTCGCTCCAGATCCGGGCTCTGACAGTGGCCGCATGTCTGTTGCGGCGCAGCGCTGATGCTGAGGATCAGGCGGGTGGTTCGTTTCCCACATTGGCGACAGCGATATTCGTAGATCGGCATAACTACACCTTCAGGGCGTGCAGTTGATCGAAGGCTGATGGAGGGAGCCAGGTATCAGGCACCATGCCGGCCTCCACGGAACGCGCGAGCGTGAGCACGGCGACGTCTTCGGCGCCGGCGTTGAGCAGGATTTTGGCGCATTCGTTGGCGGTGGTGCCGGTGGTGAAGACATCGTCGATGAGGAGGATGCGCTTGCCGGTCACCTCCCCTGGGGCGCGCAGGGCGAACGCCCGGTGAAGGTTCTGCAGGCGTGCGGAGCGGGGGAGCGTGGTCTGGGGGTCGGTATCGACGATGCGAACCAGGTTTCGATAGGATACGGGTCTCTTCAATACAGGTCCGATGCGGTCGGCGAGCAAGAGGGATTGATTGAATTCTCGCTGTCGAAGGCGGTTGGGGTGGAGCGGGATCGGCATGAGGAGATCCGCATCCAGGTTTGCGGGAAGAGCCTGGGCGAGCAACGCACCTAGCGCATCCGCCAGCACTACCTTCCCGTGATATTTGAAGAGGGCAATGGCGTTCTGGAGCGGAGAGCAGTAAGCATAGGCTGCCCACACCTGCGAATAGTGCGGTGCACGGGTACGGCAGTCATGGCATTCGTGAGTCGGGCTATGGGCTGTAGCGTATGGAGACGCGAAGGGGCGGTGGCATCGCGGGCAGGCCGGCCCCTGCAACGGTCGAATCAGCCCCCAGCATCGGCGGCAGAAAAACGGTGTGGGATCGTCCGTGAGAGGTTGTTCGCACGTGGTGCAGTCCGACGGGAGCAGGAGTCGTGTGGCCTGCCTGATGATGCCTGCGAGCAGTGCGTGTGAGGTCATTGCTAGATCCAAGAGGCGTGACGGACGCGCGTTGGGATTGTGTACGGAATACCCCTCAGCCGTCAAGGTTGTGGGGTGCGAACGGGGTGTGGTATAGGACCACTCGCCTGCATCGGGGCGGTTCCAAAGGGCTCGGCCATGTGCCGGTGGCACGCATCTGCCGGATGCTCCCGCACTCCCTTACGGCTATCGATTCCCATCATGCAAGATCCCACCAATATGCTGGTACGGGTACAGAATCTTTCGAAAGAATATCGCCGCGGGCAGACGCTTGTGTCGGCGCTGCAGGACGTGACCCTCGATGTGAAGGCGGGAGAGTTCTGTGCCTTCGTCGGGCCGAGCGGGTGCGGGAAGAGCACGTTGCTGAATCTGATCGGCGGGCTGGATCAGCCCACTTCGGGAACCATCGCCATTGAGAACCGGCTTGTGACCCATGCGAGCGCCACCGAATGGACCCGCTTGCGACGCGAGTTGATCGGAATCGTCTTTCAGGCCTTCCACCTGATTCCCGGCCTGACGGTTGCGGAGAATGTCGCACTGCCTTTGCTGCTGAGGGGGGAACGGGGGGCCGCGGTGGCCCAGCGGGTCAACGAAGTCCTGGAAGCGGTGCGGATGGACAGGCGACGTTCGCACCGGCCCGGCGAGTTGTCGGGAGGGGAGCAGCAGCGTGTCGCGATTGCCCGGGCGATCGTGCATCGGCCACGACTTGTACTGGCGGATGAACCGACCGGGAATCTCGATTCCAAACAAGGGGCGGACATCGTCAGCCTGTTCCGTACATTACCGCAACGGTTCGGTCACTCGGTGTTGCTGGTGACGCACAGTGACAGTGCGGCCGGCGCAGCCGACTATGTGTGGCATATGCGGGACGGCCGGCTGGTGAATTGTGTCCGGCAATAGGCCCGAGCGGTTGTGTACTATGTTCGTGAAGGCGGCTCGGCGTTCGGAGAGAGGCCTCATGACTAACGCGTGGCGAATTTTACAGAGGATAGGGGAGGAATGCCGACGGGATTGTTCCATGTCCTGTCGGGAGAAAGGATCAGCATGGATCTGAGTGTCACTATTGCGGGAATAAAGTTTCCGACCTGTTTCATGAATGCCTCCGGAGCGCTCTGTGTGACGCGGGAGGAACTCATTGCACTGGGGCGATCCCGTGCGGGCGCCATCGTGACTAAATCGATGACCCTGGAGCCACGGGTCGGTAATCCTGAACCGCGGTATTACGGATTTCCGGGGGGCTCCATCAATTCCATGGGGCTGCCGAATCTCGGGTATCGAGCCTACGCGGAGATGATTCCGGAACTCACCCGTTTCGGTAAACCCGTGATCGCCAGCATTGCCGGCCTGTGCGAGGACGACTTTCTCACGATGGCGCGTGCGATCAATCAGGCGCGGCCCGATCTCATCGAGGTCAATCTCTCCTGTCCGAACATTCCCGGTAAGCCGCAGATCGCCTATGATCCGGTCGATTCGGAACGGTTGCTCAAGCGGGTGCGACCGCTCATCACCGTCCCCATGGGCGTCAAACTACCGCCCTATTTCGATCCGGCGCACCACGCGGTGATGGCGGAGGTGATTCGACGCTGCGGGGTCGACTACCTCAATTTGATCAACTCTGTGGGCAACGGTCTGGTCGTGGACCCGAAGCGTGAAACGCCGGTCATCAAGCCGAAGGGCGGGTTCGGCGGGTTGGGAGGATCGTTGATCAAGCCGGTTGCGTTGGCCAATGTGCGGGCGTTCTGGAAGTTGCTGGAGGGACGTATCCCCATCATCGGGACCGGTGGAGTCGTGCAGGGGATCGATGCCTTCGAGCATGTGCTGTGCGGTGCGTCGGCGGTTCAGGTGGGGACGGCGCTGGTCGAAGAGGGTGTGGCGGTGTTTGAGCGATTGGAGCGCGAGCTGGCGGCTGAGTTGGCCGCCCGGGGCAAGCAGTCCCTTGAGGACTGTCGGGGGAAACTGAAAGAGCTGTAAAAAGGTGCGCCGGTTCCGCACACGAAACCGGCGCATGGAGTGTTTATCGGAAGGCGAAGTTCTTCGGAAGAAATCCCTGTTGCAACGCTTGACGGAGTAGCTGCGCGACATTGCGGACTTTCAATCGCCGCATCAGATTGAACCGATGCACCTCAACGGTGCGCACGCTGATGTCCAGGCGTCGGGCGATGTCGCGGTTGGTATTTCCTTGGGACACCAGTTTTAGAATTTCTTTCTGCCTGGGCGTCAGTCCCTCGGACCGTTTCGCGCGCACGGGCACCGGCTTTACGACCCTTGCGGGTTTTTTCTTCTTGGTCGATGAAGCGGCCTTGGAGGTCTTCGCGGGCTTTCTGGATTGAGGTCGTTTGCGTAGTGCCATATAGATATTGTACCCCAAATTCTACTGAACGTAATCTTAGCATATCTGGGTAAATCTGTAAAAATAATTACTAGAGTGTTGTTCCGGTAGGTCTGCCGATGCCGCTGATTTCCTCTGCCCTAGTCGAGGTCTGTGCCCGTCTTGGATGGACACATTTGTCCACTCATCCCGGTCGCACGCTTCTTACGATCATCGGCGTCGGGTTGGGCGTTGCGGCGACGATCGCGGTTCAGACTGCCAACGTGGACGTCCTGCGATCGTTCGAGGACTCAGTCTTAGCCGTGGCCGGTCCTGTCACGCTGGAGGTATCGGCCGGAGAAGCGGGCATGGATGAGCGCCTGATCGCTTCCGTGAGAGGTATCACCGGTGTGGATTCAGCTAAACCGGTGGGAGAGATCGGGGTTCGAGCGGCCGGCCGTTCCCAATCGTTCCTCATTCTTGGCCTGGACCTCCTGGAAGAGTTGAATGCCATGCAGGGGCGTCTCCCTGCGACGCTAGAGACTCTGTGGCGAGCAGGTGAGGGGGATGAAATGGAAGGCCTCCTGGCTCCAAGCGGAGTCCTGCTCGGGCAGGGGCTGGCCTCTGAGCTGGGAGTCGGATCAAAGGCCCTGCTAAACCTTGAGGCCGGTGGCCGGGAAGTGTCCGTTGTGGTCACAGGGGTGATGGGCCGTCGGGCCGGGGGGCCGTCGGCATGGGACCATCTGGCCGTGATGGATATTGCGGCTTTTCAACGGACCTTCGGTTTGAGCGGCCGGTTGGATCGAATCGACGTGGTGACGCAGCCCTCCGCGTCGGTCGAACAGGTGGCCGAAGCGATCGCAAGGATCCTGCCTCCGGCCGTCACGGTGCGCCGTCCGATCCAACGCAGCCAGCAAGTCGAATCGATGGTGGCTGCATTCCAATTGAATCTCTCTGTGCTGAGCATGGTGGGGCTCCTGGTCGGGATGTTCCTCATTTATAACACCGTGTCTTTCACCGTGGCGCAACGCCGGCGGGAGGTGGGAATCCTGCGCGCGATCGGGATGTCGGAGCCTATGGTCGTGGGCCTGTTCCTTGCGGAGGCGGGAGTATTCGGTGTGGCCGGTGGGGTTCTGGGGGGGACTCTGGGATTGGTTCTGGGGAATGTGCTCGTCGGTTTGGTCGGTCGGACCATTCAGGACCTCTATGTCCCGATGGCGGATGCGCCAAGAACCTTTGGTTTTCCGCCGGGATCAAGCCGGCTATTCATCGAAGCGATTGTGATCGGTGGCGGAGTGTCAATCCTGGGAGCATTGGGACCCAGTCTGGATGCCGGACGTACCATGGTGGTTGCGGCCCTTGCTCCCGGGGAATACGATGTGGCTCAGCGAGTTCGTGCTGCCTCACTGGGGGGCGTGGGTGGCGGTTTGCTGCTTTTCGCTGTGGGATGTGCGCTGGCCGGACCGGTCGGCGGGGTTCCGGTCTTCGGGTATCTGGCGACGTTCTGTCTGCTTGCCGGTCTCTCCTGCCTGGTTCCGATCCTCATGCAGTGGGTCTGCCGCACCCGAGAGTTGGGGGCCGCTTCCGCGTCGCCATCGTTGGGGGGCGCCATTCGCCACATTGCGCGGGAGCAGACGTCGCGGGGGATAGGCCGGAATGCGGTGACCGTCTCTGCCTTTCTCGTCGGGGTCGCGATTATGGTCGGGGTCATGGTGATGATTCGGAGTTTTCGCGACACGGTCGAGATGTGGATCGATCAGACGGTCATGGCCGATTTCATCGTAGCTCCGGCCGGATGGCCCCATGTGGTTCGCGGCGGGTCGTCGGGCCAAGCTTTGCCTGGTGCCTGGCGAACTCGCCTGGCCGGGTCAGCGCATGTGTCGGCGGTCGATGCGTACCGCGATGTGCGCATCGAAGTGGAGGGGCGGCCGACCGCGTTGGTATCCCGAGATTTAGCGCTTCATGGGGCACGCAGCCGCTATCTCTTTCTGGAAGGTGACTCGGCGGTAATTCTGAGTCGTGCCGCGGCGGGAGAAGGGGTCATCCTCTCGGAAGTGGTGGCTAATCACCTGCATGTGGTCAGGGATAGTCAGGTTTCGATTGCGACACCGGTGGGGGAAAAATCGCTGCCGGTTCTGGGGGTCTTTTACGACTACGCGACCGATGGCGGGAAGATTGTCATCGACCGGTCGTTATACCAACAATGGTGGAACGATGACGGCGTGACGGTGTTTCCTGTGTATATCGATCCGGGAGTCGACTTGGAACAGGCCAGGGCTGCCCTGCTTGAAACGCTGGCTGAGGGCTCCCGCGGGAGTCTGTTGCCGACGGTGTTGAGCAACGGAGAATTGCGCCGGGAAATTCTGCGAATTTTCGACCGGACCTTCACGTTGACCTATGTTCTGGAAGCCATCGCGGTCATCATCGCCATGCTGGGAATCATCAATACGTTGGTGACGTCGGTGGTCGAGCGGCGTCGGGAACTGGCCACGTTGCAGGCGCTTGGCAGCAGCCGGGGACAGATCACGGCCCTGATTCTCTGGGAAGCCGGCTATCTGGGGCTGTTGGGAACGGCGATGGGATTGCTCGGCGGGCTTGCGCTCGCCTGGATTTTAATCCGGGTCATCAACCGGCAGTCGTTCGGCTGGACGATCCAGATTTCATGGCCACTGGGGTTGATGGCGGAAGTGGCGGTCTTAGCCCTTGTGGCATCGCTCCTCGCCGGGTTCTGGCCGGCCCGTTGGGCCGGCCGGCAACCGCTGGTTGAGGGGCTCCGTTACGAATGAAGGCCCGCGACTGGCTCTGACGCAGGAACTCCCTCCTTGGTCGGCACTGCGTCCACCTGGATCTCGAACCCCAGGTCTTCGATCATTCGCCACACCTCTGCCGCCGGTTGACCCGGCGTGGTGAGGTATCCGTTGACAAACACTGAATCCGCCGGATAGAGCGCGAGCGGCTGCAAGCTGCGCAGGTTATGCTCGCGGCCTCCGGCGATACGGATTTCCGTTCGGGGGTGCAGGAATCGGAAGAGGCACAGGGCCTTCAGGCATCGTTGCGGCGTCAGCGGGGCACAATGCTCCATCGGAGTGCCGGATGCCGGGTGGAGTGTGTTGATGGGAATCGAGTCCGGTTTAACCTCACGGAGGGCCAACGCGAGGTCGATCAAGTCCTCATCGCTTTCTCCCATTCCGACGATACCACCGGAACAAATTTCGAGTCCGGCCGTCCGCGCATGACGGATGGTGGCCAGCCGGTCTTGGAAGGTGTGCGTCGTACAGATTTCCGGATGGTAGGCTTCGCTCGTGTTCAGGTTGTGATTGATTCGGTCCACCCCGGCAGCTTTCAAGTCCTTGGCCTGGCGTTCGTTGAGAAGACCCAGGGAGCAGCAGATCTGAATCGGAACTTCCTGTTTGATGGAGCGCACGGCGGAGGCGATATCGGCGATGTCCCGGTCGATCGGGCTGCGGCCGCTGATGACGATACAGTACCGTTGGGCCTTTGCGGCTGCCGCACGGCGGGCGCCGGTGACCATCTGGTCTTGCGAGAGCAGTCCATAGCGCTCGATCGGAGCCTTGGAGATGGCCGATTGCGAACAGTAGCCGCAGTCTTCCTGGCACGCGCCGCTCTTGGCGTTCAAGAGCATTTGCAGGCGAACCGTCTTGCCGAAATAGCGTTCACGAACGGTGAACGCCGCCTGCAGGAGTTCCAGCAGTCGAGAGTCCGGTGTCTGCAATACGGCGAGGGATTCCTCGTGGGTGAGTATTTCGTCCCGCAAGGCCTTATCGGCCAGGATGGTGAAGTCAGTCATGCACGCTACTCCTCGAAAAGACAGATCGAACCTTGATTCCCGATCGGGAGACCCGTGGGCGGAGGCCGTGTCTGTGAAAAGAAAAAAGGGCGGGGAAACCCTACACGGTTTCAAATGGAGATGCAATGCCTTGATAAGGGACGTTCGGGATGCGCGAAGCCTGGCCGTCCTGGTCGGTATCGGGCTGGTTCGCGTCCCGCCAGGGAAGGGCGACGTAGGTGTTCCATCGTCCGCATCGCCGGCAACGACCTGACCATTCGGCCAGTTCATGGTGGCACTGGGTGCATTGGTAGGGCACCACGACCCGTTTCTTGAAGCCCAAGGCCTTCTTGAGCTCTCCCACGGCCTCGTCCATGTGCTGCTTACGCAGGTACAAGTTGGCCATGATCTTATGGTAGTCGACGAGTTGCTCCTGCGTTCCGTCGAGCGTTGCGAGCACGTCATAGGCTTCATCGACCATTTCCAGCCGATAGTAAAGTTTCCCGAGGTAGAACTGGATCACGGCATTGTGGGGGTCCTGCTGGAGCGCCTCCTGGTAGACGCGGATGATCTCGTCCGGCTCGCCCAGCTCCAAAAAGAGTTCTTCCAGCCGGTGCAGGATGATGATGCTCCGAGTCTTGGCATAGATCTTCTTGAGAATTTCGACCGCGTTTTTGGTTTTTCCTTCACGGACTAGAATCTCACCGATACCGATGTAGGCCGGGAGGAACGTCCGATCTTTCTTGATCGCGCCACGGAAGTAGCGACGGGCTTTGTCCGGGTGTCCGCGTTCCAGGAGTTGCCGTCCGACTTCATACATACACCCGAGGAGCAAATTTGATTCGGCTCGCCGTTCGCTTTCCGGGAGGTTCGCTTTGACCAGCCGGTGTTGAATTTCGAGCGCATCGCTCCATTTCTCCAGCCGGATTTGCAGATCACGTTTGCGGATCAACGCCATTAGGTTATCCGGCTCGATGCGGAGAATGTTCTGGAGCGTTTGGAGCGCGTCCTCGTATCGTCGGGCGCCTTCCAGATCCTTGGCCAATTCGAGCAGGACTTCCACATTGCGTTCCTCAATGCGGTGGGCCTGCTGGTGGAGTCGGATCGCTTCCGTGAAATTGCTCTCGGAACGGTAAATGTTCCCGAGCCAGAGCAGCGAATCCGTTCGATTCGGATCGATCACCAGCGCGCGTTCAAACAGATTCACGGCATCGGCCGTCCGCTTGGACATGAAGGCGTGTGTCCCGTCCCGATGCAGGGCATCGACCTTCTCTTTGCGACGGACGAGGCGATTGGTCCGCCAATTCATGAACACATGAGAGGTTTCTTTGATCGTGACGATGAGGGCTACCAGTGTGGCGCCCAGGGCCATCGAGAACAGGACTAATGAGACGGGGCTCAGTTCGAACAGCGCGTCCGGGCTGGTCCGAACCGTAATGAAGCCGGGGTTGAGTTCGCGAAAATAGCTGTAGAGAAAGATGCCGACGCTGACGAGGAAGATCGTGGAGAGGAGCCGAAACATGCTAGACCCGTTTCCGGGTGCGCGCCGGACGTGTGGTGGTTCGTGTCGGGGGCGCGGCTTTTACCGCCCGCTCTTCCGGCAATCGAACTTGTCCCGCGTCGCCCCACAGTCGTTCGAGGGCGTAGTGTTCGCGAATATCCTTTTGGAAAATGTGGACGATCACGTCACCAAAGTCCATGACGACCCACTTGGCTGACGATGCACCTTCAGTGCTGAGCGGCCGGTGACCTTGTGCCGTGAGCACGTCGCTCACGTGGTCCGCCATGGCCCGCGCTTGACGCTCCGATTCCCCGGAACCGATGACCAGATAGTCGGCGACAGAGGTCAGTGTGGCGATATGCAGGATGAGAACATCGGTGGCTTTTTTGTCCAGGATGGCGCTTGCCACCGCGAGAGCTTTGGCCTTTGATTCAGAGACGCTCACTGTCCTCCCTGTATAACCCCTCGCGAAGTATATAGGATTCGACAGGGGTGGGCAACAGATTTGCCAGAGAGGCGCCGTTGCGCAGCCGTGCCCTGATCTCCGAGGCGGACACGTCGCAGGGGGGCAACCGCAGGAATGTGAGTGTCTGCCCGTTTGTAATGGCCACGTCCGCTCGTTCTTGTCGCGCTTCGTCCAGGGTGGTCAGGGTGGTTTGCGGCACGTCCCGGAAGAGCGGGATTGCGGCCATTGCCTGAAAGGTCGTGGAGGGTCTTGAAATGACGACGAAGTGGCAGCTCATCAGGAGAGTGTCCGCTTCTTTCCACGAGGGCAGGTCGAGAAACGCATCCAGTCCGATGATGAAAAAGAGGGCGCTCTTGGGGCCGTATTCCTGCTGGATCGCGCGGACCGTGTCGATGGAGTAGGACTTGCCGGCGCGTTGGATTTCAAGATCGGTGAGTGCGAATTCAGGGATGCCCTGGATGGCAAGCTGGACCATGCGGTACCGGTGCGAGGCTGCGGCCAGCGTGCCCGGTTGTTTGTGCGGGGGATCACCGGTCGGGATGAACAGCACGCGATCCAATTGCAGGAGCTGCCGGGCAGATTGGGCAATCGAGAGGTGGCACCGGTGGATCGGATTAAAACTGCCCCCCAAGAGTCCCAGGCGCATATCGAACGGGCTCCCTGCAAACGTCTGACGGTGTGCGGCGGACCGGTATTCAGATGGGGTGTTAGTGAAATTACGCCCCAATCATGTATGGGTGGTCGTCAGCCGGCTAGAGGATCACCAGGTTGTCGCGGTGAATGACCTCTTCATACTCCTGAAGACCGGGGATTTTTTGGATGTCGGCCGTCTTGAGCCCCTTGATTCGAGCCAGGATTTCCGAGGAGAAGTTGACGAGGCCCTTGGCGCATTCTTTCCCGTCAGGACCGGCGCAGGTCACCGGGTCGCCGGCCTCGAAATGACCGGTAATGTCGAGGATGCCCGATGCCAGGAGGCTTTTGCCGTTCCGTACCAGCGCCTCGACGGCGCCTTGATCCAGCTGCACATGGCCGCGGGGGCGCAGAGTAAACGCGATCCAGTGTTTGCGACTGTTCATGCGTCGTTCACGGGCGAGAAACAGGCTGCCGCCGGGTTGCCCGGACAGCACGTCCGGAAGGAGTCTTGTCCGAGTTCCATTGAGAATCAGGGTGGCGACGCCGTATTCCCCCACCTTTTTGGCTGCGCGTACTTTAGTGGCCATGCCGCCGGTGCCTTCGAAGGTGGACGACATGCCGGCCCGTTGTTCGATGTCTTCCGTAATCTCGGGGATCAGCGGAATCAAGGCGGCCGTCGGATCCTTCCGTGGGTCCACGGTGAAGAGCCCGTCGACGTCCGAGAGAATGATCAGCAAATCCGCATCCACAAGGTGGGCGACTTGCGCCGCCAGGGTATCGTTGTCCCCCACGCGAATTTCCTCGACCGCGACGGTATCGTTCTCGTTGATGATCGGAATCACCCCGAACTTGATCAGGGTTGTCAGGGTGTGCCGGGCGTTGAGAAACCGTCGCCGATCGGCGAGGTCTTCATGGGTCAGTAGCACCTGGGCGACGCGGAGCGTGAGGCGTTCGAAGGCCTTCTCGTAGGCCCACATGAGGAGGCTTTGGCCGACCGCAGCAGCGGCCTGTTTGAGCGGCAGGCTTTTCGGGTATTCGCGCAGCCCGAGCTTCTTGATGCCGGACACGACCGCACCGGACGAGACGACCAGAACCTCGCGTCCCTGCGCCCGGACCTCGGCGATTTCGCCGGCAAGGCGCTCGATGCGCTCGGCGCTCAGGCCCGATTCACGCGAGGCGACCAGGCTGCTCCCGATCTTGATGACGACGCGCTTGGCTTGTCTTAGGAGTTCGTCTCGCACGGAGTTTTCCGAAGCAGTTCCACTTGCTGGCCCATGTAGCGTATGCACTCGTCCAGTCCTTCTCGCGTGGCGGCCGAAATCGCAAAAAATGGAATCTTGCGTCGCTGACAGTACTTCCGGAGCCGTTCGAGCCGCTCACCTTCTCCCTTGACGTCGAGTTTCGTGCCCACTACGGCAAAGGGGCGCGCCGTCAGCGCGTCATCGTAGGCGGTCAGTTCGTGGCGCATGATTTCCAGGCTCGAGACCGGGTCCTCGGTGGCCCATTCTGAAATGTCGATCACATGGAGTAGCAGGCTGGTTCGCTCGATGTGGCGCAGAAACTGAAATCCCAGCCCCTTGCCTTCATGTGCCCCTTCGATCAATCCTGGAATATCGGCGATGACAAAGGTCTGCTCGCCGGTCCACCGTACCACGCCCAGGTTGGGCGTCAGGGTGGTGAAGGGGTAATCGGCAATTTTGGGGCGAGCGGCGGACACGGCGGCGATGAGTGTCGATTTTCCGGCGTTCGGATAGCCGACTAATCCGACATCGGCCAGGAGCTTGAGATCGAGTCGAAGTAATCGTTCTTCGCCGGGAGTGCCCGGCTCGAATTGTGTCGGCACCCGGTTGGTTGAGGTGGCAAACTGGGTGTTGCCTCGGCCTCCCTGGCCACCCTTGGCAATGACGTGGCTTTCGCCGTCTTTGGTGAGATCGGCCAGCAGTTCCTGGGTGTTCTCGTCGAACACCATGGTGCCGACCGGGACGGGAATGCGCACGTCGGCGCCCCGGCGTCCGTGGCAGTTGCTGCCTCCTCCGGTCTCGCCTTTTTCGGCCTCGTAATGTTTTTGGTAACGAAGATCCAGCAGGGTGCTGAGGCGAGTGGTGGCTTCGACCACGACGCTGCCGCCGTGACCACCGTCACCGCCGTCAGGGCCGCCGCGAGGGACAAACTTTTCCCGTCGAAAGCTGCAGGCGCCGTTGCCGCCGTGACCGGCCTTCACCAGGATTTGGACTTGATCGACAAAGGTAGACATGACAGCGATCCCCGAGCCGGCGTGGTTAGTTAGAAACAGCAGTATAGCGTATTCGCCGGCTCATGGGGGATGCTGTAACGAAGGGCACCTGTTCCGTAGGAACAAAGGTATGGACTGAGGAGGGTCAGGCCTTCGCTGTGACGGGATAGACGCTGACCTTCTGACGGCCGCGGCCACCTTCGAACTTCACGACACCGGACACATAGGCATAGAGGGTGTGATCCCGGCCCAAACCGACGTTGAGGCCCGGGAAAAACTTCGTTCCCCGCTGGCGCACAATGATGGAGCCTGCCTTGATCGTCTCTCCGCCATAGGCCTTGACACCGAGGTATTGTGGGTTACTGTCACGGCCGTTCCTTGTCGAACCGCCGCCTTTGTTTGTTGCCATGGCAAACTCCCCTTCGAGTCGTTACTTCGTTTCGATCCCAGTGACCCGCAGCTGCGTAAAGCCCTGCCGGTGGCCTCTGGTACGGCGATAATTCTTGCGACGGTGTTTCTTGAAGACCGTAATGGATCTGGTGCGACCCTGGCGGATGATTTCCGCTGTGACGGTCGCTCCCGCTACCACCGGCTGGCCGACTACCAGTCCGCCCTCGCCGTGCAGCAGCTTGACCTTGTCGATCTGCACAGAGTGCCCGACATCACCAGGAAGTGACTCCACTTGGAGTACGGTTCCGGTTTCCACTCGATACTGTTTTCCGCCTGTCTCGATAATAGCGTACATGTGCGTCTTTCTCCTCGTCAGCAGAACGTGGGTGTTTATCATAGCGGCGGAGAAGGTGTCAAGAATTAGTGCGTCCGTGTACGAAGCTGGCTGGATGTTCGACTGTTTGAAGGATGCGGGAGCGGCGAACACTCGGCAGCGAAATGTCTGCGCGCGGTTGTCTTGACGGTCGTCGCGGGGCGCTGGTATTATCCCGCGCATGTTACAAACTAGCGAAAAAATATGGATGGATGGGAAGTTTGTGGCCTGGGCTGATGCGCAGGTTCATGTGCTCACGCATTCGCTTCACTACGGGTTGGCAGCTTTTGAGGGCATTCGCTGCTACAAGGGGAAGAGCGGGTCAGCTATTTTCAGGCTACCTGAGCACGTGGATCGTCTCTTTGAGTCCGCCCATATCGGCTTGATTGAAATGCCTTTCGATCGAAAACAAATCACGGAAGCGATAGTCGAGACCGTCCGAGTCAATCGGCTGGAGGCTTGTTACATTCGTCCGTTAGTGTATATCGGGTACGGTGCCATGGGGCTGTATCCGGCGGAGAATCCCATCAAGGTGAGTATCGCGGCCTGGAAATGGGGGACCTATCTGGGCGATGAGGCCTTGTCCAAGGGGATTCGAGCCAGAGTGTCATCCTTTACGCGTCACCATGTGAATGTCTCCATGACGCGCGGCAAAATCTCCGGCTATTACGTCAACTCCATTCTCGCCAAGCGGGAAGTGAAGGCTGATGGCTATGACGAAGCGATCATGCTGGATCCTGAGGGGTATGTTGCCGAGGGTACGGGAGAAAATGTGTTCATCGTGCGACGTGGCGTCTTGAAAACCACTCCATTGACCTCCATTCTCGAGGGAATTACGCGCAACTCCATCATCCAGTTGGCGAAGGAGCGTAATATCCCAGTGGTCGAGGAGCGCTTTACGCGCGATGAAATGTATGTGGCGGAAGAAGTCTTTGTCACCGGGACTGCGGCAGAACTCACCCCTGTGACGGAAATCGATCAGCGGCGCATCGGCAGCGGAAAGCCAGGGCCGGTCACGCAAACATTACAAAAAGCTTTTTTTGATGTGGTGGGCGGGACTGATTCCGCTCATCGGCAGTGGCTGACTCCCGTCTAGCAGTCTCATCGATCACATTCCCCCACGAGATATTTCAGCAGCATGCGAGTTCGCTACAGCCTGTGGCTGTGGCGAACAGGATTTCGTCACGTGTTCGGTTGATGCCTGTGGTGCCGTAAGAGCTGCGAGGCGAGGAAGCTAGTGCGAACCCTCGCCGGATGAATGGGATTCAGCGGCAGGGGTTGTTGTGGTTTCTGCCGGCGTGGAACTTGGCGTTGTAGCGGCCGGTTTCTTATTCAGGTCGATGACTGTGGAGGAGAAATTCCGGTCCTTCGCGATGATGGCCAACGACAATGAGGTGAACATGAAGACAAATGCGGTGATAACGGTGAACTTGCTCAGGAAGTTAGCCGGCCCCCGGCTTCCGAATACGGTTTGGCTGGAGCCACCGAATGCCGCACCGATTTCAGCGCCCTTACCGGATTGCAGCAGAATGGCTCCAATCATGAGCAGGCAGACGATGACATGAATGATGATGAGCAGTGTATACATGTTGAGTCTTTAGGCCGTGGTGGGTTTGGACCCGATTGCGACTTTGGCGAGTGTAGCAAAAGAGACCGGGTCTAAACAAGCCCCGCCGACCAGTGCGCCGTCGATTTCTTCGGATGCTAGAAAATCGGCGATATTATGCGGTGTGACGCTCCCTCCGTACAGAATGCGGACGGTGTTTCCTATGTCCGTTCCGCCCAGCTCGTTGAGGGTCTTGCGGACGAGTTGGTGGACTGGGACCGCCTGTTCCGGTGACGCAGCCCGTCCGGTTCCAATGGCCCACACTGGCTCATAGGCAATCGTCACGGTTGAAAGCGTTTGTGACTCGATCCCGGCAAGTCCGGCACGTAGCTGTCGTTGAATGACGAGGTCGGTCTGCTCTGAATCACGATCCTGGAGTGTTTCTCCCACGCACAGAATCGGTTGAAGGCCATGCCGGAGGGCGGCCAGAACCTTTTTATTCGTCCAGCTGTCCTGGTCTCCGAAATACTGTCGCCGCTCCGAATGGCCGACGAGGACAAACTGGCACCCAATCTCTTTCAGCATAGCCCCGGACACTTCGCCGGTGAATGCTCCCTTATCTTCCCAATAGAGATTTTGCGCGCCGAGGAGAAAGGACGAGGCAGGGCCTAGCGCCTCGCGTACGGCGTGAAGCGCCGTAAACGGCGGTGTCAGGCCGACCTGGATGCCGGCATGGTGGGTCAGTTCCTCCGACAGACGATGAACGAATGCCCCGGCTTCGGAGGCAGTCTTATTCATTTTCCAGTTACCGACGATGAAGCGAGTTCTCACGGAGCCTCTATTGCGGAAAGGAGCCGGTGGACGATGTCGTTATGCCGGACGGTTGGGAAGGGCTGCGAGTCCCGGAAGCGTTTTCCCCTCGAGTAATTCCAGCGCCGCTCCACCGCCGGTTGAAATGAACGAGATACTTTCGGATTCTCCGGCCCGATGGATTGCGAGGGCGGTTTCGCCTCCCCCGACGATGGTCAAGGCGTAGGCATTGGCGACGGAATGGGCCATCGCAAGGGTCCCTCTGGCAAAGGCATCGATTTCGAACATGCCCATGGGACCGTTCCAGAGAATGGTCTTGGCATCCTGAACCGCCTCTGAGAAGAGTTTGACCGAGGCGGGGCCGATATCCAGTCCGTACCAGCCTTTTGGAATTTCCTGAACCGGAACGATCTTGGTTTCGGCCCCCGGTTCGCGGCTGGCCGCGACAACACAGTCCACCGGGAGATAGAATTTGACGCCGCTTGAAAAGGCATGGTCCTGCACGCCCTTGGCGAAGTCGAGCATGTCGTTTTCAACCAGCGATTGGCCGATCTCCAGCCCCATGGCTTTGAGGAAGGTAAAAGCCATACCGCCGCCGATGATGACTTTGTCGACTTTCTTCCCGAGGTTCTCGATCACGCCGATTTTCCCGGACACCTTGGCTCCGCCGAGAATTGCGACGAAGGGTCGAACCGGATTTTCTACGGCGCCTTCGAGATATTCGATTTCTTTCTTGAGCAGATACCCGGCAGCGGCTTCAGGAATGTATTTCGTGATGCCGACGGTGGAGGCATGGGCCCGGTGGGCGGCACCGAACGCGTCATTGATGTACACATCGGCGAGGGATGCCAAGGCCTTGGAAAACCCGTCGTCATTCTTCTCTTCTTCCGGATGGAAACGGAGATTTTCCAACAGCATGACGTCGCCGGGCTGCATCTTGGCGACGAGACCTTCGACAGCCGCTCCGATGCAGTCCGGGGCGAAAATCACTTCTTTGCCGAGCAGGCGTTGAAGGCGTTTTGCGACGGGGGCCAGACTGAATTTCGGATCGAACCTGCCCTTTGGCCGGCCGAGGTGGGAGCAGAGGATGACCTTGGCTCCCTCATCAACGGCACGATTGATGGTGGGAAGGGTGGATCGAATTCTGGTGTCGTCGGTTATCTGCAATGAATCATCGAGCGGAACGTTGTAGTCGGCGCGAATGATCACGCGTTTCCCACGAAGCTGGACATCTTCGATGATTCGTTTGCGAATATTCATGACAGACCTTCACTCCTCCTCTGGTGTGTGCAGCCCAGGACGATGGTAGCGTTGATTTGTGCGGCACGTCAGAAAAGCGCGTTGTGCAGGAGTCGGATCACGCCCCCTTGGCGACGATGTATTTGATCAGGTCCCGCACGCGGCAGGAATAGCCCCACTCGTTGTCGTACCAGGCGGTGACCTTGACGAGTCGTTTGTCGATCACTGCGGTCAACGGGGCATCGACAATCGCGGAGTGTGGATCGTCCTTGAGATCGATCGAGACGATCGGAGCATCCGAATAAGCCAGCACATTTTTCATCGGACCTTCGGCGGCTTTCTTGAACGCGGCGTTCACGGCCGCCACATCGCAATCCTGTTCGGTTTCGACCGTGAGGTCGACCAGGGAAACATTGGGGGTGGGAACCCGGATGGCCAGTCCATCCAATTTCCCCTTCAGTTGCGGGATGACCAGGTGAAGCGCCTTGGCCGCACCGGTGCTGGTCGGAATCATCGACATGCCGGCCGCCCGCGCACGGCGGAGGTCCTTGTGGGGAAGATCGAGCAGCTGTTGGTCGTTCGTGTAGGAGTGAATCGTCGTCATGACACCGTGCTTGACGCCGAAATTTTCCAGCAAGACTTTGGCCACCGGAGCCAGACAGTTGGTGGTACAGGATGCGTTGGAAACGATGTGGTGCGCCTTGGCATCGAACACTTGTTCGTTCACGCCGAGGACCACGGTGGCGTCAGGATCCTTGGCAGGGGCTGAAATGATGACGGTTTTTGCTCCGGCCGAGAGGTGTTTTCCCGCTCCTTCACGGTCGGTAAAATGTCCCGTCGATTCCACGACGATCTCAACGCCCAGGGCCTTCCAAGGAAGTTCCTTGGGATCGCGGACGGCTAAAACCTTGATGGCCTTCCCGTCAATAATGAGCTGGTCGTCTTTGGCCTCCACGGAGGCGTCGAGCGTGCCATGGACCGAGTCGTACTTGAGCAAATAGGCCAATGTTTTCGCATCGGTGAGGTCATTGATGGCGACAAATTCCAGGCTGGGGTCTCCCAGGGAGGCACGAAGCACGTTGCGGCCGATGCGTCCGAATCCATTGATACCGATGCGTGTGGTCATGGGGCTAAATCCTCAAGAATTAAACGGGTGGAATTGAGTGAGTCTGGGGCGATAGTACTGACCGACTTTCTGCGTGTCAAGCATACAAAAAGAGGAAAACGACTGTGGTGATTGGGGAATGGGTGATTGCCTTGCAAATGGTTTGAGCTCTCCTTGCCTGTGCCTGGATGGTCGGGTAGAGTCTGTTTTTTCGTCACCATCAACCGGTAATCGGGGTGCGATGCAATCAGAAACCTTACAGTCCGAATCGTGCCGCGTGCTGGAATGGGCCACGCTGCTGGACTCCCTGGCCTCCTATGCCCAGTCTGCAATCGGGACTGAGCGGTGTCGATCGCTGGTCCTGGAAACCGACCTGACCGAGGCCCAGACGCGCCAGCAGGAAACGTCGGATATGCTTCGATTGAGGTCCGGGGTCGATCCCTTTCCGGTCCTCCGATTTCCCGATGTGGCGGAGTGGCTAGGCCGGGTTGCCAAGGGCGCTTGTCTTGAGGCGCATGAGCTGCGGGACATCGCGCTGGTCTTGGTGTTGGTCGATGACGTGCAACGGTATCTCCTGCGTCATCAGGCCGATGCCCCGGCCGTGGGTGCGCTGGCGGTGCAGCTTGGACCGGTCGAGGAGTATCGCGGGCTGAGCAGGGCATTACAGGCCGCCATCGATCCCGGCGGATCGATGCGTGAATCGGCCAGCCCCGAGCTGCACAGGTTGATGCAGCGCGCCAACGACCTGAAGCAGCAGATGCGGCATCGCCTCGATCAGATTCTGCACTCGCGCCGGTATGAGGAGGTGCTGCAGGAACACTATTTTGCGCAACGGGAAGGGCGCTACGTGGTCCCGATCAAGGCCGAGATGCAGGGACGGATTCCCGGCATTGTGCATGACGTCTCGTCGAGCGGAGCGACGGTATTTCTGGAGCCTCGCGAGTTGGTGGATCTCAACAACTCCATCAAAGTCGTAGATCTGGATGTGGAACGTGAGGTGCGGAGAATTCTGCGGGAACTGTCGGCGATGGTGGCGCCTCATCAGCCGGCGCTCGCTGGCAGTGTGGCGGTGCTCGGCGAGCTCGATGCCATTTCAGCGAAGGCGGGGCTGAGCCAGCGGCTGCAGGCCGTTCCGCCGCGTCTCAATGATCAGGGGCGCATCCTACTCAACCGCGCACGGCATCCGTTCCTGGTCCTGACCAAAGAGCAGGTCGTGCCGAATGACCTGGTGTTCGATGAATCTGTGCGAGTCCTCATCATTTCCGGACCCAATACCGGCGGGAAAACCGTGACCCTGAAGCTGCTGGGATTGTTCGCATTGATGGCGCGCTGCGGTCTGCATCTTCCCTGTGCGTCCGAGTCGGAGATGGCGATTTTCCCTTCGGTCTATGCGGACATCGGCGATGCACAGGATCTGGCGCGGGATCTGTCCAGCTTTTCTGCCCATATCACGCAGATGGTGCAATTGCTGAAGGAAGTCTCCGAAGCGACCGCCCCCGGCACTTCGCCCCCGCCGATACATCCAGGACGGGCATTGGTACTGCTCGACGAGCCGGTCACGTCGACCGATCCGGCTGAAGGCGCGGCATTGGCGAGCGCGCTGCTGTGCCGGCTGGCGGCAGCGGGCGTGAAGGTGGTGGCTACCACACACTACAGCTTGTTGAAAGGGTTGGCGCAAGAGACGCCGGGTTTCGCCAATGCGAGTGTGGAGTTCAACATCGACACACTCTCCCCCACCTATCGGCTGATCCTTGGGCAGCCGGGAGGGTCGGCGGCCATCGAAATTGCCGGACGTCTCGGGATGGATGAGTCGTTATTGAAGGATGCCCGTGCCCGGCTGCAGGGCGATAATCAGCTCCTGGAGACCTTGCTGAATGATTTGCAGGACAAACAGCGGCGTATGAGCGAGGACCTCGCTGCCGCAACGGCAGCCAGGCAGGCTGCCGAGCAGGCGGCGCGCGAGTCTCAGGAACTGCTGGCCTTCCTGCAGGAGTCGGAGCGGGACGAGCGACAGGGATTGAAGAAAAAGCTGTCCCAGGAGTTTCAACGCGCCCGGGCTGCGGTCCAAGCCACGCTCGACGACCTGAAGCGCGACCAAAAGTTGCTCAAGGCCAAGGAAACCAAAGTCCGGCTCATCGAACTGGAGCAAGCTGTCAGCCGTGAAGTGGGAGCGGCGCAGGAGCCGATTCCCGTGGATCAGCTGTCGGTGGGAGATGCGGTGGAGGTGGTCGGGTTGGGCATGACGGGAACCTTGCTCGAAAGCCCGCAGGGAAAAAAACGTGTGCGCCTGAAAGTCGGGGAAGGCGAAATTTTAGCGAACGTGGGAAGTCTGGTCGGCCTCGCACGACCCCCTCAGCCCGCTCGAAGCGAGCCTCGTAAGACGACGACGGTGACGTCCAGGCGAACCAGTCAGCCCCTGGCCCCCGAGGATATTCAGGAGACGTTGGATGTGCGAGGCCAGGCCGCGGACGACGCACTGGATATCGTGGTGGCCGGGCTCGATCGGGCCATCTTCGGCGGGAGTCCGTTTGTGCGCATCATTCATGGACACGGGACCGGCCGACTGAGGGCTGTACTACGTGACTATCTGAAGGCGTCTCCCTACGTCGTGACCTTTCGCCCCGGTGATCGCGCAGAGGGAGGCGATGGTGTCACGATTGTCGAGTTGCGATGACCGTGCATTGTGAGGCCTATGTTCGGCAACCGAAATTTTGTATGCTGAAGGGGTGGCGAGTGTACGCCCGACAGCAGTGGAGTGTGACATGACGTAACCGATGTGCGGTCCGGCCGGCATTCCCTCTCGGCAGAACTCGCTGCCTGGTCCAAGGAGCCGGTCGAGTCGCTCCCTCCAATGGCCTGCCGCCATGCGTCAGCGGGTCAGTCTCCAGAGTTTGATTACCCTCTCTGTGCTGTCGATCGGGATTCTTTCCGGCACAGTCGGCCTCGTGTATGCCTACTGGCATGCCAAGCAGTCACTTCACACCACAGTCGGCATTACCTTCCAGGAAATAGCCCGCCAGAGCGCGGACAAAGCGGCCCTGTTGCTTGCCAAGGAACTCGAGTGGATGCAACGGCTCAGTGCCCTTCCTGAGATTCGAGCATCCGTGGAAGGGGCGTCCCCTGCGAAGCAGCCTACGCTGCAGTTCGAGCAGTGGCGAGAGGAGCAGCATCGTTATTTTCACTCGCTGGTGATTGTCCGGTGGGATGGCCAATTGGTCGGAGGCCGGCAGAGCGAATCCGCACGGACTTTTTATGCGCAGCAACCATGGTGGCCGGTTGTGTTCTCGGCTCAACGCGCCTGGGCCGGTCCGCTGACTGTTGACGACAATGGCCGAGGTTTTTGGGAAGTCGCAGTGCCGATCGGCGGAGAGGGGCAGCCGGTGCGAGGGGCCCTGAAGGCCGTGATCGGGACGGACCGTATCCTGTCCTCGATTGTGGGAAGCCGCATCGGCCGGACAGGACACATGATGCTGCTGGCCGAGGACGGTGTGGTGCTTGCCTGTTCCATGCTGGCCCCCAATCTTCACGCAACCCTTCGGACACAGTCTACGCAGGCAGCAGCGGACGCTCCCGCCGCTCGATGGCTTCAGTTGGAGGAGGATACGCATGGCGGGCACCAGAGCATCATCGGTCTGGCCCGGGTCGTCCTGCCGGCGCAGATCGAGCAGGCCCGTGGCTGGTACATCCTGATGCAGCAGGATCCGTCGGAGACGTTCGAGCCGTTGCTGGCCCTCATGGGGAAACTGGGGGCGTTCTGGGTCGGAGCCGTCGTGTTCATCGTGTGGCTGCGCTGGCGGCTGGCTCGGCGCATCGTGCGTCCCCTCGGCGATTTGATTCAGCGGGTCAATGTCTTCGGCGGCGCATGGCCGTCGGAACCGCTGCCGTCTCAGGCCTTCTCCCTGCCCAGCGGCATTGTCGAGATCGATGCGCTGGCCTCGAGTTTCGACGACCTCGCGCAACGATTGGAACAGGCCTCCCGAGTGAAGGCGCAGTACGTCCGCCGGTTGGAACAGGTGAATCTTGATCTCGCCACGTCGGAAGAGCATTACCGGCTCCTGTGGAACCATTCGGTCGATACCAAAATTCTGATCGATCCGGTCGGTTCCATTCTGGACATCAATCGGCGAGGGGAGGTCACACTCGGGCGGGGGGTCTCGACCCTCGCCCGGCGTCCGTTCACGGACCTCGTCGCTGAGTCAGAGCGGCCTCGACTGCTGGAGCAGTTGGAGTCAGTAATTCGGATCGGGGCGGACCTGTCGGGTGGGGCGATGCACGTTCCGACACCCACCGGTGACCTGACGATGGATGTGGATTGGGTGCCGGTCAAGAAAGCGGGCCGCATTGAATCGATCATGATCCAACTCCGCGACCTCACCGAACAGAAGGCGCTTGAGCGTCAAGTCGTTCGGTCCGAGCGGCTGGCCTCGTTGAGCCAGTTTGCCTCGATGTTTGCCCACGACATCAGGAATCCGCTGGCCGGGATCAAGAAGACGCTGGAGTGGCTTGGAGGCTGTCCCGAGATGGGGCGGGATCCGCCGCGTCGCTGTCTGGAGGACCTGCGCTTCACTACGGATCTCCTGCTGGGCATGATCAACGACATGTTGGATGTCTATCAGGAGAACTATTCGGGACTGCCGTTGAGTACGTCGCCGGTGTCGCCAAGTCTGTTGATGCACGAAGTGTTACGACTGTTTCGTTCCGAGGCCGAGGCGCAAGAGGTGCGATTCAACGTCCAGGTTCCCTCGGAGGCGGTGTGGATCATGGGGGACGGTCGGCGCTTGCAACGGGTGCTGATCAATTTGATCCACAACGCGCTGAAGTATTCGCCGGCAAGGGGCGCCATCATGATTACCGTGCAGGTGAACGGGGGACAGGTCTCACAGAGAGAAACTGTCGACGAGCCGGATGCAAGTTCGACCGTGACTATTCAGATCCAGGATGAGGGGCCTGGAATTGCGCCGGAGGACCTGCCGCATCTCTTCGAGATGTTTTTCAGGAAAAAGGACGGGCAGGATTACCGGATCGGACGCGGCCTGGGGCTGCACTTCTGCCGGTTGGTGGTGGATGCCCATGGCGGACAGATCACGGCGGCAAATCGTCCCGAAGGCGGCGCGGTCTTTACGGTCGCGTTGCCGGTCAGGCAGGAGCAGGTATGCCCATCACCATCGTGATTGCCGAAGATCAACGGTTGTTCCGGCAGAGCTTGCGCCTGCTGCTGGAACATGAGCGGGATCTCGTTGTGGTCGGGGAAGCGATGGATGGCCGGCAGGCGTTTGATCTCGCGGTGGCACACAAGCCGGGCATCGTTCTGATGGATGTGGATATGCCCAGGTTGGACGGCATCACGGCCACGCGATTGATCCGCAGCTGCGTGCCGGACAGCAAGGTGCTGATGCTGTCGGTACATGACGACGATGCCCGGATCGTGGCCGCCGTGCAAGCGGGCGCCTGTGGGTACATTCTCAAGGACGCCGACCACCAGGAGTTTCTGCGCATCATTCGCGCTACGTTCGAGGGCGACGTGGTGCGATCTCCCTTTATGCCCGACGGCTTCGCCAAGAAGGCGATGGCCCTGGTGAACAAACAGGGCGAATCGGAGGGCAGCGGGTTGTCGCTCCTTACGGAGCGCGAGCATGAAATTCTCGCCTGCGCCGCTGCCGGGCGGAGCAACAAAGAAATCGCCGATCAACTGTGCGTATCCCTCGATACCGTCAAGACCCATCTGCACCATATTTATCAGAAGCTCCGGGTGAGCGGCCGGGTTGAAGCCGTGCTCACCTATCTGCAGAGCCGCTAGATCCCCGTTCATTCCCTCCACGTCCTCACTCGAAGGGTGGAGGGAAAATCCACCCTCCAGGCAATAGGCCCCGTGTCCCGCTTCCAGTACTGTTCTAGGTGCTGCCGCAGAGTGCCTGTGCAATGCGGTCATCCTTCATGGAGGAGGGAGACATCATGGAAACGGGATCACGTATCAAGTTTGTGTGGGTCATTGTCGTCGGGTTGGGCCTGGCCTTGTCCACTGCGTCCGGGGGACAGGCGCAAGTGATCCATCCCGACCAAATTATCGGTATTCCCTCCCCGCAAACGGAGATGGGTTTCGGGGAGAGTCCGACATCCTCCGAGCCGTCGGCAAACGACATGGAGAAGGGGTTTGATCGTCAAATGATGGTTCCGGAGAGCGGTGCATCCGGCAGCATGGACATGAACAAGCTGAAGACGCCGGACGCTACCGATGCGGAGAACGCGCGCGAGTCGGACCGCCAATCGTCGGTCTCCTTCTGATCCTGGTGGGATCGTGTCATTGAGAGGAGGCGCACCATGAGCATGCAACAGAGAGGCTATCGATTCTGTGCCTTGTCTATCGGGTTGTGCCTGGGTGTGGTGGTGTGTGCGGCTGCCGCTTTTGCGCAGCAATCGGCATGGGTCGATGAAATCAATAACTCCCTCAACTTCTACAAGACCAGTTATCCCGGTTCGAATTGGGAACCCTACAGCCAGCGGCTGCAGACCGTGAAAGAGGCGGTGGATCGCGCGGATACCCGGACGGTCAAGTCAGAAATGGGCAAGTGGTTCAAGATGCTCAGGGCCCGTGAGCAGGGCATCCACGATGTCGCTGCCGACGAGTTGTTCAACTTTGCGTTGATGGTCACGCCGATCCTGGAATACGGCATCACGGTTCCACCGGCCCCCGGCGGAGGCACCGAGCCGGGTTATTGAGTCGATGCCTGGATGTGAGTCGGTGCGAAAGGAGGCCGTTATGAGGTGGAACGCGTGTCTAGCCGTTGCTGCGATCGGGGTCTTCTTCCCGGTGGCGTCAGGATGGGCTGATTCGACCGACAGCCTCCTGATGGGTGTGCGTTCGGCGGTGAACGGGCATATCGTCAAAATCGAGAGCGGGCTCTTGTTTGTCAAAACTCCCTATGGGCTGCAATTCCGGACGATCAGTCCGAACAAGGCCGATCGGGTGGGGCTGCACAATGCTCGGCCCGGCGATGAAGTGTGGTTACTGATCGATTCAGGGAACGTGTTGCTGGACGCGGCCAGGTCGGGTGGTGAACATTTTGCCAATCACAAGGTCGTGGCCGGTCGGATCCACTATGCGGACCCCTTCTGGGGAGAGATTCAGATCTCCACGCCTGAGGGATTCGAGCGGTTCGAGGTCGATGCGCTGGCGGGAAGCAAGCTGTCGGTATTTCAAGAGGGGATGCCGGTGACGATCGAGTTGGACTCCGACAACGTGATGATCGACATACAGTCTGATCGGTAGTATGACAGGTCGCACCTGTCGTCGCCTTGACTTCATTGTGAGAGGCTCGTACGATTTTTAGCAATGCGCGCTCCTGCCAGGCAATCGCGAGCAGGAGCGCGCGGTTCCCGCAGTCCGCAACGCGAACGCACCAGAGGCGGCTCATGCGACGTCTGCCGTGGATGCTGGCGTGCCTGGTAGCAGCAGGGTGGTTTTTGGCCTTGCCGTCTGCCCGGGGGCTTGAGTCCTCCTCCGACCGGTCGACTATTCCCTTCCACACCATCCTCGAACTGGAGCAGACGGCTCGTCTGCTGGCCATCCTGCTCGACTCCGGCCGCGCAGTCGTGAATGACAATCAAACTTTACTAGATGACCCGAACAAGGCACACAAAGGCTTCACGCCGGAGGCTTTTGAAGGACAGCTACGCGATATGTTCCGTGGCCGAGCCGGCATCAATCTGGATGAGTTGGATGGGAGCGCCTTATCCTCCCGGAGCCGTCGTCTGCTTCAGGAGCTGGTGTCGGTGAGCAAGCAGGTGATCGCGGATGCTCAAGCGGAACTCAATCGGCAGGGGGCCGGGTTCAAGGGGTTTATTCCGGCCGTGTTCGGAGCGCGCGTATCCACGCGCTTCACCGCAGTGACGGGGGTGCGACTCAAACAGACGGCCTTGGATCCCCGGAATCCCGCCAATCGGCCTGACTCGTACGAACGGGTCGCACTGGAAGCGTTTGCGGACTCCGCCTACCCTCGTGAAAAAGTCATCAGTGAAATGGCTGCCAACAGTTCGTCGCTCCGCCTGATGTTTCCTCTCTATGCGACGAGACAGTGCCTTGATTGCCATGGCGGTCCGAAGGGGGGACTCGATCGCACGGGCTATCCGAGGGAAGGCCTCACCTTGGGGCAAAACGCCGGGGCCATTAGCGTGCTGTTGCCGGTCGGAAAATGAAGATCTACCTGGTCCTGCTTGTCCTGTTGTTCGCGCTCGTCGAAAGTGGACGGGCGAACGAGCGTCCGCCGTTGCCGGTAGAAAAGCCGGCCGGCAGCGGCGTCATTGTTCATCGTGATGGGTATGTCCTCACGGCCCACCATGTCGTCGCCAATGCGAAGCGGATCACGATCGTGACGTCCGGGGAATTTCGGGCGCCCGCCGTGCTGGTGAGCGTGGACGCGGAACACGATCTCGCCTTGCTCAAGGTGGAGACGGTGGGGCTCTCCGAAGCACTCCTTGGGTATGCCGGCGCTGTGAAGCTGGACCAAGAGGTCATTGCCGTCGGGTTTCAGTTCGGCTTGCGTGAAATCACCATCACCCGTGGCCACGTGGCTGCCGTCAGGACCAAGGGCGTGCAGCGGGTCTTTCAGGTCGATGCCGCGGTGAATCCCGGTAACAGCGGAGGCCCGGTGTTCAACCGGAAGGGCGAAGTCGTGGGCATCCTCACCACGAAGTTTACCCATCCGTCCGGGATCGTGCCGGAAGGGATGGCCTTTGCCGTGCCGATCAGTTATGCCACGCCCTTGTTAGCCAACATCCCGGATTTCGATTTCTCCGCCATCGGCAGGGGGCGGAGGGAGTCACCCAAGGGAAAGGGCAACGGTGATCTGGTCATGGAACTCACGCGGACCTCCGTGCGCATCGAAACCCTGCGCATGTCCGAGGGGCCGGCCACGGTCATGCAACCTGCGCCGATGCCTCCGTCTTCTGACGGCCGGCGCAGTGCGCAGCCGTCTGTCACCCATGTGCCGGTGCCGTCCGCTCGCGTCCATGAACCGGTTCCCCTGGCCGGAGACGAATCTATTGATCGCGTGAATGCTCAACTGCTGGCAAGCCAGCAGGAAGAACTCAAGCGACTTGTCGATCAAGGCCTGACACCTCCCGGCGAGATGGTGTTGATTCCCGCCGGCGAGTTCCTCATGGGCATGGAGGATGGTTTGCCCGATGCCCGTCCGATCCATCGGTTGTCTATGAGTGCCTATTGGATCGACCGGCATGGAGTGACGAACGGGCAGTACCGGGCCTGTGTGGAGGGGGGGGCCTGTCTGATTCCGAAAGTGCGCGATGCCTTCGACGATCCGCAGCGAGCCCAATTCCCGGTGACCAATGTCACCTGGTCCCAAGCCCGGGCCTATTGTCAGTGGGTCGGTAAACGATTGCCGACGGAGGCGGAATGGGAAAAGGCGGCGCGGGGAATCGACGGCCGGCGCTATCCCTGGGGCAACAGCGACGAGGTGATTCAGAAAAGCCGGGTCAAGCTGACGGACGGGAATTCCGCCAATGGCGTCGATCCGTTGGGCCTGCCCTCGGTCTCCGCGTCACCCTACGGCGTGCTCGGCATGATCGGGATGGTGTCGGAATGGGTGAAGGACTGGTATGCGGAGGATTTTTACCGCACCTCGCCGGCCCGGGATCCGCAAGGGCCGCTGCGCGGGACGTTTCGTGTCTTGCGAGGCGGCAGTTGGATGGAGCGGCCCCTCGAGTTGCGCGCCAGCTACCGGGCCTGGGACGAGATGACGTACTGGGGGCCGACGTTAGGATTTCGTTGCGCGACCGACGTCCCCTAACCCGGAAGATTCCTGACTGCCTGCTCCGCCGTCCGATCCTCTTGCCCGGCGGGGCTTTTCTCGCTCGGCCTCCTCGACGGACTCCAAGTACGCCTGCGTCGGCCTCACTTGCGAGAAGCCCCGGCGGGCTTCGGTCTCGAACGTCTCGCGACGGCCCTCAGGAATCTCATCCGGGCCAGCCGGGTGCTGAAAAAGGCCCCCTCTAGCCCCCTTTCCCTCCGGTTCATTCTCACGTACGATAGCCCGATGGTCGGCGCGCTTTTGATCGTGCAATCGCCTTCATGACCTCCACTCCCTTTCGAAAGAAAATCCTGTCGGCGGTCGCAGTGGGCCTGACGGTGTTCGCCCTCGTGGCCGGGCTCAGTACCTCCCGCTGGTTCGAGGTCGCAGAACTCAAGGCGCTGGATCATTTGGTCCGACGCTACGCGGATCCTGCCAAAGCCGATTCGAATCTTGTGTTACTCGCCATCGATGAATCGAGCCTCGAGGCATTCGGGCGCTGGCCCTGGCCTCGCGATCGGTTCGGCTACGTCGTGCGGTATCTCAAACAAGCGGGCGCCAGAGCCGTCGTGTTCGATGTGATGTTCTTCGAGGCGGACGAGAATGCGGAAGAATTCGACCAGTCGTTTGCCGATGATTTGAAGGCGGCAGGCAACGTGTTCCTGCCGATGCTGTTCCAGGCTGAGCCCGCTGCCATTCCGCCTGAGGCGCAGCCTCGCGCCACGCTCACGGTGGAGTCGTCTGGTGCGGGGCCCGCGCCGGATACTTATGCCGGAGTGAAACTGCCGATTCCGGTGCTGGCACAACAGGCACGCGGGCTGGGTGTCATCAATCTGTCTGCCGACGCCGACGGCCCGACAAGGCGGGTGCCTTTGCTGGGGCAAGTCAACGGCAAGGTCGTGCCGCATCTCTCGGTAGCGGTCGCGCAATACCTGCTCGGCGCCGACCGGCTCTCGATGCGTGACGGGCGTCTGCAGATCGGCGCCCACCACGTTCCATTGGAGACCGACGGCAGCCTGTTGATTGACTGGCATGGATCCCTGGAGCAGACCTACCATGCGAAGAGGTATTCCATCGGACGGGTGTTGCAAGCCTTCGCGCAGCAGGCGAAAGGCGAACGGCCGTCGCTGGATCCGACGCTGTTCAAGGACAAGGTGGTGTTTATCGCCGGTACAGCGGCGGGGCTCTACGATCTTCGTGTCACGCCGTTCTCTGCTGCCACGCCGGGCGTGCTCATTCATATGGCGGCGTTGGACAATCTCCTGCACGGGCAAGGTTTACAAGCCGCTCCGAGGTGGTTCTCGCTGACGACCATCCTGCTGCTCTGTCTGGCTTCTGCCGGTACCTTCATGTTGTTCCGTTCCTACCCGGTCAAGTTTGGCGTCACGATCGGACTGGCGGTGGCCTACTATGGATTAGTCGTGCATGCGTTTGCCGGGCACGAGTGGTGGCTGGAGCTGGTGTTTCCGGAAGCGGCGCTGGCGTTGACATTCGGCACGGCCGCGACCGTCGAATATGTGACCGAAGGCAAGCAGCGCCGTCTCATGCGCGCGGCCTTCGACAAGTACATGTCGTCCGAGGTGGTCGAGGAGATCATGCGGAATCCCGAGGCCATCAAGCTTGGCGGGGAGAAAAAAGAAATCACGATCTTTTTTTCCGACATCGCAGGCTTTACGACAATCTCGGAAAAGATGTCTCCCGAAGACCTCGTGACGTTGCTCAATCGCTATCTGTCGGCGATGACGACCATCATCAAGACCACCCATCGTGGCAATGTGAACAAGTATCTCGGCGACGGGATCATGGCATTGTTCGGCGCGCCGCTGGACGACCCGAAGCATGCCTCGCTGGCCTGTTACGCTGCGCTGGACTGTCAGGTCGAGTTGGCCCGTCTCAGGGAAGTGTGGAAGCGGGAGGGGCTTCCGGAGATCGGCGCCAGGATCGGCCTCAATTCGGGCCCCTGCATCGTGGGCAACATGGGGTCCGAAGAACGAATGGAATATACGGTGACCGGCGATAGTGTGAACCTGGCTTCTCGTCTGGAGGGGGCCAGCAAGTATTACGACACGCTGATTCTGATCGGCCAGCGGACGGCCGAACTGGCGAAGAACGACATTGAAGTGCGGGAGATCGATCTGCTACGAGTGAAAGGGAAAAAAGAGCCGGTCGTCGTGTTCGAACTGTTGGCCCGCAAGGGGCAGCTGGATGACAAGAAGCGGCGCGTGATCGCAGTGTATCTGGAAGGACTGACGGCCTATAAGATGCGGAATTTTTCAACCGCTTGTGCCAGGTTTTCAGAAGCCGTTGCGCTGGATCCGTCGGATGGGCCTTCGCGGGTCTACCTGGAACGATCCACGAATTATCGACAGATGCCCCCGCCTGGAGAGTGGGACGGCGTCTATGAAATGACCTCAAAATAAGTGGCAGTGCCGAGGGGGAGGAAGCTGTGACAGCACCACGATCGTTTTGGATTCCGCTCATCGCCCTGTGGATCGGTCTGTTCGCCTGGGGGACGGAAGCCTGGGCCGAAACCGTCTACGTGCAAGCCAAGACGGCTCAACTGCGCGCAGGAAAAACCTCGCTGGATGCCGTGGTCGGGAATGTAAAGTTCGGCGAGTCGCTGGAGGTGGTCGGTCGAGATGGAAGCTGGATGGAGGTCAAAACTTCAGCCGGCGCACGGGGATGGATCTTCGCCAACAAAACGTCCACATCGAAACCGTCAGGGAGCAACGACACCTTGGCGCGGCTGGGTCAGAGTATGCGGGGCGGAGACGCATCCGCGACCACCGCGTCGGCGGGAGCCAGAGGGCTGGACAAGGCGTCCGAGGGGTATGCCAACCGTGCCGGCGTGTCCGCGCGGGATCGGGAGGTAGTGGATCGCATGACGGCCTATCAAATCCCCGACCAGGACGTCGAAGAGTTCATGCGGGAAGGAGGCCTGGGCGAATATGCAAAATAACAGGATCTGGACGGCGAGCCTGATGGCGCTCTCGATGGCGGTGGCTGGTTGTGCGGAAGTGCAGCGGGCTGCCGAGGATGTCGCGCGACAATCCGGCAATCCCCGATTGGCCGGCGCAATCCATGGCGCAGGCAATGTCGTCGGCAGTCTGTTTCCCATCGGTTACGAGGAAGAGTCGTCGATCGGGCAGGCGATAGCCCTGCAAGTCGTGGCGCGATACGGCGGTGTCGTGGATCAGCCTGAGTTAGTCCGTTATGTGAACCTGGTGGGGAGGGCGGTGGCCAACACATCCGACCGGCCCGATATCCCATATCGGGTCGCCATTCTGGATCACGAGTCGATCAATGCGTTTGCCGCGCCTGCCGGGTATATTTTTGTGACGCGGGGTCTGCTCAAGCAAATTAAGAATGAAGCGGAACTCGCCGCCGTTCTGGGGCATGAAATTGCGCACGTGAGCGAAAAGCATATTCTTGACGTGATTCAACGCAGCAAGCGCCTGGCCGGGGTCACCGAAGCCGGCCTCTCCTATGCGACGAGTAATCCGGCTGCGTTCAAGGGCGTCATCGACGGCGCCGTCAAGAAGCTGCTCGATGAAGGGCTGGATCAGGAGAAAGAAACCGACGCCGATACGGTCGGTGAAGTGTTCGCCGCGCGGGTCGGATACGATGCGGAGGCCTATGTGGGCCTCCTGACGCGGTTGCGCGATCTCAAGGGCGATGACCGTGCGCTGTTTAAGACCCATCCCAACTTTTCCGCGCGGATCGAGGCCGTGCAGAAGACCATTCGCACCAAGCATCTTGCCTCCAACGGCCTGGTGTTGCAGGAACGGTTTGCCCGCATGATCAAGCGTGTCTAGCAGGCGGCTGAAACAGGCTGCCAGCGGCGTTCTCGCGGCGTTCAGGGGCCGTCCCTAGCTCGCCGGGCGAAAGCGTAGCGTGAAGGTGGTTCCTTTTCCCTGGTTGCTGGTCACGGCCAGGGTTCCGCCGTTATCCTCGATGAGCCGTTTGACGTTGGTGAGGCCGAGACCGGTTCCATAGGCTTTGGTCGTGAAGAAGGGCTCGAAGATTCGTGAAAGGTGTTCCGGAGCGATGCCGTTTCCGGTATCGGCCACCTCAATTTCCACCTCGCTGTCCTGTCCGGCTCTGGTCGTGAGGGTCAGGGTTCCTCCTTCCGGCATCGCTTCACGCGCATTGATGAGGAGGTTCATCAGGGCCTCCTTCACCTGCTCCGGATCGACCTGAATCGAGGGCAGGGCATGCTCAAATCGCTGTTCGACCCGGATGCGTTCATGTCCACCCTGTGCTTCCCACTGTCTCAGCGCAGCGCGGACGACGGCTTCCGCAGGTTCTACCTTGAAGTCCGGCGGCTTCTGTCTGGCATACCGGAGAAAGTCGTGGAGTCGCAGTGAAAGTTTGTCGACTTCATCGATGATATAGCGGGCCATTTCCTGGCGGATGGGTTCTTCCTGCGGCCCCTCCAGCACGACTTGTGCGGAACTCCGGATGACGCCGAGCGGGTTCCGCAGATCGTGGGCGAGGGCGGCGAGCAGTTGTCCCACCGACGCCAGCTTTTCCTGCCGGATCAGCTCATGTTGCTGTGACCGGATCGTTCGCAGGTTTTCTTCCAGCACCTCCCGCATGGCCGCGAAACTCGTGGCCAGGTCTTCAATTTCATCAGCGGTCTGATAGCCCGGCGAAAGCAACGGGGGCCGGGGGCGGTTTGCGGTGCTCTCTTCCGGTAGGGCCAGCGTAAGGCGAAGGCCCTCCGCTTCGCGCTGGAGCGCCACGATCGGTTTCACGATGCGGTAGCCGACAAGAAACCCGAAGGCGGAGAGCACGATCACCAGCCCGAACCCGATGACGCCGACCGTCAGCAGCAGGGAATAGATCGGCGCGTAGGTTTCCTCGGGCGCCTGCCGGATGAACGCATACCATCGGTTGCCGTCGAGGCTCCCCGGCGTCAGCGCATGAGTCAGGTGGACCGGCGCCGCCCCGACGATCGCATCGCGGCCGCCGTGTGCATCATCGTCTGCGACCAGCCACAGGGGGCGATCCAACGTCAGCCGGTTCATCAAAGTCGATGGAATCAAATGGGCGGTGGGCGGCAGGACCGGGCAGATCAACGGCGTGCCTTGCGTGTCGAGCAGCATGGCGTGACCCGTGTTCCCGATCTGGATGGGGAGGATCATTTGAGTCAACAGATTGCGACGGATGACGAGGCCGACGACGCCGATGGTGGACCGGCGGGTGTCGTCAAGGATCGGGACGGCAACATGGAAGACCATGTCGTTCACCTGAGGATCGAACGTCACGTTGCTGACGTAGGATGTGCCGGGTGCGGCCTGTATGGCTTCACGCCACCAGACTTCGCCCGCCTGTTGCGGCGGCAGCCGCGGATCTGTCGAGGCGACGACCTGGCCCTGTCGGTCGGCAATGGTGACACGCACATAGTGCCGGGATTCGCCCGCCCATTCGTGGAGGTAGCTTGTGGTGTCCTGGTCCACCGCGGGCGGGCCGTTGGATTTCGGATGGGCCGGCGATGGCGGAGGCTGTGTCTTGCCGGCAGTGGTACCGGTCTGTTGGTTCGCAAGGACGACCGGCTGACGGACGTGCAGGGGGACGAGCGCCAGCCGGATGGCCCGATCGATTTCATTGTCGACAGCGGTTGCCAGTCGAATAGAGGTGGAACGCGCGATCTCCTGGAAGCCTTCACCGATGGCTTGCTTGAGAGTGGCGGTGCTGGATCGGTAGGTCGCCCAGAGCGCGACCATGCCGGGCACGATGCCGACAATGAGCAGCGCGATGAAGAATTTTCTCTGGAGACCGCCGGTTCGTCGTAGGCGACGCATCAGCCTGAGGGCAGCGACAGGTTATGTTTGGCCATTCGATACCGCAACGTATTGCGCGTGATCTTGAGCAGACGGCTGGCTTCGGACACGTTCCCCCCGGTTTTACGCAACGCCTCCTGGAGCATCGTCTTTTCGACTTCCTCCACGGAAAGTCCCAGCGCGAGGAGGGACGGTGTACCGGCCGGTTTCTCTTCGTTTGGCGGCGGAGTGCTCTTGAACGAGGCCGGCAGATGCTCGGGCGTAATCTCGTCCTGTTTGCAGGTGATGGTCAGCCACTCCACGACATTGTGCAGTTCCCGCACGTTGCCCGGCCAGGGGTATTGTTTGAGGATCGCGAGCGCCTCGGTGGTCATTCCCCTGATGCGGCTGCCGCGTTCCCGACGGGCCTGGCTGAGGAACTGAGTCAGAATCGGTTCGATATCCTCCGGTCGTTCGCGCAAGGGCGGCATCCGGAGCTGATACACGTTCAGGCGATAGTAGAGGTCCAGGCGGAAACGGCCCGCTTTGATAAGATCGGGCAATTCCTGGTTGGTCGCGGCGATGACGCGAATATCGACGGCGACACTGCGCACGCCGCCCAATGGCTCCACGACATGCTGTTCAAGGACGCGCAGGAGCTTGGCCTGTGCCGTCAAACTCAGTTCGCCGATTTCGTCCAGGAACAATGTGCCCCGGTCCGCCATTTGAAAGCGTCCCGGCTTGGCTTTCTTTGCGTCGGTAAACGCACCCTTCTCGTACCCGAACAGTTCGGATTCCAACAGGTGCTCGGGGATGCCGGCGCAGTTCAGGGCTACCATCGGGCCTTGGGCGCGCGGGCTGACGAGGTGGATGGCGCGCGCGAGCAGATCCTTGCCCGTTCCGCTTTCGCCTGTGATGAGGACCGTGGCATCGGTCTGTGCCACTTCCCGGGCGAGCCGCTTGATCAGTTCCATCTCCTTGGAGACGCTGACCATGCGGTCGAAGCCGAACTGTTCGTGCAACCCTGCGCGCAGAATGCGATTGTCCCGGGCGAGCTGACGGACCTGCAGCGCGCGGGCAATGACGATCTTCAACTCTTCATTGTCGACAGGCTTGGAGATGTAGTCGTAGGCGCCTTTCTGCATGGCCTCGACGGCCGATTTGACGGTGCCGTATCCGGTCACGATCAGGACCGGCACATCGGGTAACTGTTGCCGGGCTGCTTCCAGCACATCCATGCCCGAGACGGCGCCCAATTGGAGATCCGTGATGATCATGTCGAGGGATTCGTGTTCCTGGATCATGCGGAGGGCTTCGTCCCCCGAGCGGGCCAGGAGCAACTGATACCCGGCAGGTTTCAGCACCAGCTCGAAGAGCCGCCGCATTCGTTCTTCATCTTCGACGATCAGGAGGGTGGGTGCGTGCATGGCCTCGCAACCGGCTGAGGTGGGTCCTCACATGAGGGAGGACATGAGACCGTAGCCTACCACTATCGGCCGGGGAGAAACAGTGGGTGGGGCTTAGCGGGGATCGGCGCTCGGCGGAGGTGTGGTGCTGTGCCGATCAACGGGGGCGGTTTCATTGGAGAGCGCCCAGGAGAGATTGCGTTGGAGTCCGGCGTATTTTGCGCGGCGGATGGGACTGTGTTTGAACGTGGTGGCGAAGGTCTGCTCGTCCATCTTCGTCAGGGCCAGCAGCGACGGGGCCGCGGTGAGTGGGGAAGGCTGGAAGCCGGGTTCGGTGGTTGATCCGGCCTGGACGTTGTAGGGGCAGATGTCCAGGCAATCGTCGCAGCCGAAAATCCGGTTGCCCAGCTTTCGCCGGAGGTCCTCGGCGATCGGCGGTTCGGTGCCGCGAAGTTCGATGGTCAGGTAGGAGATGCAGCGTCCGGCATCGACGACGTAGGGTTCGGTGATCGCGCCGGTCGGACAGGCCTGGATGCAGAGCGTGCAACTTCCGCAGAGATCGGTTCCCGCCTCATCCGGCTCAAGCTCCAGCGTCGTCAGAATTTCTCCCAGGAGCAGCCAGGAGCCGAAGTCTGTCGAGACAAGGTTCGAATGTTTGCCGATCCAGCCGAGGCCGGCCTGCTGGGCCCAGGCCTTCTCCATGACCGGTCCCGTGTCGACATAGGCCCGGTTGAGGCTGTCCGGGGCCAGCGCGCCGATGCGCTCGGCGAGTTGGGCCAGCTTGTCGCCAAGGATCTTGTGGTAGTCGAGGCCCCAGGCATAGCGGGCAATGCGCCCGTTTCCCTGGCGTTCGTCGGCCCGATAGTCGGTGTAATAGTTCATGCCGACGGAAATGATCGATCGGCAGCCGGGCAACACTCGGGTGGGATCGGCTCGCCGCCCGGGATCACGGACCATCCAGGCCATGGTCGCGTGGTATCCGCGCCTGAGCCATTCTTGGAGCCGGTCCAGCAGGTCACCGGCCGAGGCCTCGCGATTCAGATTTGTGGCCGGGTTCGTTTGCGTAGGAAGGAGGCTGATACCGACGGCGTCGAAGCCGAGTTCGCGGGCGGCTTGTTTGATGGCGACTGTGAGGGACGCGGGCATTAGGGCTTCGCGCACTCGAATCGCACCATGAATTGCCCGGTGCAATGACCTGAATCGCAGCGGGTACATTGGCCGGTAATGCGCGTCTTCCAGTCCGTGCCTTTCTGATCGAAGGTGCAAAACGTGCGACCGGCCTTGGAGATGGTCGTCCACGGTTTGTCGGTTCCCGGGAAGCGGGCGATGACGCAGCCGGCGGGAATCGGCACTTGACACTGGTGAGTAGGATCGCCTTTCGCCATGCCGAAACTGCAGGATTGTTCGGTCGTCGCGGAAGAGTCAGGCGGCGCTTGGGCCTGCCCCTCGTCGGGAACAGAGCCCCATGTGAGGGCACAGCCGAGCAGGAGCGGAAGGATCGGACGAATCAGCCAAGACATATTGGATCAACTCCGTTAAAGAGCGGTATGGTATCACAGCGGTCATTTCCGCGGCGAATCCACCTCATCGCGCCTGTTCCAGGCCAGCCCTGTCTACTACCGATTCTGTCCAGGGACTGTTCAAAAACCACCGCTAGTGTATGGGGGCAAGAATCCGGCCCGGCGTAACATGATGCCGGTACAGGGAAGCGAAGGTGGCATGTTAGTTGCGTTGCCCTGGGGTATCGAGTGCCGTGCGGATACGTGTGTAGTGTGTTCGAACGGTGTGTGGTGTGACCGGCGATACCAATTTTCCGATCTCGTTTCATCGGGTTGTACTATGGCGCAGGCAAAAATTCTGATCGTCGATGACGAAGTGGTGGTGGCTGAAGACATCAGACGTCAGCTGCGCACACTCGGGTATCTGGTCGTAGGTGTGGTGGCATCCGGGGATGAGGCCGTACGGCTGGCCGGGGAGCATCGGCCGGATTTAGTTCTCATGGATATTAAGCTGAAGGGGGCGATGGATGGGATCGACGCGGCCCGAACCATCCAGTCCCGGTATGGTACGCCGGTGATCTATCTGACGGCCTTTTCGGATGAGGAGACACTGGAACGGGCGAGGGAAACCTTGCCGTTGGCCTATTTGATTAAGCCGTTTGTGAGCAGCGATCTGCGCGCCGCGCTGGAGCTCGCGCTCTTCCGCCAGCGTGTGTCGCGTATTGCCGAGCAACGCGGGCGGTGGTTGGAGGCGGTTGTCCAGTCGATGGAAGATGCCGTTATGACGGTCGATCAGCGGGGGCGAGTGACCATGCTCAACCCGGCGGCTGAAGGTTTGACCGGCTGGGCGCAGCCAGATGCGCTGGGGAAGGCAGTTCAGGAAGTGATGGTGGTGTTGGATCCGGAGAGTCGGTGGCCGGTGCCGAACCGGGCCGTACAGCTCTTGCGTACGGGAACGTCTGCCGATCTTGGCGGGCGTCCGTTTCTTCTCGTCAGTCGCAACGGGCACGAGCATCGGATCACCGACAGTGCGGCCATGATCCGTGATGAGCGGGGAGACCCGTCAGGAGTCGTACTGGTGTTTCGCCCTGCCTCTGCGTAACCGTTCAGGTTCCCGCCGTTTTCAACCGTGTGATCATCCGCCCAGCAGGCATAATTGTATTCGTCCCGTCGTTGCGCTCGCACTGGGCGCATTCAATGAGTATACTTCTTGAGTAACGCTGCAGGCCGGCGAGTGATTCCGGTCGCACGGGTGTTAAGACGGTGTCTAGGTGTGGAGGCACGCATGAGTGTTGGTTCTGCAATTTTTCGGGTGCGACGTCTGTCTGATGAGCGCAATTTCGTCCGGTTCACGAACCCCACCGTTATACTGTGATGCACAGACTACGATGTGTCCTAAGCTGGGTTTGGTTGGTATCCGGTTGCCTGCTCGTCCTGGTGTCCGTGCCGGTCGGGGGCGCGATGGCTGGAGAGGTTGGCTCAGCCCATCTGCTGCGGGCCCTCGTGGTGCAACCGGATCCTGACGGTGGTGTGCGGGCAACGGCTACGCTGCTGTTTCCCGGCGGCCCGGCGGTGCTCCAGTCGATTCTCTCCGAGTACCGCAAATGGCCTGAACTGTTTGAAACCCGGATGCGGGTGGCGCAAGTTGAAGAGCGGGACGGACGGGTCCTCACGGATATCTATATTTCACACGCGCTCTTGCCCGGTGAACAGCGGCTGCTCTGTGAATCGCAGACGTTGCCCGGCGGCGGGCTCATCACGCACCTCAAGGGGGGGGATTTCACGCGCTACCATCGGGAGTGGCGGCTCCAACCGGCCGGCGACGGCACGCAGACGCGGGCGGAATTCGACCTGTTGGTCGAGGTGAAGACCCTCGTCCCCGATTGGCTGGTCGCCGTCGCCATGGAGCGGGAGCTGAATACCCACTTTCGACTGGTTCGGGAGCGGGCCTTAGATCGGATTACGAAGGAAAGGTGAACGTCGACAGCTCGGCCTTTTCGACGCCCTGCTTGACGAATGCGCTGATCTCCAGGCCCCGTTCGATGCGCAGGATGTCGTCCGGCTTGGTTCTAGTGCTCGGGTGTAGCGGCACGAAGAGCTTGCAGCAGTCTTGATCCGGCTCGATCGACGTCGTGAAGCTCCCGATCTGTTGCGCCTGCTCGGTAATTTCGATCTTGTCCATTCCGATCAACGGGCGCAGAAGCGGGAGTTCCGCGGCCGCCTCCACCACCGACAGATTCTCAGGTGTTTGCGAAGCGACCTGGCCGAGGCTATCCCCGGTGACCAGCGCCCAGCAGCCATGACGCCGCGCAAGTTCTTCCGCGATGCGCACCATGATCCGCCGATACAAGACGACACGAAAGGCCGCCGGGGCGTTCGCGACGATCTCACGTTGAATCTCGCCGAAGGGCACAATGTAAAGTTGCGAATGGTATTGGTAGGCCGTCAGCAGCTGGACCAGCTCCTGGACCTTCTCTTCGGAATCGCGGCTCACCAGCGGGCGTCCGGAGAAATGCACGAAGACGGCTTTGCAGCCGCGTTTCATCATCCGGTAGGCCGCCACGGGGGAGTCGATGCCGCCGGAAATCAAACAGGCCACTTTTCCGCTGGTACCCACCGGCATGCCGCCCGGGCCTTGGATCTTTCTTGCCGCGACATGGGCTTCCTTGGTGAGGAGCTCGATGTAAAGTGTCAGGTCGGGCTGTTTTAGCTTCACGGCTTTTCCCGTGGTTTCGTGGAGATAGCCGCCGACTTCGCGTTCGACGTCCATCGAAGTCAGAGGCAGGCGTTTGTCTGCGCGTTTGGCCGTCACCCGGAACGAGTTGAAGGTCTGTTCGGAGAGTTGCCGCTCAGCGACCTGTTTGATGGTCGTCAGATCCGGTGCCGTGAGATCCAACGGCACGGATTCGGTCAGCAGAAAGTTTGAGACGCCGCAGGTGCGGCGGAGTCGCTCGGTCACCATGTCCGGCGCGACCTCATCGGGAATCGTCACCCGGATGCGCCCCTGCAGCGACTCGATCCGCCGGATCTTCAGATCTTTCAGCGCCAGTCTGAGATTGCGGACAAGCCGTTGCTCGAAGAAGTCGCGGTTGCGGCCTTTGAGGGCGAGTTCGTGGTAATGGACAATTGCGCAATGCATGATATCAGCGTGAAACGGGAAAGGTGAAATGTGAAACGTATGAAAAAGGCAACACGCGTCTAATCTTTTGTCCTTAAATGTCGAATCAGTCCGCTGAGCATCCTATCGACCCGTTCGAGCATTTCCACTAGAGATTCCAACTCTCTCTGTCCGAGGTACTCGAGTCGCCGGGCAAGTTCCAGTTGTGTATCCAGTTCGCTCAATGAGCCCTTCGCGATATAGAGAAACTGGATAAACTCCTTTTTGGTTTGTCTGGCTGCTCCCTCGGCAATGTTGCTGGGAATGCTGATTGCTGCCCGCCGCGCTTGATTGGTGAGGCCAAACTGCTCTCTCGCCGGGAATTCATCGGTAGTCTTATAAACTAACTGCGCCAGCTCGACGGCTGTCGTCCAGGCATCAAGCTGCTTGTGAGGCTTGCTCATGCGCCGGTTCATTCCGGTCAGAACTCGCTCACCTTTCACGTTTTACGTTTCACGCGACTCCAGGAATCGCTCGGCGTCGATGGCGGCCATGCAGCCGGAGCCGGCCGCGGTGATGGCCTGGCGATATTTGGTATCCTGCACGTCGCCTGCGGCGAAGACACCAGGCACGCTGGTGGCGGTGCCTTGCGAGGTGAGGATGTACCCCTTCTCATCCATCGTGAGTTGGCCCGTGAAGAGATCGGTGTTGGGCCGGTGGCCGATGGCGACGAAGACGCCGTCGCAAGCCAGTTCCGAAGAGGCGCCGGTCACGAGGTTCTTGAGCCGGGCTCCGATGACCAGGTCCCTTCCAAGGATGTCCTCGACGATGGAATTCCATGCAAACGAAATTTTTTCATTCTTCATGGCGCGGTCCTGCATGATTTTCGAGGCCCGCAGTTTGTCACGTCGGTGGACCACGGTGACGGTTCGAGCGAATTTCGTCAGGAAGTTGGCTTCTTCCAGCGCACTGTCGCCGCCGCCCACGACCACTAAATCTTTCCCGCGAAAAAAGTAGCCGTCGCAGGTCGCGCAGGTCGAGACGCCGTGTCCGATCAACCTGGTTTCATTCGGTACGCCGAGCGGAATGGACGAGGCGCCGGTGGCCAGGATCAAGGTCGCCGCCGTCACCGTCTGTTCCCCGTCGATGGTCAGGTGAAACGGTCGCTGCGCGAGATCGACGGCCGAGACATCGCCGGTGAGGAATGACGTGCCGAAGTGCTCGGCCTGGGCGCGCATTTCCTTCATGAGCTCGGGGCCCATGATGCCTTTTGAAAATCCGGGATAGTTTTCGACTTCGGTGGTCGTCGTGAGTTGCCCGCCGGACTGCCAGCCTTCGATGAGCAGCGGCGAGAGATTGGCTCTGGCTGCGTAGATGGCGGCGGTGAGGCCGGCAGGGCCGGAGCCGATAATGACTACATTGTGCATGGAAAGAACTTAACACGGAGACACTTGCGGATGCATCTTGGCGGTTTGTTGTTTCTCGATTCGTGAATTCCCCTGGTTGCAGGGAGATGGTGACGTGGAAGGAGGGGCGTCCTCTTTCAGGGCTGAAAGGTAATCGACCATTTCGTATAGGGCTTTAGCTGCAAGTGCAGTTTTATAATTCAGGGGCATCGCGACCGACCTATATCCGTTAGGAACGTAGAGGTCATGATCTAAGATCGATTCCACCACATATTCTCTGACAGACCTCGCAGTACCCTTATAGCTTGAGCTGTTGAGCCGTTTCTGACCGGTCGTTCCCATGACCAGTTTGGGCACTATTGTTCCAACAGCACCTCGTATCCCAGGAATTACATGACAGGCTATGCACTTTGCTTTGCGAAATAATGATTCAATATCTTCATCGCCAGTAGATGTGACCAAGGAGGCTTTGGCTGGGCCACCTATTTTGAAATACAAAGTAGAGGACTCTTTCCTCAAGCTTCCTGCTGCAGAAGTATCTCCCTGAGACGCGAGCAGAGATGCCAAGCTTAGTGTAACCAGTATGAGAGGTGTCATTGTTTAGAACTGCTCCTCTCGACAAGCTCCTTCCAGACAAGTTCAACCTTCTTGCGGAGCTGTCTCAAAGAGCTACTTCCATCAAGAACCGTGTCTGCTCGCCGGGTTTTATTTGCAAGTGGGAGTTGGCTCTTAATTCTTCTGATGGCCTCGGCGCGGGTGAACCCATTGCGCTTCTTCAATCGGGCGATTTGAGTTTCGCGGTCGGCGGTGACGACGATGACCCGGTCCACGCGTTTGTCGATACCGGCTTCGTAGAGAAGCGGAACGTCGTACACGACGACGGCCTTGGGGTTGTTGCGTGCGGCTTGTCTCGTCAGTCTGGCTTGCTCACGCGCGACGCGGGGGTGGATGATTTGTTCCAGCCGGCGCAACTTGGACCGGTTCCGGAAGACCATGGCGCCGAGGGCCTGGCGATTGAGAGTACGATCGGGATTGAGAACGGCTTTGCCGAAGGTCTTGATGATGGCGCGCCAGGCCGGTTTGCCAGGTTCCACCACCTGGTGGGCCAACGCATCGGCATCGATGACGAGGGCCCCGCATCGCTCGAACATCTTCGCTACCGTGCTTTTGCCGGTCGCGACGCCGCCGGTGAGGCCCACAAGGATCATGGGACGGGAAGATACCATGGGGGGCGAGGGCTCGCAATGACACTCGATTGACTTCTCGCCATGCCCGGCGGTATGACCATTCGTATGAAAAACATGAAACATTGTCTAGCCGCCGTCCTCCTTCTGTGTCTGCCATTCGGAGTCTTGGGCCTCTCCATCGCTCGGGCGGAAGCGCCGGCGCCCGCCGAACGGCAGCCGCTGGTGGTCGCCTTGGATGACTCAGGTCAGTACCACTCGATCCAGGAGGCGGTGGATGCCGCAAAGAAGGGTGACACCATTCTCATCAGGCCCGGCTCCTATGCCGAGGATGTGACCATTCACAGCAAGGAAAACGTCCGACTGGTGGGGGCGGGAATGGATCAGGTCACGATCCTGGGTCGTGAACGCGTCGGGGTGTTCCATGTCGGAAAGTGGCCCTATGGTGCGACGAACATCGAAATTTCCGGCCTCACGATCAACGAGCATGGCGGCCACGCGATGGGGATGTTCAACGGCCGCGGCATCACCCTGCATCATGTGCGGGTCAAGGGTATGTTGTTTACGCAGCAGGTGGAGGATGTGCGGATTGAGGACTGTATCATCGGCGGCAGTGAAACCACCGGCGTTCAGTTCGCAAATTCTCAGGCGGTCATGCGGGGCAATTTCATCCATGACAATGACCACGGGGTGAGTGTGGCGGGCAAATCCACGGTGCGCCTGGAACGAAACGTCATCACCAGGAGCCTGTTCGAGGCGGTGATCGTGAACGATCAATCGAAGGCTGCGTTGGTCGGCAATACCTTTGTGAAAAACGGGGGCGGCGCCGCGTTTCTCGGGACCTCCCAGAATGAGGCTTCGGGCAACATCGTCAGCCTCAACGCCTACGGGTTTGTCGTGGCGCCCTCCAGCCGGGTGCTCTTATCCTACAACGCCATGCAGAATTCCGGATCGAACTATCTCCGGCACGGAACCCCCAACCAACCGGCTCCGGAGCTGAAACCCGATTCGGATTTGACGGTGGACCCACGATTTGTTGACACCGCCCGGGATGATTTCAGATTGCGTGCGGATACCGCGCTGGTCAAAATCGGTGACTTTCCTTACCTTGGTGCCCTGCCTCCCCTTGCGGAATCGCACTGACTTCCGCAGTAAAGCATAACAAATTGAGAGGTTAGCGCTTCCACTCAGCCCCGAAATTCCCTGTGCTATGCTTCAGTGAGCGCATGGTAGTCAGGTGTCTCCGGTGTGGCTCAAGAATTGCTGCACTACGACCGACAAGGGATTGGAGGTAACAAGTGGCCAGCTTTCGATTCGATCTGGAAAAGCGGAGTACCGACGGGATTCCCAACTTGGCGGAGCTGGAGTCCGGCAAGCTTCTAGGGGCGATCCTACCGATGTCCGAGCAAGCACAACTTCAGTTGCGTGACAGCATCGAAGTCATCGACTATCTCATGAACCAGGAAGGTGTCGTCTGGAGTTAGGGCCTGCGTCCTCCCGCTGAATGTTCCTTTCCCATTCCTGTTCCGTCCCTTGTCATCACCCCCACATCTTTCGCCTGACCTCGCAAGGATCGCTCTGCTGACTCGATTTCTGTCGTGCATGGCCGGCACTGCCTCGCTTCTTGAGCTGGCGCCCTCGAATCTCAGTTGAATCTTTTTGGGGCCGGGCGCATGCTGGCGCCTGCTGCAAGCTGTGTCTCGTTCAGTCGGGAGACCTCGTGCTATGTCGATGTCGCCGGGAGAGGAATCTGTTCGTCCGGGGTCCGCTGAGCAGCAGCGCCTGGATGAGGACGATCTGCGCCGGAAACACTGGAAACGCTGGGGGCCCTATGTCAGTGAACGGGCTTGGGGAACGGTCCGCGAAGACTATAGCCCGTATGGGACGGCCTGGGAATCGGTTCCCCACGATCATGCCCGCTCGAAAGCCTACCGTTGGAATGAAGACGGATTGGCCGGCATTTGTGATCGGCACCAGTTCGTCTGTCTCGCGCTGGCGCTCTGGAACGGACGGGACCCGATTCTCAAAGAACGGATGTTCGGCCTCACGGGGAACGAGGGCAATCATGGTGAGGATCCCAAAGAATATTATTTCTACCTCGACTCCACCCCTACGCATTCCTACATGAAGTTTCTCTACAAGTATCCGCAGGCGGCGTTTCCGTATACACAACTCATCGAAGAAAATCGCCGTCGAGGCAGGAACGATCCGGAGTTCGAGTTGCTCGATACGGGAGTGTTCGCCGACGATCGTTACTTCGATGTCGGTGTCGAATATGCCAAGGCCTCGCCGGAAGATGTGCTCATGCGGATCCAGATCGTCAATCGCGGTCCGGATCCGGCGCAGCTGACAGTGCTGCCGACCATCTGGTTCCGCAACACCTGGTCGTGGGGACTCGATGTGCGCCGCCCGCGGATGCGGAAAGGCGAATCGACGTCGTCGGTCGGTATTGTGGAGTTCGACCATGAGTATTACGGGCCGCGACGGTTGCTCTGCGAGGGTGGGCCGGATCTGTTGTTCACCGAAAACGAAACCAATACCCGGCGTCTCTACGGCGATGTGGATGGCGCACGGTATGTGAAAGACGGGATCAATGACTACGTCGTGCAGGGCGACAAGGGCGCGGTCAATCCCGAGCAGATCGGCTCGAAGGTGTCCGCGCACTATGTGGTGACCGCGTTGCCTGATCGGCCTGTGACGATTCGATTGCGGTTCACGAACGGGGCCGCTGAGGGGGCTCTCGATCCGCAGGCATTCGACGCGGTCTTTGCCGCCCGTCTCAAGGAAGCGGACGAGTTTTATGCCGCGTTGGCCCCCGCGAACGTGTCAGAAGATGCGCGAATGGTGCAGCGGCAAGCCTTTGCCGGGCTCTTGTGGAGCAAGCAGTTTTATCACTACGACGTCGATCGTTGGCTGAAGGGCGACCCGGCGGGACCGGAACCTCCTAAAGAGCGGCTGCATGGCAGGAATGCGGATTGGACACATCTCTACAATGCGGACGTCATTTCCATGCCGGATAAGTGGGAATACCCCTGGTATGCGGCCTGGGACTTGGCGTTTCACTGCCTGCCGATCGCACTCGTCGATTCGCGTTTTGCCAAGGATCAGCTCGTCCTCATGCTGCGTGAATGGTACATGCATCCGAACGGCCAGATTCCTGCCTATGAATGGGCCCTGGGCGACGTGAATCCGCCGGTGCATGCCTGGGCGGCCTGGCGGGTGTACAAGATCGAGAAGAAGCGGAAAGGCGTCGGCGATCGCATCTTTCTGGAGCGGGTGTTCCACAAGCTCCTGCTGAATTTTACCTGGTGGGTGAATCGGAAGGATGCCGAGGGGAAGAATATTTTTCAGGGCGGATTTCTGGGGTTGGACAACATCGGGGTGTTCGATCGCAGCAAGCCGCTGCCCACCGGCGGGCACATCGAGCAATCCGACGCAACCAGCTGGATGGGGATGTATTGCCTGAATATGTTGTCGATCGCGTTGGAATTGGCGCGGGAAGACCGGGCCTATGAAGATGTCGCCAGCAAGTTCTTCGAGCATTTTGTCTACATCTGCCGGGCGATGAACAACATCGGCGATGCGAAGATCGAACTCTGGAACAAGGCCGACGGCTTCTTCTACGACGTGCTGCACCTGCCGGACGGGAAGAAGTTTCCCATGAAAGTGCGGTCGATGGTCGGCTTGATTCCGTTGTTTGCGGTGGAGACGCTGGATTCTGAGCTCATCGACCGGTTGCCCCGGTTCAAGCACCGGATGCAATGGTTCATCGAAAACCGGCCGGATTTCAGTCTGCACATTGAAACCCAGTCGCAGGACGGGGAGGTGCGCCGGTTCTTGTCGCTCGTCAACCGTCACCGGTTGCCCAAGGTCCTGCGGTACATGTTGGATGAGCAGGAGTTTTTGTCGCCATATGGCGTGCGGGCCCTGTCCCGTTATCACAAGGACCACCCCTACGTGTTCTCGATGATGGGTACGAGCCAGTGTGTCGAATATCAGCCTGCGGAATCCACCAACGGTCTCTTCGGAGGGAATTCGAATTGGCGGGGGCCGGTCTGGTTTCCCGTGAACTACCTCCTGATCGAATCGCTTCAGAAGTTTCACTATTATTTGGGCGACGGCTTCACGGTCGAGTATCCGACGGGATCCGGGCAGAAGCGCACTCTCGCCGAAGTCGCCGCCGAATTGTCCCGGCGGCTCACGCACACCTTCCTGCGCGGACCCGATGGTCGGCGTCCCGTCTACGGTGGTGCGGAAAAGTTTCAGCAGGATCCGCACTGGCGCGATCTCATCTTGTTTTATGAATATTTTCATGGCGACAACGGCGCCGGGATCGGCGCGAGCCATCAAACCGGCTGGACCGGGCTAGTGGCGAAGTTGATTCAGCAGTCGGGCGAGTAAGCCGGAGGCACGGGATGACCATTGATTCGAGGCGCTGTCAGGACCTTGAGCGGGCACTCAGTCTGGAATGGCTGGAGACGAACGGGCGGGGCGGGTATGCTTCGGGCACCGTCGCCGGCGCGAATACGCGACGCTACCATGCGTTGCTGCTGGTGGCCAGACGCCCGCCGGTCGATCGTGTGGTCCTGGTGAATCATCTCGAAGAATCGATGGAAGTCGGCGGCCAATCCTTTCCGCTCTCGACAAATTTGTATAGCGGCGCGGTTCATCCGGAAGGGTATCGGTATTGCGACGGGTTCTCCGCCCTGCCATGGCCGACCTGGTGTTACGCCTCCCACGGAATTCGCCTGGAGCGTGAACTGCTCTGTCCGGATGGCCGCGATATGGTCGTCGTGCGGTGGCGGTTGCTTGGCGACGCACCGTCTGCTGTGGTGCTGCGGGTCAGACCGATGCTCTCGGGTCGCGACTTTCATGCGCTGCATCAGGAGAATGCCGGGGTGCGCAGTCAGGCCACGGTTGACGGGGGGCGTGTCACGTGGCAACCCTACGAGGCGCTACCTGCCGTGCTGGCGTTCCACAACGGGCAGTATCTCCATGAGCCGGATTGGTACCGCCACATTCACTATCGGATCGAGCGCGAACGCGGCCTGGACCATACAGAGGATTGGTGGTCGCCGGGCGAATGTGCGTTCACGCTCACTCCGGGATCGGTGGCGGAACTTCTGTTCACGACCGAACAGCTTGAGTCCATCGAGGTCACGCAGGTTGTAGAGGCGGAGCGGCGGCGGCGCGCAGAGTGTCCGGTATCGGCGCCGATCGACGATGCGTTGGCGCAGGAGCTCTGGGCTGCGAGCAGCGCGTATCTTGTCCGCCGGGGAAACGGGCAGACGGTGATCGCCGGATATCCCTGGTTTGCCGATTGGGGGCGAGACACGTTTATCGCGTTGCCGGGGCTCTGCCTGGTGACGGGTCGTTACGACGTGGCCCGGCAGGTGATCGAGGCGTTTGCGTCTCATGTGTCGCAAGGGATGGTGCCGAATCGATTTCCCGACATCGGCGAACAACCTGAGTACAACACGATCGATGCGTCCTTATGGTTTATTCATGCCGTGGATCGCTATCTCCACTATAGCCGCGACCTCGACGGAGTACGCCGGATTGCCTGGCCCGCGATCAAACAGATTGTGGAGGGGTATCGTCGAGGCACGCGGTTCGGTATTCACATGGACGACGACGGGATGATTACCGGCGGCGAGGAGGGCGTTCAGCTCACCTGGATGGATGTCAAAATTGGCGATTGGGTGGTGACTCCCCGGCATGGGAAACCGGTCGAGATTCAAGCGCTCTGGGTGCGGGCGTTGGCGGCGGCTGCCGAACTGGCGGCGCAATTCGGGGAACCGGCGTACGCGGCACAATGCCGGCAAGATCGTGCGAAGGCCACCGAGTCGTTTCGAGCCCGCTTCTGGTATCGAACCGGAGGCTATCTCTTCGATGTGGTAGACGGGCCGATCGGAGACGACGCCTCGCTCCGTCCGAACCAGATTTATGCCCTGGCGTTGGACGATCAGCTGGTGACGGAGGCACAGGCAAAACACATTTTGCAGCTCGTGAAAGAACGGTTGCTCACGCCGATGGGCTTACGCACATTGGCGCCGGAGGACATCCGGTTCTGTGCGTCATACGAGGGTGGGGTCTCTGAGCGGGACGGTGCCTACCATCAAGGCACCGTGTGGCCGTTTCTGCTCGGCCCGTTCGTGACGGCGTGGGTGAAAACCTATGGCGATAGTCCGGCGGTGCGGCGGGATGCACGCCTGTTTCTCGACGGGCTGCACGAACATTTACACGAAGCCTGCCTGGGTCAGGTGTCGGAGATCTTCGATGGTCAGCACCCGCATCGAGCGCGTGGCTGTGTGGCGCAGGCCTGGTCCGTAGCCGAACCCTTGCGCGCGCTCATGGAAGATCTCGGCGCGGTTCGTGAGAGATCATCGAATCCGCGCTGACTTGTGACGTTGCGGGTCCTTCATCAATTCCGGTTCCATGCGGACACGAGCGCGTGAGTGCTCCTGTCCTGTCACGTTCCTGCCAGATTCTGCTCCGGAAATCTTGACAGCCAAAGAAGCGATCCGGTAAGGATAAGAAAGATGCGCCAGCACACCTCCGTCACAATTGTTGCTCTCCTGTCCGCCGGGTTGTTCCTGACCGGCTGTCAGCTCTTCGATTCCTCCACGCGTCAGCCGGCACCTCGCTCGGCTTCCGTGATGTCGATGTGGGAATTGTACCGGCATTGCCAATCGAGCGGCGATGTCGAGACGGTCTTGTCGGCAGCGAAACAGCTGCAGCAGTCCGCTGATACGCATGTGGTTCCCGCTCCGGATGTTCCCAAGAGTCTTGACCGGTTTGTCACGCGTCAGCCGGTTCGCACGACGGTTGATCCCAAAGCGCTGGCCGCTTCGTGCACCTTGCAGGCGGCGAGGACGAGCCTGAGCGCCGGGCGTGAGCAGGAAGCGGAACAGCTTCTCTATGCTGTGGTGTTGAGTTATCCGGAAAGCGACTATACCTTCTACGTCGCGCAAGCGAAGGTCTGGATCGAGGAATTGCATCGTCCCGGCACGCCGGATGCTCTCATCCATCCCATCTCCACCTTCTAGCAGGCCGTTGAAACAGTCCGCCGGCGTCGTTCTCGCTCCCTTCAGAGCCTCAACGTACCACAGAGGGTACGCCTTGGCCCTTCATTCGCTGCAGCCTTGCTGGACGGCCTTTTTGAACGGCCTGCGGGTGGTGCGCATGGCATACGTGATCGCGGCCGATTCAGAACAACAGTGGACGGACGGCTGGGGGCGACAATCTGCTAGCCGGCTGTCGACCTCGTTCCGTTTCTCATTCAGCCAACATTGTTGAGCTGAATCCCTTGATCATGACGGAGTGATTGTCTGATGCGCAGGTCATTGCGGCCCGGATCTATCATTGGACCCGATGTGAGATGGGTTCAGCGCTATGGTGCGAAGCCGGTATTCTGTTGCAGGCGGCCGGACTCTCGTTGCGCGCCCTTGCGTGAGTCGCACGCGGGGATAATGTGAATCGAGTGGGAGGATGGCGGGCCCTGTAGCGTGGAAAAACCTGCCTGCAGCTGGTGCGCGGTGTTATGGTCTACGTCTGGCCCTTGTCGATCCTCGGGCGGCTCTTCTATCGACTTCGCTGGTCTCCTCCTCTTTATGGGGTGATCAATCGTCGATCTCGGCTGGTATTCCGCTCAATTCCGCAGGTGCTTGGTCCGGATGGTGCTGAGGCGGTTCGCCCCTCCATACCGACGGGATCTTTCGCACCACCGTCAAGGCGCTGGCGCAAGATCTCGCGCTGTTCCGGGATCTGGCTCGGAATGCCGGGATGATGCTCGCCGGACAGGATGTTCAACGGAAGATCACGCAACGATACAATTCGAGCGATATGAAATGGTACGTGGTGCGGGCGATCGGACGGCGCGCGAAACGGCCGCCCATTCCGTCATCGTTCATCCGCTTCTTTCTCCACCCGCAGCTGCTGAGTATCGCCGGTACCTATCTCGGGTTACAGGTCCGTCTCAACTACTTGGATGTCTGGCATAACATCCCGGTGCGAGAGGGTGAGCCGCCGATCTCCGCGGAGTTCTGGCATCGCGACCATGAAGATCAGCGTATCATTAAGGTCTTTGTGTTGCTGACCGATGTCGATGAGACAATGGGGCCCTTCAACTATGTGAAGCGGTCCCAGGCAGGCGGGGAGTACGGCACTCTCTTTCCCGCCATTCCCCCGACCGGTCGATACCCGAAACGGAACGTGCTCGACCAGCTCATCAATGAGACGCCGTTGCCGTCTGTCTCCTGCATCGGGCCGGCGGGCAGTGTCATCCTCTGTGATGCGAGCGGGTTGCATCGAGGAGGTCGGTCGCTGACGCAGCCGCGAATCGTTTTAGTGGGCGTCTACACCTCCAATGCCGGACTCGATGCGGCCCGTTATTCCCTCCCTCGATCGGTCGGCCATGAACTGTTATCCCCTGCCGCGAAGTTCGCCCTGTATTTCTAGCGCACCGGTACTTGGTCACTCCAATCTGTAAGCCTGACCTCTGAGTATTGACAGAGCGGGGTGATGGCCGTACCCTCGCACGTCATACGCAGATTGCGCAGGGCATGTGAAACTAAGGAGGCTTGTAATGGCGGGGACGATACAATCGTTGAAACGGGGCGTGGGGCGTGTCGGCATGATGGCGGGAATTCTGTTCTTGGCCGGCGGGTGGCCTATGGCGGCGTCGGCGGCGGATGAATTGCCAAAAGAAGCCGTATTGCCGGCGACACTCGCGGGCAAGGCCGTGCAGGCAGCGCTCGATTTCTGCAAGAAGGACGGCTATCGTGTGAGTGCGTCGGTCGTCGATCGCGCAGGGGTCTTGCGGGCCATGATGCGGGCCGACGGAGCTGGTCCGCATACCGTCGATAGCAGCAGAAAGAAGGCCTATACCGCTGCCAGCTTGCGGCGCGCGACGAGCGACTTGGCCGACATGATTGCCAAGCAGCCCGCGTTGCAAGCATTGCGAGAGATGAATGAGAGTATCTTGATGGTCGGTGGCGGGTTACCTATCGAAATCGCCGGCGAGGTAGTCGGAGCGATCGGCGTCGGGGGCGCGCCTGGTACGCATCTGGACGATGCCTGCGCCGAGGCGGGTCTTGATGCAATCGGAGCGGCCTCGAAGATGCCTACGGCGAAATGATGAAGAGACAAGGGCGGGGACCGGGCTGGGTTCTGATCGGTCTGGTCCTCCTCTTGTCGGCCTGCAATAGTGATCGCCCTGAGCCGGCCGAGTTTGAGCTTCCCTCGGCCGGGATTCGGCTGAACCTGACTCGTCTCGCCACGCACCCCTTCCTCTCCCGCTATCGATTGACCCTTCGCATTGAAGGGCCGCGCGGCTGTTCGGCCACGACGGAATTATTTCCCGACACGGGGTACGCCGGGCGGCGAAATGTCTACCAACAGCGGTCGGGCGTCATCACGGTTTTGGGGCAATACGACGCGCGGGTGTTCGATCCGGCCACGTGCAGCCTTCGCCTGGTGGAGTTTCAATCGCTGGTCGGTCAGGCCACATTTCTTGGCGCGTTCGACGTCGATGCCCAGAAACGATGGCGATTTCTTGATGCGTCCGTGCGACCGGAGCGGTCGTTCGAAAAGCATTAGCAGGAAGTTGGCCTCGAGTTCGTACCTCATGCACTGCTGCGAGGGTGGTCGGTGCCGCCGTGACCGGGGCGCTGCTCCATCGGCGGAGTGTGTGGGCGTCAGATCGTCAATCGTGTAACCGGTCTTTGAAGGTCAGTTCGGCCACCGCCGATTTATCCAATTCCCCCTTGCCGATGTCGATCAGCCGCCGATATTGTTCATACGTCGCTTTGGCCAGGGGCAGGTCCAAGCCTGCCTGTTTCGCCAATGCGCAGGCGATTCCCGAGTCTTTTGCCGCGTGAGCCGCTGAGAAATAGCAATCGTGGGCCCGCTGTTGCATGTCCTCACCGTCGGTTTCGAGCACGCGGGAGTTGGCGCCGGTTTGAGAAAAGACTTCGCGAAGCATCGTGAGGTCCAGGCCGAGCGCCGCCCCCAATCCCAGCCCTTCGGCCAGGGCGGCGGTGTTGGCATTCATCACCATATTCACCAGGGCCTTGACCTTGGCGGCTTCGCCCGCAGGTCCGATATACCGCAGGTGTGCGCTCAGATCCTGCAAGAGCGGCTTCGCCCGTTCGAACGCCTCGGGTCGTCCGCCGCACATCAAGTAGAGGGTGCCTTGGCGAGCCTGTGTGATGCTGCTCGCCATGCAGGCTTCGAGGCTTCGGCCGCCTTGGTGCTCGACCAACGTATGGACTTCGCTTTGGAGCTCGGGGGAGAGGGTGGCGCAATTGATGAAGAGGCGATTATCGGCATGACGGAGAAGACTGTCCGGCCCGACGGGTGAGTAGATTTGGCGCATGGCGGCATCGTCCGACACCACCGTCAGCACCGTATCGGCTAACTCAGCCACACGTGCCGGAGTCATGACCGCCGTGCACGCGAGTTCCTTCGCGAGCGCCTCCGCACGTTCCGTGTCGGTGTCATAGACCGCGACGATCGCATAGTGGAGGTCGTGGAGCCGCCGGGCCATGTTGGCCCCCATTCGCCCTATTCCCACGATGCCGATTCGAAATTCTGACTGTGCCATCCGCAACCTCCTGGAAAACATGCTACTCTGCCGGGCGCGGAAGTCTACCACAGTCCCTACGGATGCAGGTATCCACGCGTCCGGTTGTGTCAGGTGGGTGCGTCGATTCACAAGAGCGACACGAAACATGGGGAGTGCGGCATGCAACAGGCGATTATCGGATATCACCAGGACGACGAAGGCCATTGGGTGGCCGACCTTCGCTGCGGCCATGGCCAACATGTGCGACATCAGCCGCCCATGACGAGTCGTCCGTGGGTATTGACGGAGGAGGGGCGGCAAGCGTTCCTCGGAACCGAGCTGAACTGTAAAAAGTGTGACGAGGGGGGCGACGGGTTTGACCCCACCGGGGCCCGGTCTTGAGGGATCCGGTGGGGTTGATACGGCGATGAAACGCCTGGATCAGGGCTGATGGAGAGAGACGCTGAGTACCATCTCTAGGCCCAGATCCAGTCGAAGAGGGATGTGAACCATCCCGTTACACTTGAGAACCAGGAGTCGTCTTGGGGGGCTGCTGCGGTCGCGGGTCGTGGGGCTGGTGGCGTAGCGGGTGCCTGCGCAACCTTTGCAGGAGTACTGGGCGAAGCCGGGGCTGCGGCGACCGGTGCGGGCTGAGGTACTGCCGGTGTCGTGACGGTACTGGCAGCCGGGGGCGCCGACGCCTGCGATGCGCTCGGCGCAGGGGCTACGGGGGGCGGCGTGGAATCAACCTGTGGCGTTTGCGGGGTGATGACCGCGACCAGGTGTGGCTCCTGCGGGTTTCCGTCCACCGTGGTCACACGGGCCTCCGGGCCGGATGGTGTGGTCGCCATCGTGTGTTCGTGTTGGGCCGTGAGCGCTTCCAGCCGTTTCTCGATCCGTTTGGTCTCGCTGATTTCCTTCAACATGGCCTGATGCCGGGCGCGCAACGCGGCGATGTTGTACTCGAGCGCCGCGAGTTTGGCCTGGTTGCTCTTGTGGAGCTGTTCGTAGGCGAGCTGGATCTTTTTCAGTTCGCCCTTGAGAGCGGCAAGAGAACGTTCCTCACGCTGATTGGCGAGGTGCGTCTCGTCTCGTTGTTGTTCGAGGCTCTGAATGTCAGCCTGCGTCTGGGCGAGTTCAGCGGCCCGCGTTTTGACCTCATGTCTGGCTGTCTCATAGGTGTGTTGTGAAACACAGCCCCCTAGCATCAAGACGGCGACTCCAAGCATCCAGCAGCGTGCGATGGGTCGGATGTTGCGGGGAGACGCGGTCGTGAGTATTGGACCTGGAGTGATTGCTTGCATGGGACCTTCCTCCCGGGTACGTACAGTGCCAGTCGTTGCGAACGGTGATCCGCCTGCGCGGAGCCGCTGTGCCTGAGGTTAATTTTTCAGAAAAGTGGGAAAACGGCAAAATATTTCGGGAAACCTGCAGTGCGTTGTCGAGGGGGGAGAACCGGAGAACAGCGACGTTGTGTGAGGTGATCCGGATCCGGGCTATTGAATGCTGATGCGGTCTGCGGGACAAGGGATCTGCATATCGAGTCCGGCCCCATGCCAGGGCTGGAGACGCGGGCCGCTATATCGATAGCCCCCGGTGACCGGGTCGGTTGAGAGGAGGAGCGGTGTGTCCAGATCCAGCACATCGAAGCCGCCGAGGCCCAGCACGAGACTGAACGAGCAGCCCATGGCGATACGGGTTTCCAGCATGCCGCCGACCATGAGACGCAGGCCCGCGGAGCGGGTGAAGACGGCGATTCGCCACGCGTCGATCACGCCGGTTTTCATGATCTTGATGTTGATATAGTCGGCGGCTTGCATCCGGACAACCTCGCGCGCATCGTCCAGTGACCGGACAGACTCATCGGCGGCCACGGGAATGCCCGTCAGGTGCCGAATCGCCTGTAGCCCTTCGAGATCATCGCGCACGACCGGCTGCTCGAGCAAGACCAGCCGCCCGCCGAACTGCTTCACTCCATGGACAAATCGGAGGCAATCTTCACGGGAAAAACCCTGATTTCCATCGCCGATAAAGCCGATCTCGGGGAGTGCGTTGTGCACGGCCTGTAATCTGCGAATGTCCTGTTCGACATCCGTTCCGACTTTCATCTTGAAGAGGCGGAATCCCCGGGTGTACCAACCCCGCGCGAGTTCCAGCGTCTTTTCCGGACTGCAGATCGGGATGGTGATGTCGGTTTCCCGCTCGCGGACGTCCGCGGCTCCCCACAGTTGCCAGAGCGGGATGCGCTGCGATCGACAGTAGGCGTCGAGCATCGCGGTTTCCAAGCCGCAACGAGCGGCAGGGTGGAGTGGGGCCTGTTCGTTGAGCCGGCCTGCCAGGGACTCATAGTCCCCGACAGATTGGCCGATCATACTCTGCGCCAGCTCCGTGGCCGCGGCGAAGCAGGATGCCCGATCCTCACCTCCGACTTCCGGGAACGGCGCGGCCTCGCCGATGCCCTGCGTTCCATCCCGCAACGTCACTCGCAAGAACAGGTTTTGCGCCGTCACCCGCGCGCCCGTGGCGACAACGAACGGATCCGTGATCGGAATATCGACCGGCCAGATTTCGATGCGTTGTATGGTGTGGGCATCCACCGGCGTGTCGTGTCCGCTCATCCGTACCGGTCATTTTGCCAGGGGAAGGCGCTGTTCGAATAGCCCCGGACTTCCCAGAACCCCTTCTCGTCGTGGTCGGAGAAGGTGATTTCCTTGATCCACTTGGCGCCTTTCCAGGCATACCGTTTCGGGATGATCATGCGAACCGGGCCGCCGTGTTCTTTGGTGAGCGGCCGGCCGTTCCATTTGTACGTGAGGAGCACGTCGTCGTCCTGACAGGCGACGAGCGGTAAATTCGTGGTGTAGTCGTCGTACGATTTGAAGAGGACGAATTGGGCCGACGGGAGCGGCTGGACGACGGCCAGGAGTTGTTTAAAACTGACCCCTTCCCACTCATTGTCGTAACGACTCCAGGACGTCACGCAATGGAAGTCCGACACGTCTTTGAATTGCGGTTGCGCAAGGAAGTCCGTCCAGGTCCAGGTAACGGGGGTCGTGACTGCACCTCCGATGGTCAACGTCCATTCTGAGAGGGGAATATCTGGCTTTTGGCCCAGGTCGAGCACCGGCCAGGTTTCCACGAGGTGTTGGCCAGGGGGGAGCCGATCATCTCCTTCGTAAAAGACCTCGCGTTCTTCCCCGCCGCGTCGGGCCTTGGCCCAGTTCTCTTTGGTCTTGATCAAACGGTCATTCTGATCCATACCCAGCCTCCTGGAGACAGAGTAGGACAAGAGGCTAGGATCTTACAAGGCCGGTGTTGGGGATCGGCCGGCGCGGGTGTTTCGTGCGCTGTCTGCTAGAAAATGACGAAGGGGAGATGAAGAAGCTCAGTATTGTCGGGGAGTTCAAGCTGCGGATTGAGCGTACAGAGGCGGATGGTCGGGAGAGAGTGATTCGAGTGATCGGACGGCGTAGGTAACCCCCGGCCTCTAGATAGCCTGGCCGTTGGTTTTCTTCACGAGGATCAGACGTGTAGTCTGGTCTCTCGTTCAGACCAACGCTGCGGACGCATCAACGTGCCCAAGGCCGCGATGGCGCAGATTGTCGCCAGAAGAAGGAAGCTTGCGAAGAGGAAAAATCCACTTTTCATGTCGTGCACCGAGAGCGGTCCCATGACGTCACCCCCTTACAATAATCTAATTGTACCACTTCACTCCGCGTGCCAACCGCATCCGCAACGCCATGATTCTTCAGGTGATTTTTTTCTCAGGCGCGAGGAGCAGTGAGGGCAGGGGCGCATCCACACATGTGAAGTCGTCTCATAGACGGGGTGCGAGTTTTGGGACTGCTGTGAGACCGCGTGTGTTGTCAGCATAGCCGAGTCCAAGAGTTCAATCAGCGCATGCATCTGAGACATTACCTCCACTGGCACCCTGTCTTCAAGAGTTCTTTCGGAGGGACAAGGCGGGGACTTGAGGGCCACTGGTCCCATCGTGGGTCATCATCGTGCAGGCGGGCAATCTAATTAGATTCGCCATCCGTATACAGTGCAATGTGGTGACAAGCAGGTTCCTTCCTCTGTAAGGTTGCTGACATTCTTTCAGCCACGAGCGGTGTCTTGTCCGCGCAGGTGAGTCCACGATTGACACATGAGTGAGGAGGCAGGATGATACCGCCCCAAGGTGCCATGACCACATCTGTAGCATCGCCCTCATCTTCGAAACGCCCCGGGCTCGGCAAACTGATGCTGGGGATTTTTGTCGGGTTGAGCCTCGCCGCATTTTTTTACTTTGATCTGGGACAGTACCTCTCACTGGATGGACTCAAGTCCAACCGGGCTCGTTTGCTTGCATTTACAGAAGCCAACTATCCGGTCGCAGTGGCCCTGTTTGTGCTCGCCTACTGTGTGGTGGTGGGGCTCTCGCTGCCCGGTGGAGCGATCATGACGTTGGCCGGAGGGTTTCTCTTCGGCAGCCTGTTGGGCACGCTTTACGTCAATGTCGGTGCGACCGTGGGTGCGACGCTGGCATTTTTGGTGGCCCGCTATCTGCTCAGGGAGTGGGTGGAGCAGAAATTCGGCAGCCGGTTGGACGCGATTCAGCAGGGATTTTCCAGGAACGCGTTCAGTTATCTGATGACGCTGCGGTTGATCCCGTTGTTCCCGTTCTTTCTGGTCAATATGGTCTCGGGGCTCACCAGGGTGAATGTGGGGACCTACATGGCGGCGACCTCCTTGGGCATCATCCCCGGCAGTTTTGTCTTTGCGTATGCCGGCCGCCAGCTCGGCACGATCAGTTCACTCAAGGAAATCGCTTCACCCAATGTGTTGCTCGCGTTTACGTTACTCGGTCTGTTGGCGCTGGTGCCCATTCTCTATCAGAAGTTTGCCGGTAAGGCGGTCTAACTGCACGGCCGCGGCCATGTGTAGTCACCAGAGGGAGAATCCGACGTCAATGAACGCGCCTGTCCAAAGCTTGGTCCTGCCGGATGACGAACACAACCGGCGGTTGGTGGAGAATGTGCACCCCTCCGGCTGGGCGAATCCCGAGCCTCTCGGTCGCTACAACATGGTTGTAGTCGGCGCCGGCACTGCGGGGCTGATCACGGCGGTGGTGGCGGCGGGTTTGGGCGCAAAGGTCGCGCTGATCGAACGCCATCTGATGGGAGGCGATTGCCTGAACGTCGGATGCGTGCCCTCCAAGGCCCTGATTCGTGCGGCCAATGCTTGGGCGCAGTTGCGGGATGCCTCGGTCTTCGGGCTGCATCTCCCGCCGGGGGTGACTCGTGACTTCGGTGCGGTAATGGCCAGGATGCGAAAATTGCGCGCCGGGATCAGCCATGTGGATTCGGCTCATCGCTACACGTCGCTGGGGGTCGATGTCTATATCGGGCAGGCTCGCTTCACTGGCCGGGATGCCGTGGCGGTGGAGGGCCCATCGGGAAATCGGACGCTGACTTTCGTCAATGCGGCAGTCTGTACCGGGGCAAGGGCTTCGGCGCCGGCCATCCCTGGGTTGGCAGAGGCGGGATACCTCACCAATGAAACGGTGTTTTCGCTGACGGAGTTGCCGGCGCGTCTCGCCGTGATCGGCGCGGGTCCGATCGGGTGTGAACTGGCGCAGGCCTTCGCACGCTTCGGGAGCGAGGTATCACTCATTGAAGCGATGCACGGCATCATGCCGAATGAGGATCGGGACGCAGCGGAGGTGGTGCAGCAGTCCATGACGCGGGACGGTGTCAGGCTACTTTGTTGCGGGAAGGATCTAAAAGTGGAGCGAACGGCCGCCGGAAAGCGGCTCCTGCTCGATTCGCACGGCCGGCACTACGATCTCACGGTGGACGAAATTCTGGTCGGCGTGGGGCGTACCCCGAATGTCGATGGGCTGGGGTTGGAGACGATCGGGGTTGAGTATGACAAAACCGGCGTGAAAGTGAACGATCGCCTCCAGACTACGAACTCGAGGATTTACGCCGCCGGCGACATCTGTTCCCGGTACAAATTCACCCATGCCGCGGATGCGATGGCGCAGATCGTCATTCAAAATGCATTGTTCCCGCATCCCTTCGGGCTGGGGTATGCCAGCATGGAGTCGCTGATCATGCCTTGGTGTACGTTCACCGAGCCCGAGATCGCTCATGTCGGCCTCTACGAAGCGGATGCCAAAAAGAAGGGCTTGGAGATCGAAACCTATACCTACAAACTCAGTGAGGTGGATCGAGCCATCCTGGATGGTGAGCAAGAAGGGTTTGCCCGCATCCATATTCGAAAAGGCACCGACACTATTCTCGGGGCCACGATTGTGGCGGCACATGCCGGTGACTTGATCGGAGAATTTTCGGTGGCGATGAAGGCCGGTGCCGGTGCCAAAACGATCGCTGCCACGATCCATCCGTATCCCACCCGGGCGGAAGTCAACAAGAAGGTCGTCAACCTCTGGCGCAAGGCGCACTTTACCGCGCGGAGCAAGATGCTGTTAACGAGGCTCTTTGCCTGGTTGAGGCGATGAGGGGACAGGTGATGCGGCTCGGGATTGGCCTGCTCCTGTGCTTGTCGGGCGCTGCGATCGCCGCACATGCGCAGGGCTCTATGAAGCTGGAGGTCGGACAGTTTTCGATCGCTACTGAAGGCGTCACGTTGCCCGAGGGATGGACACCGTTGACGTTTAAGAAGATCGAACGGCACACAAGATATGAGGTGGTGAAGGACGGGCCGGTTTCCGTGGTGAAGGCTGTGAGCGAGGCATCTGCCTCAGGCCTGACGAAAGCCGTGGCGATTGATCCGCATGAATATCCGATTGTGCGCTGGCGATGGAAGGTGGAGAATCTGCTGCAAAAGGGCAGTGTGAACCGCAAGGACGGTGATGACTATCCGGCACGGCTTTACATTACCTTTGCCTATGAGCCGGACAAGGTAAGTTTTGGAAGAAAGCTGAAATACAAGGCCGGTCGGGCGCTGTTCGGAGATATTCCGATCGGCGCCTTGAACTACATCTGGGACGGCAAGAGCCCGGTCGGGACGGTGGTGGACAATGCCTTTACCGACTTTGCGAAGATGATTGTGGTGGAGAGCGGGCCGCAGCGCATCGGCACGTGGGTCGAGGAAGAGCGCAATGTGTATGAAGATTATCGAGTGGCCTTCGGCGAAGAGCCGCCGGCGATCAGCGGCGTCGCGATTATGAGCGATACGGATAACACGAAGGAACGGGCCGTGGCCTATTACGGTGACATCGTCTTCGTCAAGGCGTTGAAGTGACGAGGAGGGGGAACTGCTGGAACTGAGAAAGGCGGGGAGGCCGACCTGTGCAGGGTCGGCCTCTCCAGGACACCGGCGAGCTGATGCGGGTTCGCAGAGTCAACGGGTTATTGAACTGAATTTGCGAAGCCACCGTGGGTGATTTCAGCCCGAATGGTGTCGCCCACTTTCTTGTTACCCCGGAGGTGCTTGGTTCCCTGTCCGACATGCACCTTCATTTGGCTGCCATCGAAGTCTTCGACTGTGTACGTCTCGCCGTGAATTTCTTTGACGGTGCCGCCCACGGTCTTCCATGCGACTCCGGGTTTGGAGTCATGTTGCCCGGGTTTCGGAGCCGGGGGTTGCTCAGGGACTGATCCCAACAGTGAGGCAGCCGCGGCTGCCGAGGTGGTGGTCGCATGGTTCGAATGTTTGCCGGCCTTCTCCTTGTCCTTTGCCGATGCCGGAGCCACGACAAAAGCGACGGTGGCGAGGGTGGCCGCGGCGATGGTGAGTATCGAAGCCTGGAGCTTGGTGTTCATAACAATCCTCCCTGGGATGAGTCAGGCTGCAGTGTCGAGAGTCATTCAGCAAACCGTATGCCTGGAAACCGGTTGCCTGCAGTGCCGAATCGCCTGGATTGGTGCCGATTGTGTCGCGTTGTGCTGAGTCGGATGAGGTGGAGCCGGAGGAAAATGGCAACAGGTGTTCAAATGTGGTCAGGCCGACCGGGGAATCCACGATGACGAGGAAGCCCCCGCTGGCCATGATTGCCGACTGTGCCCGGCCGTTGGCAAATCTCTTACGGGGGCGGCCGGTCCTCGCCACGTTTCAGGTGACCCTGCGTTGTAACTCCGCCTGTGGCTACTGCGATCTTCCTCTGAACCAGGGACGGTATGAACTGACGCGAGAGGAGATCCGGGGCATCTTTGGACAGCTCTATACCGAAGGCATCAGGTTCGTGCTTGTTCAGGGGGGTGAGCCGCTCCTACGCACGGACCTCGTCGACATTCTGTCGGATCTTTCCTCGTTGGGGTTGCAGGTGACCGTGATCACCAATGGGACCAGGCTGACTCCTGACCTTGTTGCGCAGTGTGCTTCGTTGCGCTTACCGGTGTCGATCAGTCTGGACACGCTCGATCGTGCTCGCTACCGACAGATACGCGGGGCCGATCAGTTGCCTCAAGTCCTGTCCGGACTCAATCTCTTGGCACGGTATCCCTTCCCTAAATTCCTTACCTGCATCGTGAGCGAAGCCAATCGCGACGAGGTGCCGGACGTCGTGCGATTCGCACGGCGGCACGGTTTCATTCCCGTGGTGGGAGCCTACCACTGGAACGTGGGCCTTTACGGCAAAGAGGATTCTGCGTTGATGTACGATCGTTCGGCAGCGATCCGTGTGTTCGAACAGCTGTTGAAGGAAGACCTGATCCCTCCCGGGTATTTTCGACACTTCGTCAAGGACAGCGCCGTCTGGTTGCGGGGAGAACGGCTCGAGCCCTGTGACGCCGGCCGGTATAGCATTGCCATCGATGCGTCCGGCCAGGTCTCAGCCTGCTTGGCGATGCCGGCGGTGGGGAACCTGCGCGAGGTGCCCTACCGGGAGATCCTCGGTCGCTTCGACCGGAGCCAGATTCAAGCCTGTTCAGATGGGTCCTCATGCAACCGTCTCGATGGGCGCGTGGTGGGGACGATCCTGAGACATCCGATCACGGCATGGCGGACTCCGGTGCGGTTTTAATAGGAGAGAGATTGTGATGCGAAATTTCCTGATCGGAGCGCTGATGATCGTGCTGGGGGGCTGTTCGACGGTACCGACCTCTTTTACCCCCTCAGACCCGCTCCCGCCGGAGCAAGTGTCTCATCGGTTGTGGCAGGAACTACTGAGCGTGGATGTCCGTGACGGCGTAGTTGATTACCCGGCCATTCGCCGCCAGGGGCGGCTTCCGCCCTATGTCGCGTTGTTGAATCGAGTGGATCCGGGCGGTTTGTCGGCGGAAGACCGGCTGGCGTTCTGGATCAATGCGTACAATGCCTTTGCCGTCACGGGTATTCTGGAGGGGTATTCTCCGGACACGTTGTTCGGCCGATACCGGTACTTTATCGCGCGGGAGTACTCTGTTGGTGGACAGCCGGTGAACCTCTACAATCTTGAGCGGGAGATTCTTATCGCCCAGTTTCACGAACCACGTGTACATTTTGCTATCGTCTGTGCTTCAGCCTCCTGCCCGAAACTCCAATCGTGGGCGTTCGAGGGGCAGCACCTCGATGAGCAACTGAATCGGGTCACGAGGGAGTTTGTGAATGACCCGTTGCGCAACCGGTTTGATCGATCGAGAAAAGTGGCCTCGTTGTCGATGATTTTCAAATGGTTTGCCAAAGATTTCGAGGCTCGCTCAGGATCAATCCTGGCGTATGTCGGGGAGCATGTGCAAGATCCGTCGCTCAAGCAGGATCTTCTGGCCGGCGACTACACCGTGGAGTTTCTCGACTACGATTGGCATTTGAATGGACCGCCCCCGCAGTACTGAAGGAGTTGTGCATGGTGGTGTTGCCTAGTGAACGAGTCCCCATTGCCCGGCTGCTGACGTTTCTTGAACATGGCGAAAGGATGGCGCACCTCTGTGCGCAAAGCCAGGCGGCGTTGGCTCCCGACTTGAAGGCGCGCCGTTTTCTCACGACCCAGGCACGTCAGGAGGCGATGCATGCGGTAGTGTTTCGTGGCGCCATCGGCTGGCTTGCGCCACGCCACCTCGGCGATGCTCCGTTCCTGCCGGCTCTTGAGGACTATCGCCGGCTTCTCACTGAGGCGCTTGAACGTGGCGATTGGCTGGAGAGTATTCTGGCTGAACAGGTGATCCTCGAAGGACTGGGGGAGGCAATTCTGACCCGGATCGAGGGCGGCCTTGAAAAGCGGCAGGCGCCGTTTCGCCGGTTGCGCCGGGTTTTGCTGCACCAGGAAGAGGCTCATCATGACTTCGGGCGGCGTGTCTTGGAGCGCGCGATGGTGGACGGACACAGGGAGTTGGAGGCTCTCCGTCTGCGCACGCAGGACTATCTGGCATTGACTGACTCGATGGTGTTGACGCTCTGCGACCTCTTCGAGACGATCGAGGAAGATGCCTCCGCCTGGGCGGCGGATGTGCGCACCTTCTTGCCCGTTTGGTTGACGGCATGATCTCGGTCGTCGTTCCTGCCTATAACGAAGAACGTGCATTGCCCGTCACCCTGCGTCATCTCCTCGATCAAGCCGGCGAATATGAAGTCATCGTCGTCGATGGCGGGAGCAGCGATGGCACCTGTGAGCTGGTTCGGCAATGTTCCCTCAGCTGGCGGCTTCCAATCCCGGCGCCGCTCACACTCGTGACCGCGCGTAAAGGACGGGCTTCCCAGATGAATGCCGGCGCGAAGCTGGCACGGGGCGAGTGGTTGCTCTTCCTCCATGCCGATACACTGTTGCCGGTCCAGGCACTGAGTCGGCTCAATGCGTTGGAGACGAATCTTACTATCCAGGCCGGCGGCTTTTGTCACCAATTTTCAGGATCGGATTGGCGGCTTCGACTCATCTCGTGGCTCGATAATTTTCGCTGTGTCAGGAGCCGTGTCATCTATGGAGATCAAGCGTTATTCGTGCGGAGGGTGTTGTTCGAGCACCTCGGTGGATTCCCCGATCAGCCCATTCTGGAAGATGTGGCGTTCTGTGAAAAACTGCTGACCGTCACGACACCGATACTCCTATCTCCCCCTGTCGTTACGGATGCCCGCAAGTTTCTCAAGATGGGCGTCTGGCGAAGTTTTGTTCGCGTGTTGTTGATCATTCTGCACGTGGAGTTCAAGCTGCCCTACCTCCCGCGGGTCTTTTTTCAGGATATTCGCTGATCTCTGGTTCATCGTGCATAACTTGCTGTGGCGTCATTTCACGGAGGTCTTTGGAAACCGCCATTTCGATTGTCAACCAGCCGGCGTCCTTGTACGTTGGAGCGGATGACAGTGCAGCGGGGGCAACCAAAGGAGGATGTATGAAGCAGGTGATGTGGGGCGCGGCGTTGTTGTCGGTGTGTGTCACGTCGTTGGTGTTTGCGCAGGCGGAGACGCCCAGGATCGATCAACGGCAGGCCAATCAGGAGAAACGAATCGACCAGGGGATTGCCAGCGGTCAATTGAATGAACGTGAAGCCAATCGCTTGAACAACCAGCAGGAACACGTCAACAAGATGGAGGACAAGGCGAAATCGGACGGCGTTGTGACGAAGAAAGAACGGGCCCGGATCAATCGCGCGCAGGATCGCACGTCGCGTCATATTGCTCGCCAGAAGCACGACCGTCAACAGCGATAAACGATATCACCGATGCCGGGCGTGCCGTCGAGCGACCGGTTCGACCCGGCCAGGCGTCCGCGCTCGCTCATTCTGTCGAGTAACCCCATGCCGTCCACACTGCTTGTGTGGACGGCATGGTTCCTCTCCATCCAATCCTCTCGCTTCGTGCACAGCCTTCCTTCTCCTCTGTCTCCACTGCGGGACTGAATCGATTCGCTCGATCCTGTTAGAATGCCGGCATGGATCTGATCACGACACATCTGAATGCAGACTTCGATGGACTGGCTTCGATGGTGGCCGCCCGGAAGCTCTATCCGGGAGCGGTCCTGGTGTTGCCCGGCGGTGCGCAGGAGTCGGTGCGAGGTTTTCTGGCGACGCACCATCTGGACATCTCTCGCCTCAAGGACGTGGCGCTGGAACGGGTACGACGGTTGATTCTCGTGGACGTTCAGGAGCCGGAGCGGCTGGGCCCGTTGAAGGCCCTCAGTTCACGCGCAGATGTGGAGGTGCATGTTTTCGATCACCATGGAGCCGACGATGAGCCGGAGCCGCAGACTCGACCTCAGTGGCCTCATCTCGCTGAACGGCACATCGAACCGGTCGGCGCCACGACTACGCTGCTGATCGAACGCCTGAAGGCGCAGCAGATTATACTCACGGCTGCCGAGGCGACGGTGTTGGCGCTTGGTCTGTACGAGGAGACAGGGTCATTGGCCTATCCGTCGACGACTCCGCGTGATCTGGAGGCTGCGGCAGTTGTGCTGCGCGCCGGCGCGGATTTGAACGTCGTGGCGGAGGTCTTGCGGCATCCGCTGGATCCCGATCTGATCGCCCTGTTGAACGATCTGTTGCAGGCCGGATCAATCTATTATCTGGAGGGCCGCAAAATTCTTGTGGCCTCCAGCACGTATGACCGTTACAAGGGCGATCTCGCGGAGGCCGTCCACCGGTTGGCGGAATTACAGGGATTCGATGCCGTCATCGTGGCCATTGCACTGGATGAGAAGGTTGAGGTGATTGGCCGGAGCCGGCGCCCCGAGATCGATGTGGCGTGGATTGCGCGCGAATTCGGCGGCGGCGGACATGCCGTGGCGGCAGCGGCCAGTGTGAAGGGCCGAACGCTCATCGAAGTGCAGGAACGGCTGACGCGTCTCCTGACGGAACGCTATCGCCCGACCCTGGTGGCCCGGGATGTCATGACACAACCGGTCAAAACGATCGTCGCGGATGCGACCGTGGCGGAGGCCGAACGATCCATGACTACGTATGGGGTCAACGTTCTCCCGGTCGTCGATCAGAAGGAGCGCTATGTCGGGACGATTTCACGTGAGGTCGTTCAGAAGGCACTGTTTCATCGTCTCGGAGCGCAACGAGTCGAGGATCTGGCCAGACACGATCAGTACAGCGCAGAGCCGGAGACCCCCTTTCACGACATCGAAATGCGGATGATCGAATTGAATCAGCGGTTTGTGCCGGTGCTGTCCGGCGGTAAAACGGTGGGCGTGATTACGCGAACCGATCTACTCCGCAGTCTCCATGAGGACGTGATGGCATCCGCACGGGGGAAAGCCAAATCGTTGATGGACCTGGAGTCTTCGGGTGCAGTGCGCCGACGCGATGTCGGGGGATTCCTGCGGGACCGCTTGCCTCGTGATGTGCATGACCTGCTACGGACGGCAGGCGATTTGGGCGAGCGCCTTGGCTACTCGGCCTATGTGGTCGGTGGATTTGTGCGGGATCTGCTGCTCGGTATCGAGAATCTCGATGTCGATTTTGTGGTGGAGGGTGACGGGATCGCGTTTGCACGCGCCCTGGCGAAGGAGCGGGCGGGCCAGGTGAAGGTCCACGAGCGATTCGGAACGGCTGTCGTGCTCCTGCCGGACGGGTTCAAGGTGGATGTGGCCACGGCCCGCACGGAGTATTACGAATATCCGACGGCGTTGCCGACGGTCGAGCAGAGCTCCATTAAGAAGGATCTCTACCGTCGGGATTTCACCATCAACACGTTGGCTGTGCGCCTCAATCCACGCGCGTTCGGCCAGCTGATCGATTTTTACGGCGGACAACGCGATCTCAAAGAACGCCTTATCCGGGTACTACATAGCTTGAGTTTTGTGGAGGATCCGACGAGGGTCTTTCGCGCGATTCGCTTCGAACTGCGTTTCGATTTTCACTTGAGCAAGGAGACGCTGGCGCTGATTAAAGGCGCGGTGAAGATGGAGTTGTTCCATCGACTGTCCGGTCGGCGGTTGCTGGATGAACTGCGGTACTTATTTTCTGAGCGCACGCCACGCCATGCCGTTCGCCGGTTGGCGGACCTGGATCTTCTGCGGTTCATTCATCCGACACTGACGTGGTCGAATCGACTGGATCGTCGGTTGAGCGAAGTGGAAGCGGCGCTGGATTGGTACAAACTGTCCTGTCTGGATCGGCACATCAGCGGATGGCTGGTGTATGCCATGGCACTTACCGAGGCGATGCCGGATCAAGCCGTACACGAGATGCTCGAACGATTTCCCTTCACGGAAGCGGAACGAGGGGCTATCACTGCGGCTCGGTTCCTTACGCAGCCGGTGTGTCGGGCTCTGAGCCGACGCGTGCCGCTCAGGCCTTCGGAAACGGTGGCTCTGCTGGCCGGTCTGGCAGATGAAACGCTCGTGTTCCTGCTGGCGAAGAACGGCTCGGCATCGGCCAAGCGACACCTGTCTCTCTATCTGACGACGTATCGCGACGTGAAACCCGCCTTGACCGGGAAATCCCTCCAGGCGCTTGGATTCAGACCGGGTCCACTCTATCGCACGATTCTCGAGCGTCTGACCAAGGCGAGGTTGGATGGTGACGTGAAGACTGAAGCGGAGGAGCGGGAGCTCGTGAAAACCTTTTCTGATCAGGGCCGGGGGAGAGCGAGAGACTAGCTTCCCGCATTCGGGGAGGTATCAAGCCACATCGGCGGTGCCGCAGAGCGCGGACAACCTCGGGAGGTCGCGTTGAACGCCTCCCGTGCCCGATGACACGACGCGGGGAGGTTAAGCCAGCGGCTCAACCGGCTCGAGTTCGTCGTGCATGTCGACGGTCCGAGCATCTTTTCCCATTGCGGCGAGGAGGCCGTCATAAACGATGCGAGCCGCGTCCGACCATTTAGGATTGAATGGGCGACCAGCGAAAGCGGCTTCGGCCGCCTTTTTCTCATCGTGGGTAATTTGTCGAGGAGTCAGTGTGGTGTCCATAGGAATAATAATAGATCGCTTCAGGGCAATGTCAAGGACTCAACGGAATGGCAGAACCCCTGTTGTTTAACAGACATTGCTTTCTAGCGCTGCGGCATGCATGGCCTGAAGCGTCCGGAGTAAGGGATTCTCCTCAAGCACGGTGCGGCGGCAAGAGCCGGTCAAGTTCGGCGTGAACCGACCGAAGCAGTGTCGATGCCGTCTCGTACGTGACCACCACGAACGAGAGTCTGTCTCCCGGCGATAGTTGAGCCGCAAGAGTACGATCGGCCGCGATCATCGTCGCGAGTTTGGCATACCCTCCCGTCGTCTGGCAGTCGGCCATGAGTAGAATCGGCTGTCGATCCGCCGGCACTTGAATGTTCCCGGCACTCACGGCATCGGACACGATGTCGGCGGAGGTGCGATGCGGCAACGCCAAACCTTGTAACCGATAGCCCATCCGGTCTGATTCAGAAGCGAGTCGGTACGGTTGGCTCGCGAGTCTCTCCAGCGCATCGTCCGTGAAACGATCGGCCTGTGGCCCCGCTATCACCCGTATCGTGGCGGTGGATTGATACCGGGGGCGCTGTGCGTCAGGAAGTGTTCGTTCTACGTATGGTTTGCCCGCAACTCGTGCCGGTCCGGCATTGAGCCGATCCCATTTCCTCAGCGCGCGACCTGCGACGCCTCCCAATCCACTACGCACGTGGGTCGATCGGCTGCCGAGCATCAACGGCCCGTCGATGCCGCCGGCCACGGTGAGGTAGGCACGAGCGCCTTGTCGGCGCATGCCGAATTCAAGGCGACTCCCGGCGGGCATGCGGACGACGGTCCACATGGGCAGTGCGATGCCGTTGCCGGTGGGACTGAGGTCCGCCCCGGTGATGGCGATGGAGAGTGCGTCTTCGAACAAGAGTTCCGGTCCTTGGATGGTGACCTCCAGGCCGGCGGCCCGGTCGGGATTACCGAGGAGACGATTCCCGACCGTGAGCGCCCAGGGATCCATCGCGCCGCTCACCGACACGCCGAACCGTTGGTATCCAACACGACCGAGATCCTGAATGGTCGTGAAGAGTCCGGGGCGTACGACGTGGATGGTCGGCTGCTTAAGAGGCATGATCAATACGGACTGTAGAAATCCCTCCGTCGTCGAACATGGTCCGTAACGCATGAGCCAGTCGGACCGCGCCAGGAGTGTCGGCGTGAATACACAGCGTATCGATATGAAGATGAAGGAACGAACCGTCGATGGCCGCGATGGTGTCGTCGTGAATCAGCGAGTGTGCGCGCGAGACCACGGTCGATTCATCGTGGATGAGCGCGCCTTCCTGCCCTCGAGGCACTAAACGGCCGTCGATTTGGTAGGCCCGATCGGCAAACCCTTCGGCGGCAACCGGAAGACCGCGGGCTTTGCCGGCGACGAGGAGTTCCGACCCAGCCAAACCCACGAGGATCAATCGAGGATCAATGTGTGCGACCGCTTCGGCGATGGCGTCGGCCAGCGCAGGATCACGTGCCGCCAGGTTGTAGAGCGCCCCGTGGGGCTTCACATGCGAGAGCCGAAGACCTTCGGCCTGACTGATGGCCATCAGTTCACCCACCTGGGCCAGGATCAAGTCTTGTACGAACGAAGGGGAGAGCGGTTGTTCACGACGACCCCCGGAGTCCCGATCCGGCAATCCGGGGTGCGCACCGATTGCCAGATCATGCTGTCGCGCCAGCTGCACGGTGCTGCGCATTAAGGCCGCATCGCCGGCATGCACCCCGCAGGCGATATTCACCGACGTGACATAGGCCATGATCCGGGCTTCCACATCCAGTTGCTCCGGTGTCGCGGCCTCTCCCAGGTCGCAATTGAGGTCGATGCTACGTTTCTGTTTCATGTGTGATTCTCGAACAGCGCATGGAATTCTGTTTCGCCGATCGGCACGAATTGCACCTGGTCGCCCGGAGCTAGCAAGAACGGCGCAGGTCGGGTCAGGCTGAACAGCGGTACCGGAGTGCGTCCGATGATGCGCCAGCCGCCCGGGCTGGCATGCGGGTAAATGCCGGTTTGTGTGCCGGCGATGCCGACCGATCCTGTTGCGACTTGTTTTCGAGGTGTCGGGAGTCGTGACGTCGCGATGCGATCCGGCACGGTCCCTAGATAGGGAAAGCCCGGGCTGAATCCCAGCATGTACACGCGGTAGACCACGGAAGCATGCAGGGCCGCCACCTGCTCGGGTGTGAGTGCCGCTCGCTTGGCCACGTCGCCCAGATCGGGTCCTGCGCTACCTCCATACCACACGGGAATCGTGTGAGTCGTGGGGGCACGTGGCGGGGGTGTGTTCGTTGCCGTCATCAAGGCACGGAAATGCCCGGTCATCGTGGATACATCGGTACGGAACGGATCGAAATAGACCGTAGCGGAACGGTACGTCGGCACCACCTCCAGAAAGCCCGGGAGCCCGGCCCGTTCTACGGCAGTGGCGAAGGCCAGGACCGACTCGTTCGTATGAAGATCGATGCTCTCCCCGAATTCAATGGTCAGGGCGGACTCACTCAGTGGCACGATGCGCGGGATCGCAGTCTCAGGTTGTTTCATAGTAGCCGGGCAGTCGGTCCGCGAGATGTCACTCCGGTAATGGTTTCCCATTCGTCTCGGTCGCAAAGGGCAGCACGGCCAATCCCAACAGATAGATCAGGGCGATGGTGCTCGCCGCGTTGTTGAACGATCCCAGCCGGGTGACGAGCCACCCGGTGACGAAGGGCGCGGCCGAGGCCAGCACGCGGCCCGCGTTGAAGCAAAATCCTGAGCCGGTGGCGCGGAGTCGTGTCGGATAGAGCTCAGGCAAGTAAATCGGAAAGCCGCTGAAAATGCCATTGTTGAAGAATCCCAGCAGCGGGAGTAACAACAACACTTCTGCATAACTGTGTGGGACGAAATAGGTCGCCGGCAGCATGATGAAGCTGCCGAGGCACATCAAGCCGAATACGGGCAGGCGGCCGAACCGTTCGGCCAGCGGCCCGAATCCCAGATACCCGAACAACGAGCCCGCATTGAGCGCCATGATTGCGTAGCTGACCTTCTCTGTCAGCGTCGCGGCATCCTGCCCTTGGAGGTCCGGCATGGCCCGGATCAAGGTGGGGGCCCAGTTGGTCGCGCCCCACAGACCGAAGACCGCCACGAACGCCAGGGTTGAGCCCACCCAGGTGTTGCGGCGTAATGCCGGTTGAAACAACTCGGCGAGGTGCAGGAAGCTGGTGCACGCGGATTGCGCCTCCTGTTCGTGGGCCTGTACCCATCGCTCCGGTTCCTTGACCCACCAACGGACGAGTAAGGCCACAAAGGCGGGCAGGATGCCCACGAGGAAGAGGAGTCGCCATCCATAGCTGCTTAGGAGCAGGTTGAAGCCGGCGGCCAGGAAAAATCCGGCGGCCCATGCAGACTGTAGAATCCCGGCCGCCCGGGCACGTTTGTCCTCAGGCCAGGTCTCGGCCACAATAGCCGCACCGGCGGCCCATTCACCGCCGATGCCGAGGGCGGTCAGAAAGCGATAGACAGCCAGATGCCACCATTCTTGAGCCAACGCGGCGAGGCCGGTGAAGACGGCATATATCACGATCGTGATGATCAACGTCTTGGTCCGGCCGAAATAGTCCGCGGCCATCCCGAAGCCGATTCCCCCGATGGCCCACCCGATCAGGAAAATAGAAAACACCATGCCGCCGTACCACCCGATCTGTTCGTCCGTGACGGCGCCGCCGGCGGCCCCGGCCTGTAGAAGCTCATGTAGGGCGGGATGCAGCACGATCGCGTAGATCGTTGCGTCCATGGCGTCGAATACCCACCCCAGCCAGGCGACGAACAGGACCAGCCATTGATACCTCGTGACGCCTTGCGCCCACGCCATGCCGAACTCCCTCTCCTGGGAACAGATTGCCTCCGCGCCAGGCTACGGGGGAGACCCGACGCTGTCAAGGTGAAGCCGGCGAAGCGGCATGGTATAGTCTCCGCCTGTATGCCTCGCGTGGATTATTATCGTGTCCTCGGTGTGTCGCGCGACATCTCCGACGACGACATCAAGAAAGCCTACCGGAAGCTCGTTTTCGAGCACCATCCCGACCGCAATCCCCACAACAAGCAGGCAGAGGAGAAGATCCGCGAGATCAACTCCGCCTATGAGGTCCTGGGTGATCCCGAGAGCCGGAGAACCTATGATCGCCTGCATTGGGGGGAAGAGGCGCGGGCCGAGACGGTGGATCCGTCCCTGATCCTTGAGGAGATGGAGAAAAAACTCTTCGACGAAGGGCGGAAAGAAGTCTTCGCCGTCCTGATGAAGATGGTACCGCGGATCAAATCGGAACTGGCCCTCATTCGCGAGCGCACGGTGGCGCATCAGGGGTATGACACCTTCAAGGAATCCATCGTGGAAGCGCGCGGGGCGGAAGTCCTGGATGAGTTCGTAACTCCCGATATGGAGCAACGGAAACAGCGCTTGCTTGAGGTCGCGGTGCAGATGATGGTGTCGCAGGCGGTGGTCGCGAGGGGAGACGAGGGCGGGATTCGTACGCTTCGCGGCCGGTTAGAGGAAATGTTCCGCAAGGGCCGGATCAACGGCTTCGCGACGGCCTTGGAATTGCTGTATGAAAGACGGTAACGACCCGCGTCGTTCGTGTCACGGTTCACGCCCCTGAGAGCGGACCCGCCACGAATCGACCGCGCTGCATCACTCCCGCAATCCGCTCCCGTTTCAGCAGTGCTCCGATATTTCTGAGAGGATTGCCTTCCACAAACAGCAGGTCCGCCTGTTTTCCCGCCGCGATGGATCCGATCTCCTGAGTCAGGCCTAGTAATCGCGCGGCGGCGGAGGTGCTGGTCATGATCGCGTTCATCGGCGTCATGCCCAGCGCGACCATCCGTTCCAATTCCTGAGCATTGTCCCCGTGGTAGTTGAACGGCGTTCCCGCATCCGTACCCAGGGCGATCGGAACACCCCGGCGCAGGGCGGCGCGGAAGCTTCTCTCGTGTTGCTTCACCATGTTTCTCGCCTTGGAGCGGGCGCTGTCGGGAATGCCGCAGCCGGTCGGGCAGGCCGCTGTCGTGGCGAGGGCCGACAGTGTCGGTACCATGTAGACGTGGCGCTGGGTCATCATCTCTGCCGCGTCATCGTCCATGAGGGTGGCATGTTCGATGGAGTGGACGCCTGCGTGCAGCGCGTTCTTCATCCCGGTGGCGCCGTGGGCATGGGCGGCCACATGTCGCCCGTGGGAGACGGCCACCTCGACGGCTGCGGACAGTTCTGCCACGGTCATCTGCGCGTCGTCCGGAGAGGTGCCGGGGGTGAGCACGCCGCCGGAAGCAATGACTTTGATGACTTCGGCGCCGGCATGGAGTTGATCCAAGACGGCGGCCCGGACGGCCTCGACCCCGTCGGCTTCGCGTCCGATGAAGCGCGCATGCCCGCCGGGCATGCAGATCGCGAGACCGGCGGCGAGAATTCTGGGCCCCGGCGTCAATCCGGCCTCAATGGCCTGTTTCAGGGCGAACACCGCATGGTCCCGGAATCCCACATCCCGGACGGTGGTGAACCCGGCGTGGAGCGTGCGGCGCGCCATCTCGGCGGCTTTGAGCAGGGTCACGGACGAGGATTCTCTCTCCACCGCAGCCACGACATCCGCCTCCGCTCCCAAACAAAAGTGAACGTGGCAATCGATCAGGCCGGGAAGGACGGTCAGGCCGCGGCCGTCGATTCGTTGCGCGCCCTTGGGAAGCCGAACGTCCTGTTCGGGACCGACGGCCAGGATGCGGGTGCCCTCGATGAGGAGGGTGCCTCGCTCAATCCGGTGACCGAGGCCGTCCAGAATGCGGATTTGGCGGAAGGCGATGGTCATGGCGCCTCGCTGATCGGAATGGTGACGATGACGCCGCCCATGATGTCGTTGAGTTTATAGTCCCGTCGCGGGCTGTTTACGTGGGCATTGTGGCAGCTCACACAGCTTTCGGACACCGCCCGGTCTGCGTAGATGCCCTGGAAGTAGCGGACGCCCGCCTGTTGATAGAATCCGGTGAAGGGTTTTTCGGGCGCCTTCATTACGACCTCAAGCCCGCGCCGTTCGAACTCGCTGTTCGGTCCGTTCCACACATATATCGGGGTGAGGCTGGCCAGCCGGAAACTGAGTTTCATATCTTTTTGTGCCACCAGGCGCCCGGATTCGAGGAGGAATTGAGCCGGGAGCGGGAGGCCCTTCTCTTCTTTCCAATGTTCGAGTGCCTCGACGACGCCCTGGTTATGGAGCTTGTCTACGACATTCTGGGTATAGTTGGCGCGATTCGCATCGATGACCGCATGAATAAAGCTGGTCACGCGCTCGGGGGGGACCATTTCCGCCTTGTGTGATTCTGCGACCGCGAGGGCAATGGCCCAGTAGGTGATGGCCGCCACGAAGCCGGCCACTCCTGCCGTCACGATCCATAACCCGTTTCGACTCATGCACCCCTCCTCGCCGATCCTAGTGAATGGGTATAAATTTCTTCCGCTGCCTGGGCGGCGCGGCCCGGCTGCACCGGCCGTCCCTGGCCTGCGAAGATTTCTTCCAGGGCGTTGAGCAGCGTCAGTACGTGCGCCTGTCGGCACGATTCGCCCATCAGGCCGATGCGCCAGACTCGCCCCCGTAGCGGTCCCAGTCCGCCGCCGATTTCGATGCCGTACTGCTGCAGCAGGTGCGTCCTCATCAGTGTTTCGTCCATGCCGTCGGGTAGCGTGACACAGTTGAGCATCGGGAGTCGATGGCCCGGCGGAGGCAGGGGACTCAGGCCCAGAGCTCGGAGCCCGGCCGTCAGTGCATCACTGTTGACCTGATGTCGCGCGGCACGCGCCGGGAGTCCCTCTTCGTGCACCAGCCGCAGGGCTTCCCGAAGCCCGTAGAGCATCGAGATCGGGGCGGTGTGGTGATAGGCACGGCTGTGGTCGTTCCAATAGTCGGCGATGAGCGACAGATCAAGGTACCAGCTGTGGCAGGGAACACGTCGCTGCCGGATGGCGCCCATGCCTCGCGGGCTGACGGTGAGCGGGGCCAGGCCTGGGGGACAGCTCAGGCACTTCTGCGTGCCGCTGTAGCAGGCGTCGATTCCCCAGGTATCGACCTCGACCGGGATGCCTCCCAGGGAGGTGACGGCGTCCACGATAAATAGTGCATCGTGCGCGCGGCACAGCGCCCCCACGTCCTCAAGGGGTTGGAGAGCGCCGGTCGACGTTTCCGCATGGACCAGGACCAGGGCTTTGACCGGAGCAGACCGCGCCAGTTCCTGTTCCAGCGCCTCGATGGGAATCGTCGCTCCCCAGGGTGCTTCGATGCGGATCGGGAGGCCGCCGCTTCGTTCGATCATGGTCGCCAACCTGGAGCCGAACACGCCGTTGACTCCCACGATCGCACGATCGCCGGGTTCGATGAGATTGGCGATCACCGCTTCCATGCCTGCCGATCCGGTTCCGGACAAGGCAATCGTAAACTCGTTTTGGGTATGGAAGGTGGCGCGGAGCAAGGCTTGAATGTCGTTCATCAGAGCGAGAAAGACCGGGTCGAGGTGTCCGAGCAACGGCTGTGACAGGGCCCGCAACACCCGGGGATGGACCATGCTTGGGCCGGGGCCCATGAGCAGGCGATGCGGTGGAACAAAGTCCTGATGCCGGGAGTTCGTAGTCATCGTTGTTGCCGGTCGTGGTTGTCGGTCCCGGGAGGCATCACCCTGTGGTTCACGGCCTGATACTCAGAGGAGCGTAGTATAACGAAACCGAATGGGATTCAGCCATGGGATTATCCGCAGTTCCCCCCTGCAATCTTCACGGCGCCGCGCCAGTTTCGCCTCTTGAAGGCCGGTGGTATACTCCGGCGCCAATCACGCTCCGGAGGACCTGTGGACGCAGACGAATCGACCGGCCCGACATCGCAGACGCCCGCATCTCCGCCGCCCTGCGTGGGGGCGCCTCCTCCCCCGCATGCCTACGATCCCGGCTTCTCCCGTGCCATCACCTGGTTGTCGGCGGTCGTGCTCAGTTCGTCCATTGCGGTGGTTGCCTGGTTATCGTTCGATGTGCCGCGTGTGGATCGGGTGCCGGATGCCGAGCGAGCGCTCAGTCATATGGTCGGGCGCTTGATGGATCAGGAAGACGGGCTCAAGACCCTGCCGGTCTGGGAACAGTTTCTCTATGAAGTGACGATGGGCGGTGACGCGAACGATCGTGAGCAGGCGATTGAATGGTATCGCGAACTCGCTGAAGAATCGTCCGACCCCTCTGTCGATTTGCATCTGGCGATCCTGGAGGGAGAGTCCGGGCACCTGGCGGATGTACAACAGAAAATGGCTCGATGGGTTCGACAGGGTGAACCGTACCCGGCCTTTGCCAGGCTACTGCAAGCGGGATACGTGGATGCCCGTGTGCCTCCCGCTTCGGGCTTCGAGTTGCAGGCCTATCTGGCCGAGCAGCCCGTGTCAGGGTGGTTCTACAGCCGTCTGGCCACTCGAATCGCCGAACGAGCCGGAGACCGGCCCTTGCTGGTGACGATCGAGACCTCGTCGCAGCAGCGGGTGGAGACAGTGCTGTGGCGCTCCCGGGTGTTTGCCTTACTCGAATTGACGCTCATGATCGTGGGGTTGTTCGTGCTGGTGTGGTGGGTCCGGCGGGGGCAAGGCACGGCGATGTTGCGCGTGGGGTCCGCGGAGCTTCCGCCACTCTGGGCCGGCCGATTGGGCGCGGGGGTGTTACTGCGCGGGGGGGCGGTGGGCGCCCTGTTGACCGTGGCGTTTCTCTATATCGCCGGCGATTATCCATCGTTGCGGGTGGTCGCGGTGCCGCTGTCGAACCTTCCCCTGTTGGCCTTGGCCTACTACCATCTGCTCCGGCCCCAGAGGCAGACGTTCTGGCGCGGATTCGGGTTGTGCATCGAACCACGCCATCTGGGGCAATTGGGGTTGGCGGTGTTGGCGGTCGTGGCCGCGGGCCTCGTGGGCGAATGGGTACTGGGCCGGATCGCGGAACCGTTGAAGTTGATCAGCCACTGGACCGAGTGGTTCGATGCGGATCTCGCGTGGGGATCGTCGCCGACCCTCATGGTCAGCCTGATGGAATACGTGTTCTTTGCGCCCGTCTTTGAAGAATTGGCTTTCCGCGGCTTGCTGTTCGGCGTGTTTCGTCGCCGGTTTCAGTGGGGCGTGGCTGCCATGCTGAGCGCGGCGTTGTTTGCGATCGCCCATGGGTATGGGTTGATCGGATTCCTCAGCGTCTTCTGGAGCGGGGTGATTTGGGCCTGGGCCTATGAACGGACCGGCAGCCTCTGGCCCGGAATGATCGGGCATGCCATCAATAATCTGCTGGTCTGTTTGAGTGTGATGGCCTTGTTACGGGCCTGAACACCGGTCGTCCGCGGCCTCACAGCCTGATGGGGGGCCGTCTGTCCGCTTCGATCGACTGGAGTGCGTCATAGAATTCCGGGTGCCGGAGCGTATAACCCACGTGTGTCAGGATCTTGTGATTCCGGATGCGTTTGCCTGATTCGCTGCGATCCGCCTGCCGAGCACTCACCACTCCCCACCTGCCTGAGACTTCCGCGCAAATATCGGCCCAGCGGCGCGGGTGTCCATCGCTCACATTGTAGGTGTCTCCGGCCTGTCCGCGTTGCAGCGCCAGGAGACAGAGGTGCGCCAGATCCTCAACATGGATGAGGTTGACGAACTTGTTCGTCGGACCGACGCGTCCTTGCCGGATCCATTCCACGGGGTTTCGATTCGGGCCGTAGATGCCGGCGACGCGCAGAATAATCGCTGCGTGATGCGTACGCAGGTATTCTTCGCCCTGCACGCGAGGAAGGCCGGTATTGATGGGATGGGCTTCGTCGATCCAGGCAGGAAGGTCATCCACGGGGCCGCCTTCCCGGTCATACGCAGAGGTACTGCCCAGCACCACCAACCTTCCGGGAGGGCGGCAAGAGTCTCGGGCAAATGCCTGGACCTGTTCGAGCGGTGTGGCGGGAAATGTCCAGATCAGGTCTGCGTCGGGAGGAAGTCCGGACCAGGTGCTCGGCTCCGCCAGGTCGAATCGAATGCGTCTCGATGGATCGACCTCACTCAAATGGCGATCGGGGTGACGGCTGCTGGCCAGGATGGGCAGGGATTGTTGCACGGCCAACTTGTAAATCCAGCGGCCGGTATACCCGGATCCCAGAATGACGAGGGTGCGTGGCGTGGTCATCGGCGCATCATACCTGAACGGCTGATCGGTTTGCTGCGCTCGACTCCGGCTTATTCTGGTTCTGGTCTCCGGCGAGCGACGCATGCTAAGATCCTGCCCTTATGAAACCCTTCAACGCCAGGCAGGAGCAGATGGGGGAAGGGAGCAGACACCCGGCCGATGACCCGTTGCATCGCCGACAGCGTCTCATGGTCGGGGCAGCGGGCCTGCTGGCGTGTCTCTTTTTCATTCTGGATCTCCAGTTGCCGCTCGGAGTGGCGAACGCGGTGCTGTACAGCGCCGTCGTCTTTCTGTCCGCGGCCAGCCAACACCGATGGCTGCCGGTCGGCACTGCCATCACCTGCTCGCTGTTGACCATCATGGCCGCTCCGTTCAGCCCCAGAGTGCCGGGCCTTCCGGCATGGTTTGAGTGGGGCAATCACCTGTTCAGTCTGTTCGGCATCTGGACTCCGGTCATGTTTATCTATCAGCGACGGCGCACGGAGTTACTGCTGAAGGAAGTCAATGAGCGGCTTGAGCAAGGAGTGGACGCGCGGACGGCGGACCTGGCCGCCAGCCGTCTGGCTCTGGAGCGAAGCGAAGAACAGTTGCATACATTGACCGGTCGGATTCTGACGGCGCAGGAAGAGGAGCGTCGGCGGATCGCGCAGGATTTACACGATGACGTCAATCAACGGCTGGCCTTGCTGATGTTGGATTTACAGGCAGTCGACCGGCAAATCGGGTCCGCTCCGGCCGAAGCTCAGGAGGGTATCCGCACCGCTCTGAAGGGGCTGGAGGAGCTGTCGGACGATGTGCGGTTTATGGCCTATCGATTCCATCCCTCCATTCTGGACGATCTGGGGTTGAAAGCGGCCTTGCAGCGGTTGCTGGATGATTTTTCGAGCCGCACGGGGGTGAAGGCGCTGTTTGTGCACCAGCCGCTCGATCACCAGCTCGACAAAACCACATCGACCGCCGTGTACCGGGTTATCCAGGAAAGCCTGTCGAATATCGCGCGACATGCCAAGGCCACCCGGGTGGAGGTGGAGGTGACGGTCGAAGACGAGGGGTTGGTCGTGGTGGTGCGTGACGACGGCAGAGGGTTCGATCAACTGGCGATCGATCGGGCCGAGGGCGGCCTGGGGTTGTTGAACATGCGAGAGCGGTTGCTGGCGGTGCAGGGGGCCTGCGAGGTGGAATCCAATCCGGGACGGGGAACGACGGTGTCGATGTATGTGCCGTTAGCACGGGTGGCGACATGACTCTGCCGCGCGTGCTACTGGCGGATGATCACACGCTGGTGTTGGAAGGGTTTCGGCGGCTGCTGGATGATCAGTGTGAACTGGTCGGGACCGTCGGGGACGGGCGTGCCCTGCTGGAGGCCATTCCGGAGTTGAAGCCGGATATCGTGATTCTCGACATCTCGATGCCGGTGCTGAACGGGATCGATGCGGCCCGTGTCCTGAAGGTCAAGTTTCCCCAGGTCAAAGTGGTCTTTATCACGATGCATGCCGATCCGGCCTATGTGCGGGCGGCCTTCGAGGCCGGCGCCTCCGCCTACCTGCTCAAACGCTGCGTGGGCGAAGAACTGGGGCAGGCGATACGGGCTGTGCGGGGCGGGAACTTCTATGTGACCCCTCTGGTGACTAAGGATGTGGTGGAAAGTATGTTGCGCGGGATCGATGGCGGGGCGCCGTCGGGTCCGGAACTGACCACCCGTCAGCGCGAAGTGCTGCAATTGCTGGCCGAAGGCCATACAGTAAAAGATATTGCCGGCACCCTCAAAATCTCCCCGCGCACCGTTGAGTTCCATAAAGGCCAGATCATGGAACAGCTCAATCTTCACACCACCGTCGAACTCGTCAAATATGCCTTGGCCCAGGGATTGACCAGCCAGACATAGTTGGCTTCCTACCGGTGTCTCCCCTTCCTCTCTTGAGTTACTAGTCAGAATCCAGGTATTTTTTAGTTGAGATGACCCGCGTTGTTACGCGTGTGGTTTTCCCTTCACTTGCCTACTATACGTCTCCATTTTCTAAGCAGTGACTCGTAGGAATATGAGAAAAAAGATGTCGCGTCCACGTGTCCTCATCGGCGATTCCTCGCGGGCTATGCTGGCCTTTCTGGAGATCTTGTTGGAACCTCAATTCGAGGTCGTGTCTTCCGAAACTGAAGCGGAAGCTATTGTATTGACTGCAAGAAAAATCTCGCCGGAGTTGGTCATTCTGGATTTCTCTCTCTCGTTTCTGGAAGGGCTTGGGGCCGCCCGACAGCTGTATGAGACAATGCCGAACAGCAAGGTCGTGTTTTTTTCTTCGCATGAAGACCCTGTCTACGTCACGGCCGCATTCGAGGCCGGCGCCAGGGGATATCTCGTCAAGCATCTCACGGTCGACCTCGGGCATTATCTCGGCCGCGTGCTGCAAGGTGAACGGGTCTGCTGTCCGGATGGTCTTCACACGCGGGTGGCTCGCATGAAAGACACCTGACCGCCTGTTGTCCGGCCATGCGATGGATTCGCGCAAAAGGAGACCGACGATGGTTCGAGTCGTACCGATGTGTGAGTTGTGCCGCCGGGTTCGTGATGAGGGGACCTCGACCTGGGGGACGAACAGCTGGGTCGATTTTCCCAGTTACCTGGCACGACATGTCGTGCCGCCCTCTCAGGTGCGGTTTTCACGGGACTATTGCAGTGAGTGCCGGCTCTCCTGCGACATTTTGAAGACGTACGGGGGGTAATGGGGGCGAAAGTCATCGCTCGAAACATTCCCTCCGAAGCGTCTAGTGAGCATCATCCGTCGCGTCGCATCCTACCGGTCCTGATCGTCCCGATTTCTCTGTTCTGAACATCCCCATTGTCGGGATCGCCGCTGCCTCGCCTTCCATTTCCTCAATCCGCATCCGTGGCGGCTTGCGCGATGTGTTGTCGTTTCCTGTTGTGCTACGATGATTCTCTGATGTCTGCCCTGCCGTTTCATCCCGTCGTTGCCGAGTGGTTCACGACCCGATTCGCCTCTGCGACGAATGTCCAGATGCAGGCCTGGCCTGCAATTCAATCCGGTCGTGACGTGCTGATCTCAGCGCCGACGGGGTCGGGGAAGACCCTCGCGGCCTTTCTCTCCTGCATCGATACTCTCTTTCAGCAGGCGGTACGCTGTGAGCTGCGGGATGAGACGCAGGTGCTCTATGTCTCGCCGCTGAAAGCGCTGAGCAACGATGTGCAGAAAAATCTGCAACAGCCGCTCAGCGAGATCGGGCAGGCCGCGCTGGCTTCCGGCCTGTTGCTGCCGCAACTGCGGGTGGTGGTGCGTACCGGCGACACGCCCATGACCGAGCGGCAACAGATGCTTCGGCGTCCGCCGCATATCCTGATCACAACCCCCGAATCGTTGTTTATCCTGCTGACGGCGGAAAAAAGCCGGGCGATGCTGAAGACCGTGCGCACGGTCATCGTGGATGAAATTCATGCCGTGGCGCCCAATAAGCGAGGGGCGCATCTGGCCCTGTCGCTGGAGCGGGTGGCGGCGCTCACCGGCGCCGGAGTTCAACGCATCGGCCTGTCGGCAACGCAGCGACCCATCGAAACCATTGCGGAGTTCTTGGTGGGAAATAGAAACCCGTCAAGTGTCAATGGTCACACGTCATACGAAGCCGTCAGTCATCAGCCACCAGTGGTCGGATCTTCCGCAGAAGTCGGAAGCCATCCGCCATCCGCCATCAGCTCTGCGCCGTGCACGATCATCGACGTGGGCCATCGCCGCGATATGGATCTGGCCGTTGAAGTGCCGAAGGATGAACTCGGGGCCGTCGCGACGAATGCGATCTGGAGCGATATCTATGATCGTGTCGCCGCGTTGGTCGAAGCGCATCGCTCCACCCTGGTCTTTGTGAATACGCGGCGGCTGGCCGAGCGGGTGTCGCACTATTTGGAAGAGCGGTTGCGGCATCTTGGGGACGAGGTGGTCGCGGCGCATCACGGGAGTCTGTCGCGAACGATCCGTCTGTCGGCCGAAGATCGATTGAAAACGGGCGCCGTACGCGTGGTGGTGGCCACGGCATCGCTGGAGCTGGGCATCGATGTTGGAACCGTCGATCTCGTGTGCCAGATCGGGTCGCCGCGGTCGATTGCCACGGGACTCCAGCGGATCGGTCGGGCAGGCCATTGGGTTCATGCCATTCCCAAGGGCCGGCTCTTTGCTACCACCCGCGACGAATTGATCGAATGCGCCGCGTTGATCCGGGCGATCAGGGCCGGGGTGTTGGACCGCATCGAAGTACCGCCTGCGCCGCTGGATGTGTTAGCCCAGCAGATCGTAGCCGCCGCGGCGACCCAGTCGTGGGAGGAGGCGGAGCTCTACGATCTCTGCCGGCGCGCGATGCCTTACCGCGATCTGGATCGGTCGACCTTCGATGCCGTCGTCACCATGCTCGCAGATGGGTACGTGACCAGCCGGGGCCGAGGACGGGCCTATCTCCATCACGACCGCATCAATCACCACATTCGGGGGCGACGCGGCGCTCGCCTGGCGGCCATTACCTCAGGCGGTGCAATCCCCGACACGGCCAACTACGCCGTGATTGCGGAGCCGGACGGTACGGTGGTGGGGTCGGTCGATGAAGATTTCGCGGTCGAGAGTTTGGCCGGAGACATCATCCTGCTGGGCAACACGTCCTGGCGGATCAAAGGTGTGGAGACCGGCAAGATGCGGGTCGAGGATGCGCAGGGCGCTCCGCCGACGATCCCGTTCTGGCGCGGAGAGGCGCCGGCCCGTACGGCGGAACTGTCCGCGGAAGTGGCGCGTCTGAAGGCCGACATCGACCATCGGCTCGGTGCCGGTCAGGCGCTCTCCGCGGGCTCTGCACCGCCCGTGCAGTGGCTTAGGCGGGAATGTGGTCTCGACCAGCGGGGGGCGCAACAGGCGGTCGAATATATCCTGGCTGGCAAGGCGGTGCTGGGGCCGGTCCCGACGCAGCAGACCATCGTGGCGGAGCGGTTCTTTGACGAAAGCGGCGGGATGCAGCTGGTCATCCATGCGCCGTTCGGCGGGCGGATCAATCGGGCCTGGGGATTGGCCTTGCGGAAGCGGTTTTGTGTGACCTTCGACTTCGAGTTGCAGGCCGCCGCCACGGATGAAGGCATCGTCCTCTCGTTGGGGGAGAAGCACAGCTTTCCGCTCGAGACGGTGTTCGCGTTCCTGAACGTCAACACCTTGCGAGAGGTGCTCACGCAGGCGGTGCTGCAAGCGCCGATGTTCATGACGCGCTGGCGGTGGAACGCTTCGCGGGCCCTGGCCCTGCTCCGGTTTGTCGGAGGGAAGCGGGTGGCGCCGCAGATTCAGCGGATGCGCGCCGAAGATCTCCTTGCCGCGGTGTTTCCCGATGCAATTGCCTGTCAGGATAATTTCCAGGGTGCGCGAACAATCCGGCAGATTCCGGACCATCCGTTGGCGCAGGAGACGATCCGCGATTGTCTGACCGAAGCAATGGATCTCGACGGCTTGATCGCCGTGCTGGAGAAGATCGAACGCGGGGCCATTACTTGCCTGGCGATCGACACGCCGATGCCCTCGGCCTTCTGCCACGAAATTTTGAACGCCAATCCCTATGCCTTCCTCGATGATGCGCCGTTGGAGGAACGCCGGGCCCGCGCGGTGGATATGCGGCGCAGTTTGCCGCCTGAACTGGCGGGTGGCATGGGCGCGCTGGATCAATCGGCCATCGATCAGGTCAGTGAGGAGTCCTGGCCGGTGGTGCGGGACGCGGAGGAGTTTCACGATGCGCTGTTGTCGCTGGGCTGGGTGCCCTGTGAGCGAATGCCCGGCTGGGACTTGCTGGTACCGACGCTGGGGGCGGCCGGTCGCGTCGCGACTCTCTGGCAGGGAGAGACGAAGCTGGGATGGTTGGCAGCGGAGAATCGTCACTACGCCGGCCTGCTCTTTCCCGATGCGCGGATCGATCCGGCGACCGGCCCGGTTGATCCGATGGAACAGGTTGAGCAGGAAGAGGTCCTGAACCGGGTGGTCTTGGGATGGATGGAGAGCATCGGCCCGACGACGGCCAGGGAACTGTCGCTGACGCTGCATCTGTCCGAGTCGGACGTTCAGTCGGCGTTTCTGCGACTCGAGTCCCAGGGCCATCTGCTCCGTGGCCAATTCCGTCAGGCACTGAGTGCGAGATCTGAAACGAAAGATCCATCGTCTCACCTTTCACCTTTCACTTCTCACGAGTTTTGTCATCGCCGCCTGCTCGCCCGGATTCACCGGTTGACGATCGGGCGGTTGCGCAAAGAAATCGAGCCGGTCACGGCTGCCGAGTTCATGCGGTTTCTGTTTCAGTGGCAACATGCGGCACCCGGTGCGCGTCTGCACGGAGAGGCCGGACTGCTTGAAGTCGTCAAACAACTCGGTGGATTCGAGGCCGCGGCCTCGGCCTGGGAGTCACAGATTCTGCGCGTCCGCATGGCCAAGTATCAGCCTGAGTGGCTCGATCGGCTCTGTTTGAGCGGCGCGCTGATGTGGGGTCGCCTGACGCCGCATCCCCGCCTGATGCAGGAGTTGAATCCTGTGTCGGGGCGCCGGGTGATTCCGACCCGCGTTGCGCCCGTCGGCATCTTTGCGCGTGAAGATGGGCCGGTCTTGCTGGCGGCGGCCGGTGAGGAGTTGGCGCGTCTCGATCTGTCCGCGCGCTTGAGTGGTTCGGCGCAAGCCATCCGACATTGCCTGCAGGCGCGGGGCGCGAGTTTTTTCAGCGAGCTGTTGCATGGGACGCGGCTGCTGGCTTCCGAAGTGGAAGACGGGTTGTGGGAACTGGTCGCGGCCGGCCTGGTGACCGCCGACGGGTTCGACAATCTGCGTTCGCTGATCGATCCGAAGCGGCGGCGTGCCGAGGCATCGGATCGAAGTCGCCGGCCGCGCCATGTGGGTGGACGCTGGTCGTTGCTGCGACCGATGGAAAACCATCAGCCATCATCCGGCAGCTCTCAGCAGTCGAACTCTGCACCGGCTACGGAGCACCTGGCCCGGCAACTGTTGCAGCGGTATGGAGTAGTGTTTCGAGATCTTCTGGGGCGGGAGTCGACGGTCTCATCCTGGCGCGATCTGTTGGTTTGTTACCGGCGGCTCGAATTGACGGGTGAAATTCGCGGGGGGCGGTTTGTGAGTGGCTTTACCGGCGAGCAGTTTGCATTGCCCGGCGCATTGGAGTCGTTGCGGGCGCTCAAGAAGCGGCCTGGTGCTGCGACTCAGCAGGAGATCAAAATTTCCGCCGCCGATCCGTTGAACCTGGCGGGGCTCATTCTGCCCGGGCCACGCATTGCCGCGGTGCCGTCGAACTTCGTGGTCTTTCGAGACGGGATGGTCGTGCGTACGGTGACGGGACGCGAGACGAACGACCGGCCGGGGGCGCCGGTCGTCGAGGTCGGTCGCGTCGGCGGATAGGATGCAGGTCGGGTTTCGTGCGGTTCCGGATCAGATGAGCTTGGCCGGAATCGCCAGCAGCGGGCAGCGCGCGCCGCGGAGCACGCGTTCCGTGGTGCTGCCGCGCAGCATGTCCAGCAGGCTGTCCTGTGCCTTTGTCGCCATGACAATTAAGTCCACGTCGAATTCCGCCCCGGCCGCAAGAATCCATTCCACCGGATCGCCTTTGCCGAACAATTGATTCCAGGACCAGCCCGCTTTTTGCGGCAGCTCCAGCGCATTGACGTCCGGTTCCTTCCCCGCATGAACCAGGGTCAGCGTGACGGGCGGGGCGCTCAGTTCCGAGATCAGCGCGCTTGCGGCATCGATGGCGGGTTGGGAAGGCGGCTGGATGGAAATGGGCAGGAGTAAGCGCTGGAGCCTGGTCTGACCGGTTTCTCGGGATACGAATCCTTCCACGTGTGACGGGACAAACAACGTCTTCACCTGCATTTCACGGGAGACCGGTTCCGCGAGCGCGTGATGCACCCATCGGGCGAATCCTTCGTGCTGATGCGTGGCCAGCACCATCAGGTCCGTCGGCGACGCCGTCAGATGATGAATGATGGCCTGTTTGGCATCGGAGGCCAGAGCGCGCACCTTCCTGATCCGGATGCCCAGTTTGGTCACATCACCCTTGGAGCTGGATTCCGGCAGCAGTCCCCATTGAGCCAGAGTCGGGCGAATACGGGGGAAGTCTTCGAATCCCTCCGGAGAGACCGCCGGGTCCACATGCATGATCGTCAGCTCGGCACGAAACACCAGCGCCAGCTTGAGTGCATGGGCGAAGGCCACCTGGCTGTCCTGCGAAAAATCTGTGGGGTGGAAGATCCGATGAATCGTGAACGGAGGGTGCAACGCATTCATGTCGATGTCGAACTCCAGTGAGGTGCTGTGATCGTCACTGCTGCCGGCTCGCCGACCGGCGGGAACGGCTAGCGCAGCGCGGATTGCAGATCGTTCACCAGGTCGGTGGTCGAGGTGCTTCCGGTCCGGCTCCAGCGGCTAAATGAGTCTTGCGCGAACGGTTGAAATACCGAGGCATCGGAGGTGCCCATGAGGCGGTCCAACGAAGCCAGGTACTCACCCTGCCCGCGGGCCGTATCGGCTTGAAGATTGTCCGCATTGTAGGCGGTGAAGGCCGCAACCTTGTGTGCGGGGTTCAGCAGGCCGTCTTCGTTCCACCAGATGCGTCCCGAGGTGGTGCCGGTGATGTTCGAGGTTGTGTCCGTCGTTTCCTTGAAGGTCGCTTTGAACGAGCAGGCCGAGAGCAGCAAGACGAGAGAGACTCCTCCGAATGCGACGACGATCCGGCGATGATTGGCAATCATGCGTAGACTCCTTTCGGGAAGCGAACAGACTCGTGCCGCGACTATACCATAGTGGAGACCAAATTGAGCCAGGTGAGAGATCGGGTATGCTCGTGTAAGTCCGGATGGTTTCCGGGCCGTCACCGTTGACAATAACGCGGAGCATGAGCACAATCGTCAAGGCCTTGATGGGGCGGAACTTCGGGCGAGGCGGTCTGGGGGAACAGCGGACCCAGGGGCCGGCGCACCCCGGGAAGATGAGGAGGCTTGAAGATGAAGACACGCGTGTTGCTGTATGGGCTTGTCGGCGTGGTGCTTGGCGTTGCGCCGGTGCGGGCGGAATCGGTTCCGATGAAGCCGGGCGAGTATCAAGTGACGGCCGTCACCGACGCCAGCAACGGCGAGGCAGGGAAGCCGGACACCCGCACTCGCTGTGTCAGGGAGGAGCATCTCGCCAATCCGGATGCCGTCTTTAACTACTACGCCTTGAACGGGTTTCAGCCCAACCCGTCCAGCAGGGTGGTGAATGTGTCGATCCAAGGCGGGAAGGTCAGTTATGACATCGAAGGTGTCTACGCGGTCACTCGTGTGGAGGGGACGGTGTCTCCCACCGGGTTTTCCGTGGTCCGCAAAGCGACGCCCAAGGGCGATCATGCGCTGTCGGTGACCATGAAAGTCGACGCGAAACGAACCGGAGATTGTCCCGGCAAGTGATGCCGTTCGGGCTGTGCGTTGAAGCTACGATATGCCTGTTGATGCGGAGGCCGGGCTGTCCCGGCCTCCGGCGTTTCGACTGTTCCCGCTAGTTCATCCACAAGCGCTGATACCATTTCTTCTCCTCGCCGGCCGGCAACGAGGCGATGTTCATCGTTTTGCGGATGTCACCGATGTTCCAGCCCGTCAGTGACGCCAGCGTTTGCGCCTCCCGCTCATATCGCTCCCGCAGTTGATGCCGGTACGCCGTGGCGGCGGCGCATTCATCGATTCCGGTCCAGGGATGGCGCAGGATATAACGCGCCTGGAAATTACTGCGATCCGAGGTCTCCTGGAATATCAGGTCTTCAGGAAAATGCGCGGCGTCGTAGCGCACGTGCAGCCGGGTAAGGAACACGTTCTGTGCCATCGGCAGGCCCTTGCCCGTCCGTCCGGTTCCATCCTGCCAGAAGACGCCCAAACCGCGGAGTTCGTCGGCAGTGAGCGGATTGGCCGCACAGGGATCGCACCAGTTCATATCCCAGGCATATTCCATGAAGACGCCGCGCTCGCTTTCCCGCTTCACCTGCTGGCTGAACAGGTCGCGATAGAACTCGCCGAATTTGTCCTTCACGTAGAGCGGAAGTTCCTGTGCCTCCGGGAGTCGCACGGTCCGGTAGTTTGTCGTCTCGACCCGACCCTGCTTCGTCAGGAAATAGATAAACAGCTCCTGTGCGCCGTCGGCATTCACCGTGCCGAGCCGGATCGGCAACATGAACTTCGGCGATTCGAATGCAATCTGAAGCGGCCGGAGGTGCGTCAAGCCGAGCTTCGCCTGCTCGCCCAGATTCACCTTCGCCACGAAAAATTTCATGCCCTGTTTGAGATAGCTATGGAGGACGACCGACGCCCCGTTCGGGATGCGATAGCCATTCTCGGTTAGCCAGCTTTCGAGCCCGATGCTCTCCTTGGCCGAGAGAATCAGGATGTCGTACTCCCCGACTGTGTATTGGGCTTCGACCGTGACCCCTAAAGCCTTGTCGCGCTCACGGGCCGACGCTGCAGCCGGGGCCATGCTTTTCATCGCGTCCATGCTCCGGCGCTCCATCAGTTCAGAACGCAGGCAGGGATTCTCGTCGAAGTATTCCACGAGCCGGGGTGCCGAGTAGTCGGCCAGATGCTTCAGCACCGCCGGATTGCCGACATGAATCTGCTCCTTCTCCAGGATGGTCGGCACCGGCACCACCAGCGCAAACTCCTTCACATCCCCTTTGAAGTCGTTCGCCATGGTGATGACCGTTTTGTGCTCGTGTCGCGCGATGGCCACTTCAGAGGCCTTGTTGAAGAGTTGGGTGTCGGCCTTGCCGACGTAGAAACCGCAAAAGGCCGAGGCCTCGCCGCTCCATGCGAGCAGGCCGAGGGCGAATAACAATGAAGGCACGATGGTACGTCTCATAAGAACCTCCTTGGTTGGTGACACGAGAGGAACGGGGACAGACTGATGCCTAGTCACGACTGACGGTCGGCCATTGACGGGTAACGACGCGTTTGGTGACGCGCTACCAGTCGATGGCCTGGCCCAGGCGTAACGAGCCCCGGGAAACAGATGGTCGAGTAGTGGGACGAGTGGTGTGCAGGCGATCAGCCCCCACAGCGGCCCATTCGGGCGGAACAATCCGAATTGGACATAGAGCGCGGCGAGGGCAACGCAGAGGGCATAGACGATTCGCCCGGCGCGGGAGTCGGGTGTGGTTTTGGGATCGGAGATCATGAAGAAGGCAAAGATGAGGAGTGCTCCGCTTTCGACCTGGTGGAACGGAATTGCAAGCGGATCGCCCAGCCACAGCGCTCGCGCGTAGAGCAGCCCGAGGTAGAAGGCGAGAAAGGCGAGGGTCACGTCGGCCCTCGCCGCGCGGGTCACCACGAGGCTGCCGAGGCAAGCAATGAGAAAGCCGAACCAGGCGACCTGCCCCCATTGTCCCGGCGAGATCCAACCGAGCCCGCACGCGAGCATGACGGCAAGAGCGAGGTTCGTCGGATTGAACAGGTGCTTGTCCTGCCAGCGAAAGAGGAACTTGCTGCCGATGGCAATGACGGAAGCCAATGCCGCGATGGCGAGATGGTCGGTGCGGAGGAGGATGCAGAGGGAGAGCGACGAGATGAGCGCGCTTTTGGGATCGAAGAACGGAAGCGTGGCGAGGCGGGTTCCGGCATACTGAGCGAGCAACGCTGTTCCGATGGTGACGGCGATATGCCGGAGGCTCACGTCGAAGTGGAGCCAAAACAGACCGTATGTCAACAACGTTCCCAAGCTGGCGATTTGGTAGAGGCGGGGATCGCGCCGATGAACTGATGGATTCGATTGGGATTTGCCCTCGGTGAGCTCCATGTGTCCTCCCTTCACAGGAGGATATGGGGCGAGGGGAGGAATCCTTTCAGGCCTGGAGGCAGGCTGTGTAAGTGATCGAATTATAATGGTGATGGTCGGTACTTCGACGGCAAACTTTAGGAGAGGCCACGGCTGACGAAGAGCGGGCAGCTTCGGTTTCGCTATGATGCGATGCAGAGCGGTTGCTGCTGTGCACGTTGCTGTTCGCCGTGCGCCTCATCGGAGCAACAGAGCGGCGCGACGGTGCCTGGTTTGGCTATCGGTCGGCAGCTGGCGCCATAGCGAAAGCCTTTGTGCCCATCTCTTCCATCCGTGGCAGAGAGAGAAGGTTTTGTCGAGCACGCGCTTCTATGAGGAGTGCGCAGGCTTCGAGGGGTTTTTGCTTTAGGTAGGATCCGTGATTCCGAAGATTCCTTGCCTTGTCAATTCTCCATGTCCTGCTAGAATGCCCGCTGTCCGTTACGTTGAGGATAGAGGAGCGGAAATAGTCTCGGGGAAGCATTACCGAGAAATAGTCCAGGAATGCTTTGAGGTCCGGAAACGATTCCCGACACCATTTCTCTCCTCCTCTGTGAGGTGATTAAACCTTGCCTACTTCGCGACTAGAAGCTCGTTTCAATCTCGAAGCGGAACGGCTTGCCCTTGCGGAAGGGCGCTTAGAAGCTTCTGTGGTCAAGTGTCCAATCTGCCTTGCTACTTTTGGTAGGCAGGACTTGTTAGCAGGAAGGTTAACGGAGGAGCATCCTATTTCCCGGAAAGTCGGTGGCCGGATGGTGACCATCACTTGCAAGGTTTGCAATAGCACTCAAGGATCCAGACTCGACAAACACGTTGTAAAAGCAGCAAGGACACGCGACGCCTTCGCCGGGCATGGTACGCTTCGTTCGACTGTGCGTATCGGAGACGCAAAGTTCGAAGCGGAAGTGGATCTGAAGCCAGACGTTATGGAGACCAATACCATTGCTGCAATAGAGAAGGCGAGCCATCCGAAGCAGATTCAAGCTGGGGTGCAACACCTTGTTTCTGGGGTTCAAGAGCTTAAGCTTTCGATATCGTTTGGCTATAATCAGGATAAGCTCCTCCTGGGTATTCTTCGCGCTGCATACCTCGGTGTGTTTCGTAATCACGGTTACACGTATGCGTTGAGTCCATCAGTAACTGCCGTCCGTCGGCAGATAACTGGCGAGGACGAACCTGATATTCACCTCGGACAGATTGTCACAGAGATTCAGACCCCAAAAATCTCATTGAGAGACGGATTCCGAGAGATCGATCTTCATCCCAGCACTGGTGAACCTATACATCTCGTGCTCGTTCAAACAAAGCTGATACTCACCACAACTTACGCAGTGCTTCTGCCTCATGCAGGTCCTGCTATGGAGAACTTGCTGGAGAGATTGGCTGCGATGCCGGGCGCGCTCAAAGGACGGACCATTTCAGTTCCTGTTGTAATGGGCAGAGTGTGACGGTGAAGTAATAGGTCTTGTGTGAGCAACTGGTATAGGGAAATATGGAGTCAAGAGCCTTTGCTCGATGTATCGTTTGCAATCCCGAATATCCCTTGTCTTGCCAATTTCCTCCGTCCTGCTAGAATCCCCGCGCCGATGACAGGTTTGATTCCCATGTGCGGCGCAATCTGTAACGTGCGCTGCCGGCGATAGAACTGTACTACTCAGAATGCTGCAGACCGACATCAGCGGCGGCTGCCCGACGGTAGCTTGCGCATCAGGTTATGCCGATCACCGTTCACCAAGGAGACCTCACCATGCTCTTCATCACCAGTCGAATGCCGACGGTCAACACCGAGCCTGAACTGAATCCGAACTTCGTCTTCGATCTTCGTAACAATTCGTCGAGCCGTGGATTTTTCTGCTGCAGCAGAAACAAGAACGGCGCGATTGAAGAGCTCGGCAGCAAGAATTTTTTGACGGCGATCAAAGAGTCCCAATATCGGCAGGTACTCATCTACATCCACGGCTTCTCGAATCTTCCCGAGGATGTCTTCAACGATGCAGAAGAGTTTCAGTCCCTCTGCAACAAGGAGAAGCAGGGGGAGTTGCTCGTGGTCCCCATCATCTGGCCCTGCGATAACGATCTGGGACTCGTCAAAGACTATTGGGACGATCAGAAGGCGGCGGACCAAAGCGCCTTTGCCTTCGCCCGTATGTTCCAGAAGTTCATGGAGTGGAGGAATTCGTCCGACGCGAATCCCGACGAGGATCCCTGCCTCAAGCGGATCAATGTCCTGGCGCACTCCATGGGCAATCGCGTGCTCCGTCAGACGTTGAGCCTCTGGCAGAAGTACGACCAACCGGGCGGATTGCCGCTCCTGTTTCGAAATACCTTTCTGATCGCGGCGGATATTCTGAACGAGTCTCTGCACAAGGGCGAGGCCGGGGAGCCGATCAGCCATGCCTCACGCAATGTGGTGGTCTATTACGCTTCGGACGACTTGGCGCTTCGGGCAAGCAAGGTCTCGAATCTCAAGAACGCCGAAGCCTCTCGCCGTCTCGGGCACACCGGACCGGAAGACATGGATCTGACACCCAAGAACGTCTATGCCATCGACTGCGATGACGTCAACACAGTGTACGATCCCCCGAAAGGCCATTCGTATTTCAGATCCGGAAGGAGAAAAGGTCAGCCCGGCGTGGTGTTCGACCATATCTTTGAAACGGTCCTGACCGGCCGCGTGTTTCCGAACGATGAGTCCAGGAAGTCGAGTATTTTGGAATTACCCCGATCGAGGTCCAAGGCCTGATCTGGATCCCTGGGCCGGGAGACGGCCGTATAATCCATCCCATGCTTGAGTTGCTCCTTGTCGTCGCGACTGTCATCGGCATCGCACTGATCGGCCTGGTGACGGTCGCGATGACACCACCGCTCATGGTTGAACTGGGATTGTGGGGGCTGGCTGCCGGGCTCTTCATCGGTATCCCGACCGGCTGGTGGTATCACGTCGTGCTCTACCGGACATTGACCGCACGCATGCCGCTTCCGCGTCGCTGGTGGCGAAGGCCGGTGGAGCTGCATCCCTTGCTGGCGCCTGACGAATATCAGAGCGTACGTCCCTGGTTTATCGCGGGTGCGCTAGGGTTTTTTCTGTGCCTCGCCGGAGGGGTTGCGGCGATCTCAGGACTGTTGGTACTCCGGTTTTATCCGTGATGGGGGGCTCGTCAGGTGAGGGCTCTCTCGGATTACTGACTGATTGGAATGTCGACGGCGAGCTGGGCGGTGGGTGATGCCTCCGGATTCACGACGTAGGTGGCCTGTTCCTGTACGCCGGACGTGTCGGCTGGAGAAACCGATTCAATGAGGAGGTTCGCCGAGAACCGGTCCAGCATGCCGACTTCCTGCATGGTCAGTGGCCCGAACGGTTTCGGTGACAGGCGGATCGTCAGCGCCAGTAAGCCATTCTCCGCCGGGGGAGGCAATGGAATCTCACTTCGTTTTCCCGCCAGCAGTTTGAGAGAAATCTTTCCCGTCTCTTGTGGTGGCCACCAGAGTCTGGTGCCGGCGGAGCCGAGATTTTGAAGGATTTGCAGATACGCATCTTGAGTCGTCTCCACTGTGATGCGCACCGGCTCTTTACTTCCGGCAGCGATCGCGGCAGCCACTTCCCGGCTCTGCCCGTCGGCGCCCCTTGTCACAAAGCTATACCGCAGTCCCAACGGTTTCACTTGGCCGATCGCCCCAGCCTTTCCTGCCGCAGCAAATTGGTCCATTCTTCGTTCCTGCGGGTTGGCCTGATCGTGTTCTTGCGCAAGACGGTTTCCATCGGCAGGGGGAGACGCGTGGCCATAGAAGAGGGCGCGGGCGCTTTGTTTTGGAGCGAGAGCGCTTGCGGCCGGCGCTTGTAGCGGAGCCGTTGCAGGGGCAGCGGCCAATGGCGGTGCGCCGGGGGAGAGTTTCTTGTCGGTTGATGCTGCTGCCTGCTCCGCCGTCCTGCCTGGTGCCGCGCCGGGGGCTTGGACCTGTTTCCGCGTTTCGTCGCGTTCGCGTAGAGGCATGATATTGTCGCGTACAGCGTTGACGGCAGGTTGTTTTTCCTGCGTCGTCTGCGTGGATCGTTCCCGCTTGGTTGATTCGACCGGCGTTCTTACTTTGAGCCGTGGTTCCGCTTCTGGCGATCGGGGTGAGTCGGCCGGTTGAGGTGCCTGGACTGACGGCCTGGCCTGCTTCGCGTCTTCGGTCGCTACCGATCGGGCGGATCGCTCGAGACTTTCCTGATAAATTCTAGTGCCGAACGCGAGTGCGAAGATCACGGCGGCGAGGCCGCCTGCAAAGGCGAGCCCTGCCGGCTTCCTGAACCAGGCCCACCAAGGCCGTGCCCAGCCGGATTCGGAAACGCCTGGTTGCTGCAATGCCTGGAGAAGTCGGCGGCGAACATCAGGATCCGCCAGCAATTCCTTCAGCGCCTGCTCGTCCGCCAGGGCGTTAAACAACTGCTGGTCCTGCAGGGCGGCTGTGTAGAGTTGTGAGCGCTCCTCCGGCGTCAGCGTATTCGCTGCGAACCCACCGAGTAATTTTTCGAGATCGTGTTCAGACATGTCTGTTACTGCGTAATACGTGAAACGTAAGACGTGAAATGAGGGCCGACATCATCATTCCCACGTGCCGCCCATCAAACTCAACAACTGTTTCCGGCAGCGGAGATCCCAGGTGTAAATGGTATTGATCGAAGGCTGTTGCATGAGGCGTTGAATCTCCGGAAAGCTATTCCCCTCCAGTTTCCATCTGAACAGGTCGCGGCAACGTTCTCCGAGTTGAGCCACGGCGGCCAGGAGTCGATCCACTCGCTGCTTCTGATCCAACAGCGTCGCCGGATCGTCCCCGGGATTGGCCAACGGCAGCTCATCGACCGATTCCTGATTGTACTCCCCCCGGCGCAGTGACTTACGATGGACATCCAGCATTTTGAACCGGAGTACTTGAAAGGCCAGGGGGACCAGTTCGGTCAGTTCAGTGACGCGGGCATACTTTTCGTGCAGCAGGATCAAGACTTCCTGCGTGAGATCCTCGGCGAGTTCCCTCGATACACGTGATGTCGCGAAGGAGAGAATCCTTTCGCGCAGAGAGGTGAGCATCTCGTCTCGCGTCATGGCCGGAGTGCCCAAAGGCCTGCCATTACTGGTGAAGGGGGAAGCAGGTCCCCGAGGGATCGAAAGCCGAGCTTCAGCCCGTGGCACACCTCGACCTGCCGGTCGAAGCGGTTCTTGGTGGCGATCATCTTGCGCAATGACCCGAGTGCGACCCGGCCCCAGGCTGCCAGATGGAACACCGACAGCGGATAGTCGGTGCCGAAGAGTAGCCGTTCATGCACCTCCGGATACTGCCGCAAGTGCAGCAGCATTCGCATCCGGTTCGGCAGGGTGAGGGCGGAAATATCCGCATAGAAATGCGGGTAACGTGTGACGAGGTCGCGCAGGGTCGGAAGAAATTTCTCGTAGAGCATCAACCCATAACTGCAGGCGTGGGCCGCGATGACGGTGGCGCCTTCATCCAGCGCCAGGCGCAACCGGTCCGGTTCGCCCACGGACTGGTCCTTCCCGATGAGGCTGAATTCGTAGCCGACATGACTGAGAAACGGCAGCTGTCGCTCCGCCAGGGCGCGATAAAAGGGTTTGTATTTCGGATTGGCCGGGTCGAATTGTTTGGCATTCGGCAGCACCTTGACGAGCACGGCCCCGGCATCCGCGCAGCGATGGACTTCGTCGATGGCATCCCGTCGCTGCGGGTTGATGGACACGCCTGCCAGCAATTCGCCGGGATGGGCCTGCGCGGTCTTGAGGACATAGTCGTTGCCGATGAGAAAGTCAGTGTGTGCCCGGTTGAGATGACCATTGTGGTCATAGACCCCGTCCATCCCGAGGAGGACGGCCTTTTGGACGTGGCGTGAGGCTCGGAGCTCGGTCAGAAGGTCGGCGAGATATTTGTGATTCGCCTCGCGCGGCTTGTCCGGTGAGAGTCCGTGTTTCCAGAGCAGAAACCGGAATAGCGGGCTCTTCAGCGTCTTGGGCGAAATATAGCAACCGTTGTCGCCGTCGGGCAGCGCGGCCAGATGGACATGGCAGTCGATGAGCGTCTTTGTGGTCAGGTTCGTCATGGTGTGTGCGGCAGCCGGGTGCCCGTCCTGCGCAGCGGACGTTTCACGCCTCACGCTCTCCCAGCCGTTCCATCGCGATCCGCTTGAGGGCCCTGAGATCCAGTTTGCCCGTTCCCAGGATCGGGAGCGCCTCGACTTTGATGCAGTGGGTGCGCGAGGGCAAAAACAGATTGGGCAAGCCGCCGGCTGCCGCCTTGGCAAGAATCTGGGGGATCCTCTCTTCTGGAAGCGTATGCAATACAGCTAACTGCTCACCTTTGCGCTCATCCGGTACGCCGGTGACGGCGCAGATTTGCAATTCCTCGCCGGATGCCAGTTGGAGCGCCTCTTCCACCAGCCGATGCGGCACCATTTCACCGCCGATCTTCGAAAAACGTGAGAGCCGATCGGTGATGGTCAAAAACCCATCGTCGTCGAGCGTGGCAATGTCACCGGTAATATACCATCCGTCGCGCATGGCCTGGGCCGTCAAATCCTCGCGACCGAGATACCCGTTCATCACGTTCGGCCCTTTGACGAGCAGCATGCCCGCTGTGCCGGGCGGGAGGATGGCGAAGCTGTCGGGATCGACGATGCGGACGGAGACACCGGGGAGCGGCTGACCGACGGTGCCACGCCGCGAGGCCGGTTGGAAAAATCCGGCAGCCCTGAAGTCCGGGCAGTTCACGGCGATGACCGGCGCACATTCGGTCACGCCATACCCTTCGATCGGGCCGATACCGAACCGGTCCTGGAACGATTCGCAAAGGCGCAGGGGCAATTTTTCGGCCCCCGTGAGGACGACTCGTAGCGTGCTGAACTGTTCCGGGGTGCAGCGTCGTTGATAGAGCTGCAGAAAAGTGGGGGTGCAGACCAGGAACGTCAGGCGATGTTTGGCACAGAGTTCTCCGATCGCCGTCACATCGAGCGGTGAGGGATGAAACACGGTTGCAGCGCCGTTGAGCGTGACATACCAGAACACGAGGTAGCCGAACGAGTGGAAGAGGGGAAGAATGCCCAGGATTCGATCATCCTCGGCCAGGGGGAGCACCTGTGAGACGGCCTGCACATTCGCGTCGATGCTGAAGTGAGACAGCATCACTCCCTTTGGCTCGCCGGTGCTGCCGCTGCTGAAGATGATGGTAGCGAGATCATCCATGGTCACGCGCCCGGTCTGTCCGCAGGCCGATTCCAGAAGACGGAGCGGAGCCAGTGCGGCAAGGGCTGTGGCGGTGAGTTTCTCCTTCGTACCGATGGTGGCGCCGATGTCCTCCAGCCAGAGAATGGTGGGACCCTCCGGGAGTTCGAGCTTGGCTTTCTCGATAAACTTGCGACTGGTGACAATGGTACGCAGCTGCGCCTGGCGTACGGCCGATTCCAATCCGGACTTGCCCACAGTGTAGTTGAGGTTGACGCAGGTGCGGCCGGCGAGCGTGGCGGCGACCGTGGTGAGGGCTCCTGCCACGGTCGGCGGCAACAGCAGCCCCACATTCTGTTGGCCTTGCCAGTGGATCTTCAGGGCGCGTGCCAGGGCGATGGCCCCGATCAAGGCCTGCAGTGAAGACACGCGGGGTTTTGTCGCATCGGCCATTGCGAGGCGAAAGGGATGCCGGCGCATGGCGCGGATGAAGGCCTGGTGCAACGGGTGCCGGGTCGGTTTTCGCAGCTGCCAGGCTGTTTCGCCAAGTTCGCGGACGAGGCGGCGGAGTTCGTGCGCCGGCGTCTCGGCGGGAACCGCAGTGCCGAACGAGACGGTGACCGGATAAGGAACACGCTCCGGCCATTTGGTGACAAACCGTCCGCCGACGAAACTGAAGATGCTGCCCCAGACGCGATCCAGGTGGACGGGTACGACCGGGACATTGCGTCCTTTGACGATCCGTTCGAATCCGCGTCGAAACGGAAGGAGGTTTCCGGTGCGGGTGATCTGGCCTTCAGGGAAAATGCAGACAAGGTCACCGGCATCGAGCGCATGACCCGCCTCGCGCAGGGCGCGGAGAATCACGCGGGGCCCGCCGTCGGACGAAATGGGAATGACCTGCAACGCGCGCATGAACGGCTTAAAAATCGGGCGATCGACGTATTGGGCATCCACCACGAACCGGATGGGACGATCCAGGCTTGCAATCAGGAGAAATCCGTCGATGAAGGAGATGTGATTGGGGACTAGAAGGGCGCCGCCCGTAACCGGCACTTGCTGCTGTCCGACGATGCGCAACTGGTAGATCGTATTCGTGAGCAACACGAGAACCAATCGCAGAAACGTTTCGGGCATCAGCCACATGGCCCAGGCAGTTCCAATGGTCGTGACGAGGGCGGTCGCGAGAAAAATGCCGACCGTCGAAAGGCCTGCGTTGGCAAGCATGCCGCCGCTCAGGGACCCCAGCAGAATGCCGGTGAAGACACAGATGTTTTCGAGGGCGATGACCGATCCCCGCCGGTCGTGAGGCGCGCGCCACTGTACCAAGGCGTTGATAGGTATGAAGATAAGCGCACTCGACATGCCCAATGCGATCATCAGCGCGAGGGTGCCGCTGAACGGGGGCATCCACCAGCCGAGGATCAGGAGAAAGGTGGCGACGCCGGCCGCTCCCAGTGGCACCAGTCCGTATTCCACGCGGGAACGGGAGAGGCGACCGACGACGAGCGCACCCAGTCCGATGCCCACCGAGATCAAGGCGGAGGGGACGGTCGCCAGGGCATCGGAGAGTCCCAGCACCGCTTTCGCATACACCAGTACGTTCTGCACGACGAGGCTGGCGATGGTCCAGAAAAAGACCGCGCCGGTGATGGCGAGACGCAGCAGGCGATCCGCCTGCAATGCCGACCAGGCCCCGCGCAGGGTGTCGAACAATCCGCCCGCATCGCGTGCCGGCGGCACCGGCGGGACAGCCCAGGCTGCGGCAAAGCCGACTAGGGCGAGCATGGTCAACGCGAACGGGGCCAACCAGGGTTGTGTCCCTGCCCCGGCCAGTAAGAACCCTCCGGCGGTGGTGCCGGTGAGGATCGCCAGGAAGGTAAACAGCTCCAGGATGCTGTTGCCTCGCGCGAGTTGTTCGTGCGGGAGTAGTTCGGGAAGAATGCCGTATTTGGCCGGACTGAAAATCGCGCTATGAACGCCCATGCTGGCGAGCACGACGAGTGCCCAGAGCCCTCCGGTCGGGTTCGCCAGCAGCGCGAGTGTTGCGGCGGCCATCAGCAGCACCTCTACTGCCTTCATCGTGAGGATGACGGTGCGTTTGCTGATACGGTCGGCAAAAAATCCGGCCACGAATGACGTCAGGACCAGCGGCAGGGTGAACACGACCATGGCGAGGGTCGTCTGGGTCTGCGATGCCGTTTCCAGATCCTGTCCCGGTGCGAGCGCGGCCGTGACGGCCCGGATGCCTAGGAGCGCAACCATGAATTTCCAGGCGTTGTCGTTGAAGGCGCCGCAGAACTGTGCGATCAGGAGTCCGCGCAAGGGAAGTCGGGTCGATGAGGAGTCGGGCTGGGGGTCGATGGGTGCCTCCTGTGTCTATGTGCCGTCGTTCGTGCCCGGGATCGAGGTTCAGTCTGCCGAAATTATTACACTGATGCAATGCGCTATCGTGATGCCGTCGAGGGAGGACTTTCCACCGGCAGCCCTTCGAGTGCCATGATTCGCAGCGCATTGGTGGTGGGGCAGGGACCCGGTTTCAATCGATAATCGAAGTGCAGTGCGCCTTCCGCCACGGTTTCCTGAAAATGCACGTTGGTGACGGTCGGGAGTTGGCGCTCCAACTCAGCCAGTTCGAGGTCGTGGGTGGTGACGAGGCCGAACCCGTTTCCTCCTGCGAGGGCCGCAATGAGGGCGCGTCCCCCGATGAGCCGCTCCCGGTTGTTGGTGCCTTTGAAGACTTCATCGATCAACCAGAGCACAGGCGGTCGCTCCATGTCCCGGGTGCGGTCGAGAATGTTCTTGAGCCGTTTCACCTCGGCATAAAAAAATGAGAGGCCGCCGTCGAGGGAATCGTCTACGCGGATGCAGCTGCCGATGCGCACTAAAGACCAACGGAAGGAGGTGGCGCAGACGGGGCCTCCGGCCTGTGCCAGGCAAGTATTGATGCCGATGGTGCGGAGAAAGGTGCTCTTGCCGGACATGTTGGAGCCGGTCACCAGAAACATGCGCCCGCGTTCCTGAAACACAATGTCATTGGCCACGCGAGCCTTCGCGGGGATGAGCGGGTGCGCCAGTCCCTGCGCATCGAGGATCGGTCCGGCACCGTTGAGATGGGCGGCGTCAGCCGTCTGCTGCAGTGAGGGCCAGGGGTAATCCGGGTGCAGGTAGGCGAATGTCGCCAGGGAGGCGGCGGCGTCCAGCTCGGCCAACAGCTCGAACCATTGCGGCGCGACGGCGGCAATCCTATCTTGCAGGTGCTGGAGACGATAGGTGTGGTAGAGGTCCCAGGGACCGAAGGCGTTGATGAGGTAATGCACCAGCGGATGGGCCCGAACGCTGAGCCGGTTCATCAGCGAGGCGGCCTGTTTCAGCGAGGTGGAGGGGCTGGTGTTTTGTTGCAGGAGCGGCCGGCACAGCTCGGCCAATCGGGGGGCGGCGCGGTACGATCGCTGCTCCAGATAACCTATGACGGCGCTGAGCCGCTCCAGTTGACGGTGCAGGGATTGGGCATGGTCGAAGATTTCTTCCGAGCGGCTGCGGACGGAGAGAAACAGGAATGCATAGAGACCGAACGACAACATCCAATAGTTACCGATTCCGGACACGAGATCGGCCAGCATGAACCCGGCCGTGACAAGGGCGAGGAAGGTTTCGGTCAGCAGCATGGGCGTGAAGCTGGGGCTGTCGACCCGCTTCTGGAGGACGGCGAGGAGCCGCCGGCCGTCGATATCGGCGTCTTCAACCGTCTGCGCTTCCAATGACAACCGGTCCCTGAGTAGAGAAAGCGGTGTCAATTCTCTGATGAGGGCCTGCCGGTTCGCCCACTGCGCGGGTTCCGGCGGTTGATTGAACAACCACGAGGCGAGCCGTTCCTGGCCCTGTGACGAGATGGTGTTGTTGATGAGATGCAGGAGTGAATGGGGGCCGGCGAGGTCGAGATCGGTCGCGTACCCGTGTCGTTCGGGTACGAATACCGGGCGAAATGGAATCTCGGCCCAGCCGAGACGCATGCGCGCGAGGTGCACCTGTTTGATGCCCTGCCAGCGGCGGAGCCGGTGCAAGCGATCTTCGAGCCTGTTATGATACCAGGCCACAATGAGAAACAGCATGACGCTGAATGCGAGTATGGCGTTGCCGAGCAGGGTCCATCCCAGTTTATGCGGAATGATAGAGCCGAAAAGTCCGACGGCAAAGATGGCGAGCCGCCAGGTCGTAAACCTTGCGCTGGCCCGGCGGGCATTCGTCTCCAGCTGTGCCGCGCGGCGCAGCATTCGCACCAGACTGTGTTCCCGCGCGGGCGACCTTCGCGATGGTGTGGATTCTGTATCAGGTGTCATCGTACCGCTGACGATACTGGGAGTCTGAGATGACGTCAACCTCGAAGACAGATGAGGGTTCCGCTGATGTGTCCGCCACGCCGGGTGCGGGCGACTGGATTCAAGTTGATGTGCACACCTCGCTCGATGCCGGTGAGCTCCTGGGGGTGCTGAACGATCCGGATGTGACCGGGGCCTGGCAGGAACAGGAGTGTATCCACCTGTACTGGCCCGCGGCCCGTTGCGGACCGGATACGTGGCAAGGCCTGAGGCTTGCGTTGACCCAGCTCGGGCATCCCGATCCGGCCGGTGCCCTCACGATCAACCACTTGGCGGACCGCGACTGGAACGCCCAGTGGTCACGTCTGGTGGAGCCGATCAGAATCCGGCAGGTAGTCATCAGGCCAAGTTGGAAGTCTCTCGCGCTGAACCCCGGCGACATCGAATTGATCATCGATCCCAAGCAGGCATTCGGCACCGGTCACCATGCGACGACCCAACTGTTGATCGAATGGCTGCAAGAGGTGGTGGCGCCCACCGATCGCGTCCTGGATGTGGGAACCGGGAGCGGTGTGTTGGCGATGGTGGCGTTGCGGCTCGGGGCCTCGGAGGCGGTCGGGGAGGATTTCGATCCGGTGGCGATTGAGTGCGCGCGGGACTACGCTCAGGTCAACGGGTTCGATACGCAGCTGACGCTGGCGGTGGAATATGCTCAGACGCAGCAGTCTCACAACGGATTCGAGCCCACTCTGGTCCTCGCGAATTTGGATCGGCAGACCCTGTTGAATGCCGCGGACACGCTCTGTGGATATGCGTCGGGCGGCGCGCGCCTGCTGCTGTCCGGTCTGCTGATCGATCAGCGGGCGGAGATCGAAGCCGCCTATGCCGAGCATGGAGTCTACGTGAGGGCATCGAGAGAACGAGACGGATGGGTCGCTCTGGAGGCCACCGGTATGGAATCCTGTGACGGCGGGCTCTGCTCCTGATACCGAGATGGCACAACCGGTTATTCCACAGGTGCATCAGGTGAGTCTGTCCGACGGCGGGGTACCGAAGTCGGCGGTACTGTCTGCGCAGGTGACGCGTGACGGATTGGTCGGGGATCGTCAGCGCAACCGGAAATATCACGGCGGTCCGGATCGGGCGGTCTGCCTCTTTTCCCTGGAGGTGATCGACGCCCTTCGGGCTGAAGGTCATTCGATCGGTCCTGGTTCGTCCGGGGAGAATCTCACTCTGGCGGGGCTCGACTGGTCCCTCATGCGGCCCGGTGATCGACTTCGAATCGGTGAGCAGGTGCGGCTGGAGATGACGAGTTATACGACCCCCTGTCGATACAATGCGCAGTGGTTCAAGGACGGGGACTATGAACGAATTGCCCAGGAGACGCATCCCGGATGGAGCCGGCTCTATGCGCGGGTTCTTCACGAAGGGACGGTGCGGCCGGGAGATCCTGTTGTGCTGGATTCGGACGACCTAAGCGGGTGGGGTGATCGATGAAGCGCGTGCTGGAACCGGAGCTGATGGACGATGCGGCGCAGGCCCGTGCCTATGCGAAGGCGGATTTCGCTGAGGAGAATCAGGGTTTCGTCGATCGTTTTCGCGAATACTTTCCCGATTGGGCCGGCGGTCATGTCGTCGATTTGGGATGCGGACCGGGAGATATTCCGATTCGTTTTCTGCGTTCCTTCCCGGACGCCCGAGTGACGGCCGTGGATGCCAGCCGTCCCATGCTGGACTTGGCGGCGGAGGCGATCGCGGGTGCGGGACTGGCGAATCGCATCACCCTCTGTTGTGAGCGGTTTCAATCGCTCGACCTGCCGGAACAGGCCGATGCTCTGTTGTCGAACAGTCTCCTGCACCATGTCCCGAATCCGCTGCAGTTCTGGTTTCGCGTGAAGCAATTGGCCAAGCCGGGGGCCTGTGTGCTGGTGATGGATTTACTGCGACCGGACTCGCCTGAAGCGGCCCAGGCCTTAGTGGACCAGTATGCAGCCGACGAAGATCCGATCTTGAAACGCGACTTCTATCACTCGTTGCTGGCCGCGTTTACCGAGGATGATGTCGCGGCACAATTGGCCGAGATGAACCTCTCCCGGCTCCTCATCGATGTGCCGGATGACCGGCATTGGGTCGTCGGCGGAATCCTTCTTTAATCAGCATGGTGAAAACGAGCTTCAACGGCGTTCTCACCTCGGCGACATCCTCAACAACGTACCCCTGAGGGTACGCCTGCGGTGTGGCCATCGGCTGCGGCCTTGTTGGATGCCCGTTTTGACCATCCTATTATGCTGATGACTTGTTCAGCAGTATTGCAGAGCGCTCGCGCCTGGGGGTCTGTTTGTGTATGCTTCCCGGCATGCGATTGCTTGTGAGTCTCCTCATCCTGTCTCTCTCGATTGCCGGTTTGGCAACCGGCGATTCAGCGTACGCACAGCTTGAGCGGCTGCGGAAAAACAAAGACGCTGAAGCTGCGCCGCTTCCCGGCCCGCCCATGGTCGCGATCCCTGAAGGAGCCTTTCTCATGGGGGCTGACGGAACGGATGCGCTGGAGGATGAGCGGCCGCAACACCGGGTCTGGGTCGACCGGTTCGAGATCGACCTGTACGAGGTGACAACCCGGAGGTATGCCGAATTTCTCTCGGCGACGACCCGGGCTGAGCCCTGGCAATGGGAGGCGGTGGATCCGGCCCGGCATCATGACCGCCCGGTCATCGGCGTTAGTTGGTTCGATGCGGAGGCCTATTGTCGTTGGCGGGATGCACGACTTCCGACGGAAGCCGAATGGGAGAAGGCAGCAAGGGGGAGTGATGCTCGACTGTTCCCCTGGGGCAATCAGCCCCCGACTGACGGCGTGGCGAATTTCGGCCTGGGCGCCCGATTCAGCTACAGCCAGGTGCTTGCGCCAGTTCAACGGTACGATACCGGTCGCAGCCCCTATGGGCTGCATCAGATGGCGGGGAATGTCGGGGAATGGGTCGCCGATTGGTACGGGGCGAATTACTACGAAACCAGCGTTTCCAAGAATCCTGCCGGACCGGAACGGGGGGCATTTCGTGTCGTGCGTGGCGGCTCCTGGTCGGATTTGCCGAAGTACCTGCTGACCTACGGCCGGTCGAAGTTGCCGCCGGAGACTCGCAATAGCTATACGGGATTTCGCTGCGCCAGGACGGTCCTTCCGATCACTTCCCCGTAAGCTGGGCGCTTGCTGCGCGCCAGCTCACGGTCTCTCCCTCTTCTCTGGTTCGCGTTCGCTTAGAACAGGCTCTTGCTGACTTCTGCAGACTTGGCACTTTCGTTCCCCGACTTGTCGAAGGCCGATACGGCAAAGAAATAGGTCGCACCGACCGGCAGGTTAGTGATCGTGAAGCTGGTCCGGTTGCTGACCTCGAAGGGGCCGATGACTCCATAGCTGCCGGACCGCGTTCCGACGTAGATTCGATACCCTGCCAGATCCGATTCAGTATTCGCATTCCAGCTGACTGTGGCGCTGGCAGTCTTGGGTGCCGTCGACGAAGGCGTGGTCGCCACCGGGAGTGGTGACGGCGGAGTGGGGGGCGGAGGAGGCGGTGCGGTGACCGCCGATTGAGTCGGCGCCGACGGTGCTGCAGCGGCCGTTTGGCCTGCGGCAACGGTAAACGTCACCGGGATACGCAGCGTGTTGGAGAAATTGTTCGGGCCGGACTCGACGATATACACCACCGCTGAGTAGGTTCCTGCTGCGAGAGCGGTGGGCTGGGCCGTCACGACAATCTGATCGGTTTCACTGGAGATCGTCTGAGTGCTTCCATACGGCGGGTTGAGCCACACCCAGGGCTGGCTGGTGCTGAGCGAATAGATATGCTGGTCCGTTCCTGTTTTGCGCAGGCTCAAGGTGCCGACTGCGTTGGCGCTGGTGAGTGCCAGCGAAGCGGGACTGGCTTGGATCGGCCCGGTGGCAACCGGTGAGGGGGCCGGGGGAGCGGGGGCCGGCGGAGGCGGCACCGCCACGGGCGCGGGTGGTGGGGGAGGCGGCGTCTGCACGACGGGTTTAGGCTGCGGCGGGGTTACGGCCGGCGGCGCTGCGGGCGGCGGGGGCGGTGGTGTCGCGACCGGCGAGGCCGTCACCGTGAGCGTGACCGGGATCCGCAGCATGTTGGTGAAGTTATTGGGGCCTGATTCGACGATGTAGATCACGGCCGAATGTGTTCCAGCCGGCAGGGCGGCGGTCTGTGCCGTGATCACGAGCTGATCTGTTTCTGTCGTAATGGATTGGGTGCTGCCGTAGGGCGGGTTCATCCAGATCCACGACTGGTTCGTGCTGAGGGAGTAGGTGTGCTGAGCGGTGCCGCCTTTGCGGAGAGCCAAGGTGCCGACAGCCGGCTGTCCTTTTGCTGCCGTCAGCATGAGTGCTACGGGGGCGGCAACCATCCCGGTGCTGGAGACCACCGGCGGGGCCGGGGGAGCGGGGGCCGGCGGAGGCGGCACCGCCACGGGCGCGGGTGGTGGGGGAGGCGGCGTCTGCACGACGGGTTTAGGCTGCGGCGGGGTTACGGCCGGCGGCGCTGCGGGCGGCGGGGGCGGTGGTGTCGCGACCGGCGAGGCCGTCACCGTGAGCGTGACCGGGATCCGCAGCATGTTGGTGAAGTTATTGGGGCCTGAGTCGACGACATAGACCACGGCCGAATGTGTTCCGGCCGGCAGGGCGGCGGTTTGCGCGGTGATGACCAATTGATCGGTTTCGGAGGTAATGGACTGGGTGCTGCCGTAGGGCGGGTTCATCCAGATCCACGATTGATTCGTGCTGAGATAGTAGGTGTGTTGATCCGTGCTGGACTTCTTGAGCGTGAGGGTACCGACGGCAGTGTTGCCTTTCTGGGCCGTCAGGACCAGCGCGGTCGGGTTGGGCAGGATGGGTGCGGTTCCGCTGCCCTGGGCTTTCGTGACAGCTGCCGCAAGGGATGGCTGTTGCAGCAGACTCATCGTGGTGGCGCTGTCCGCGGCTACCGCATATGAAGCCCCTCCTGTCTGGAGCAGGGCGGAAGACAAACAACCGACAGCACCCATCACAAGCACGCTCGTTGACGTCTTCATCGTAGTTCCTCCGGGAAAATCGAGACGCTGGATGAGCAACCAGTGTGCCAGGCGTCGAAGTGGTGCGATCGCCAGAAAGCCCCGTCACGAGCCATTTTGCGGGCAATCGAGCTGCGGGTTTCTATTCGTTATTTTTTGCTGTGCAAGATGGAGCAGTGGCTGCAGGAGAAAGCCTCCGGCGGGACGCGATTCTGCAACATCGATGAGTAACCGGGATTGTGAACGAGGTTCGGGGACTGTCGTCGGTCGGCGATGTAGGAAAAGGACGGTATCAGGTCCTGGGATGGCGAGTGACCCATTCGGTGAGGAGCGTCAGCATCCGCTGAAAGTCGGAGGCTTTCGTGAAGCGGTGATCGGCACCTGGAAGAATTTCCATCCGTTTAGGTCCCGGTAAGGCCTCGAAGAGTCGCTGGCTTTGGTGGAGGGGTACATATTCATCATGATCACCCTGCACGATCAACGTGGGAACGGCGATGGTTCGGGCCGGTTCATACGCAATCCGGTTGAGGCAGTCCTGGTAGAAAACATAGTCGAGGGGAAGGCGAGTGGCTCCTCCGTGAAGATCGGGTATCGTGTCGGTTTGTTTCCATTCTTGAAGGCCGTCTTCTCCCAACTCGAGTCGAAGCTCTTCTCCGAAGTCGACCACAGGGCATTTCAGTGCGAGGCAGGCTAGTGGCGGAATGGATGCCGGTTTCAAGGTGTGCATTCTTGTCCAGTCAGCGGCGGCGAGAATCGACACGAGACCGCCGAAGCTGGAGCCCACGAGTGCCAGCCGGTGGTATCCCCGTGTGAGGAGGTAGTGCAAGGCGGCGAGCGCCTGGCCGACTCCGATGGAGGTCGTCAATTTGGCGAAAGGGCCATCGCTGTCGCCATGTCCGAAGCAATCGTACCGGAACGTGGCAATCCCCCGGCCGACCAGGAGCTCGGTCAGGGCCTGGTTGCTCGAACTGTTTTTATGGGAGAGAAACCCGTGACAGAGGACGGCAACGTGATCGGTCGCCTGTTCAGGCCTGGCCAGGACGGCCGCGATACGGTGGCCGAGTGTGTCGTGGAAAAAGACCGGTTCTTCCATGGGCCCAATCGTCGGCATACGTGGTGATCCGAGTCTGGTCAGTGCGTGGCTGCGTGGTCGCCGGTCGGCATCGTTCCGACCATCTGCGTGATTTTGACGGTGACCATCGTCAGATGGATCAAGAGAAGTCCCAGACTACCCCAGGTTGCGGCCTGGATCCAGATCGAAGAGAGCGGGAGATTCCAGGTCAGCGAGGCGACGAGGACAAGTCCCAAGGTTCCGAAGCTGAGCGTGGACACCTGCAGCGCCCGCCATCGGTTCGCGATTTGCGCAAGGGTATCCTGATAGGCAGACCGCTTTTTGTGACTGGTGATTCGTTGCGCTGCCAGCAGCGCAGGCAACGCATAGGATAATCCGGCGACGGTCGCTTGTAGGAAAAATCCCAGGAACGCCGTGTGGGTATAGGCGACCAGGTGAAGCGTCCCGTAAGGCATCACCGGCGGGGTCCACAGGACATTGATCCCGACCGCCATGCCGATACAGGTCATGATGAGCAGCAGGCATAAAGCGATCATGAGGTGATCGGTGGCGGCGGAGCCAGGTTGGCCGGCCTGGCTCCAGGTGCGAAGCAGATTGACGCTGCCGAGTGCGAGTGTCAGCAGAAAGCCAGAGCCGGCGACCAGTTGAATGTGAACGGAGGATAACAAAAATCCTGTGATCAACCCAGCGGCGCAAGCCGGCAGAAGGAGCAGGACCAGTTGCCCGAGGCCGGTGCTGCGCAGCGGGCGGTTCATCAGCCCGGGCATCGCCGTTTGCATCGCTCCGACGACCCCCAGTGTGAGGAAGAGTAACAGGCCCGCGTGCAGATGCCCCAGCCGCAGGATGCCGTGCCAGGTGGGGAACCAGGCGCCGGCCAGGAACTCGCCCAGGGCCAGGGTGCCGAACAGTCCGGTGAGGCTGATTCCAAAGTAGAAGGTCGACAAGGGAGTCCAGCCGGAACCGGTCCGAAGTCCCAGCATCAGGTGGCGTGCCATGGGAACAAACAGCGCGGCCAGCAACAGCCCGGCCCCTATGGTCAGGGTGGAGTCACGCAACCAGGCCCCGGCGGCGAGTCCGAGGGCGGCGAGATTCATGCTGAAGAACAGCAGGTGGTGTTTCGGCCCTTTGGCGTCCTGGCCGGTGAGGGCGACCGCGGTGAGTGCCAGGCCGGTCAGGAGCTGAAGGAGGCCTCCTATGAGCGCTCCATGCACATGTAACAGGCGTAGCCCGGGAGGCAGCGGGGAGCCTCGTACGATGCCCAGGAAGGTTGCCAGTCCGATCAGTGACGTCAGCAGCAGCCAGCCCCATCCGGCCAACAAGAATGGAAGTGGTGATCCGAGCCCTCGACTCATAGCGCTAACCCTGATTCAAGAAAAAGAAGTGGTTGGTGGGACCTTTTCCGTGTCCGATGGCCAGGCTGTGCCGGATGGCCTCGGTGAGATAGGTCTTGGCGGTTTGCACCGCGTCGGGAACGGTTTTCCCCCGGGCGATATGCGCCGCGATGGCTGAGGCAAAGGTGCAGCCGGTCCCGTGGGTATGCGGCGTATCGATGAACTCCCCCTTGTAGATGTTGAAGAAGCAGCCGTCATACAACAGATCGGTGGCGCGGTCGCTTGCCAAATGTCCTCCCTTGATGAGGACGTTGGCGCAGCCGAACTGGTGAATGGTCTTGGCGGCCCGGCGGGCATCGGCTAGCGAGGTGATTTCGATGCCTGACAGCTGTTGGGCTTCGTGCACGTTCGGCGTCACCAGGAGGGCCAACGGAAACAATTCCTTCTTGATCGTGTCGATGGCGTCGGGCTTCAGGAGGGCCTGACCGCCCTTGGCGATCATCACGGGATCTACCACCAGATTCTTGACCTGCTGCGGTTTGAGGAGTGTGACCACGGTCTTAATGATGTCGGTGGAGGAGAGCATGCCTGTTTTGACCGCCGCGACGTCGAAATCGTCGAAGATCGCGTCCAGTTGGGCGGCAATGATCGAAGTCGGCAGCTCGAACACGTCGGTCACCTCTTCCGTGTTCTGGGCGGTGATGGCGGTGATGACCGACATGGCATACACCCCGTTAGCCGACATGGCCTTCAAATCCGCCTGAATCCCTGCTCCGCCGCCCGAGTCCGAACCAGCTATCGTCAAGACTTGTTTAATCATGAAGGTTTCCTGTGCCTATGTTCCGGAGGTCATCGATTAGGGTGTGGGGGTGTCTGCTGCCTGCGGAGCCGGCGCTTCGGCCTCGGCGACCGGCGCGGCATCGAGTTTCAGTCCATCCAGGGTGACTACGCGATCGGGTCTCGGCGAGGTCTCGTGGTAATGCAGCGTCACGGGTCCCTTGGGCGGCTTGTTCGTCGCGATGAATGAGAGGCTCGCATGCTGCTGCCGTCTGGGATTCAGTTCCATGCCGCGAGTACAGAGGCCTTCGCGATTCTGAGCAACATCCTGCCGCCACTGTTCGCCCTGTTCATCCACCAGATACGTGTCGAGAAGCTGGCACCCGATCTTGACCGGATGGGTGCTGCGATTGACGAACAGCAGGTCGATCTCGATCTGGTCATCTTGCCTGGCGATGGCCATGACACTGACTTTGTACAACTCATTCTCATGGGCGTTCAAGACCGGGGTGGTCGGCTCCGGAAGGGTCGCCGGTGCGGGCGGTTTAGGCGCATTCGCCTGCTTGAGGAGCGCGGCGAGTGGGCCCGCTTTCGGCACGATCGCTCGGGCGGCGCCCACCGGGAACACGGTGTAGGGGCCGATCAATTTGGCGGTGACTTGCACACCCTCGGGAATTTCAAGATAGGCGCCGGTGACGTAGAGATCGGCGCGTAATGCTTTGGCGACCTTCTTGGCGGCTTTGGCCTGCGATGTGTCGAGATGAGTGAGCTGGTGTTTCTCCATGGTGGCGACCAGGAGCTTGCGATCGACGACTTTCAGCTCTCCGGCCACCAGCAGGTGGGTCGCCAGTTCCTCGGCGAGGAATTGGCCGATGGGCGTCACCTCACCCGTGCTGTCCACGAAATCCAACAGCGCGAGCCGTGACTTTTTCATTTTGATGGCTTCGGCCGCCACCCCTTCGGCCAATTCCTTCACGCTGTCTTCATATTTCGACGCAGCCAAGGCGGTGGAGTGCCAGAGCACGAACAGGATGAGGGCGCAGAGGAGACGGATCATCGGGAGGCACTCACGGCATGATAACGCATGGCCCACATTATACCCACGTCGTCGAGACTGTCCAGCCCGCGTCACTCAGGGGAAGGCCTCGGCAGGAGTATTGTGGCGATGACGCGTCCCAACCCGTACCCGATCGGCATACTCACGAGCAGGATGACCGGCAGATAGAGATAGGCAAGCGCCCCCTGCGCATCCGGATGGAGCAACACTTCAAGATGGGTCCAACTGGCAAGGATCAGCATGCCGAGTCCTGCGCCGGCGAGGCCCAATGTCCGTCGGCGCGGAATCAGCGGGTCCTGAGCAGGAGCGGCTCCCAGGTGCAGCAGAATCAAGACCGCGAGGACCACGAAGGGAACGGCCGTCAACAGGCCGATGAGGAAAAAATTGTAGCCGGGAGCGAAGAGGTGCAAGGTAAACGATCGCCAGGCCCGTGCAAAAGGGACCTGGTGCACCATGACCTCCACCGCCAGCATGATGGCCCAGGGGAGCAGCAGCCCGCCGATCACACTTCCCCAGAAACCCAGGCGAGTCAGGACGCGGAGTCTCGAGGAGGTATCGTGTGTCGTGGCGATCATGGATGAGCCGCCTTGTCGGAGGATGCTGCCGGTACCATAGCGGCCTCAATCCCGGCGATGGCATCGGCAACGGCTTCCCGCACGACGGGATCAGAGTCTTCTCGCCGCTGCTGAAGGGCCTGGAGCGCTTGCTTCGCGGCGGGCCCCATCGCGCCGATTGCTTCTACTGCGAGGTACCGAACGAACGGCCGGTCGTCCTGAAGCAGCGGCAGGACCGGGAGCAGGGCATCGCCTGCCGCCGGACCGAGCTGGGCCAGCTGATGCAAGGCATAGTCTCGCGCACCTGAATGTTGGACCATCATGCCCAATGATTCGAGTTGGGCCGCATCGTCCGGCCTTGCTTTGTCCAGCGCACTGCGGGCCAGCGTGGCCATGGATCTATTCGGATCGTTCAGCAGCGGCGTCAAAGCAGTGATCACAGGCTGTGTCAGGGGAATCGTAAAGGCAAATTGAGTGACGGCTGTCTGGCGAACCAGTGAGGAGGAATCGCGCAGTCCCTCCAGCAAGGCAGCCACGATCGGTGGGGATGGAATGCCGATGCTCGCCAAGGCCATCAGCGCATTGCGTCGCACGAGTTCATCGAGATCATGCACCAGCGCCAGCAGGGCCGGCACCGCGGGCTTAGCCACCGGGCCGAGGCTCCCGAGTACCGCGCAGGCGGTGCGGCGCTGTTGCGCATCCTGGTCCTGCAGGCGCGGAATGAAGTGGGTCATGACCTGCCGGGCCGCCGTCAGATCGATCGATTTCAGGGCCGTAGCCGCGGTGGTGTTCGCGTGCTGACTGCCGTCCCGCGTGGCTTGGGCCAGCAATTGAGGAAGTGCCGCCTGCGCTGCGGGCCCGACCTGTCCAAGCTGCTCCGCCGCGACGATGCGTGTGGATGGATCGTCGTCCTGGAGCATCTCGATCCATGTCGGCATGGCTCGTGCGCCGGTGGAAAGCCAATACCACAGACCCAGCAGGCCGAGGAAGAGAACGAGCCCAAGCAGGTGCAGCTTGATCTCGCGTGGGGGCAGGACGGTGGGTGAGTGAGAGGATATTGTCATGATTGTGGGTATACGTCTGTTCTTTTAGGTGCGTCTAATGATGGCACCAATGTGTTTCGGGAGCAATGCGTTAGGGTGTCTCGAGAGTGGGATGCCAATAAGGTAGAACTGCTGCAGGCGAATGGCAGAGTCAGTGGATTTTTTTAGGAGTGGCTTGCTCGTTAGGACTGATGTCTATCGCAAGTGGTGGAGCAAAGCAAGAAAGGTTATGGGGTAGGTAGAGAACGGTGCCGTATTAGGGAAGGTATCGTACCCCTGTACCGGTCACGTGATATATATTGGTCTCCCTTAGGTTAATGCTCGAACTCCGTTCTTCAATGTCGATGACGGCGTCCGCTCCTGATGCGCAAGCTTCCTTACTTAGTTCGGGTAAAGCATCATCCAGTTGTGATCTGACATAGTAGGTCCGCTCTATGTGGACATCGAGGCGAGAGATTCTTTCAAACTCATGTGATGGCTTGCCTTGTGTGAAGAAATCGATGTGGCAATGTGCCGGTTTGGGATCATAGTGCGGAACCAGCATTGTGTGTCGGCTCTGACTCGAACAGCCGGTAATGACGAGCGAGAGGAACGTGACGGCCAGAAGTGTCGAGTCGGTCTTATTTGTTAATTCTGGGCGGTTCATACCGAAACTACCTTCTTCGACCCAGACTCTTTTCCATTTCCGCGAGAATTGGTGCAGCCCATTCTTCCTGGCAGGCTCTGCCGAAAGAAGACTTCTCGCTGCTGATTCGAGCTTGAGTATGCGCTGGGCTGATTTCCTCTAACCAAATGCCCACTCCCTCTCCCCCAGGAGTGCAGAAGAATCCCCAGGTCCGTGGCCGGTGACCCTCAATGTATGTGGGTTCGTTCTGAGTAACCTGAAAGCCATTAACGGCCATGGCATCCACGCTGGCTTGTTTCACAACCTTGAGAGGCTGGTTGTACTCGCCTTGAAATCCTCCAGGTTTCACAGGGGTAGCCGTACATGCCGACAAGGAGCATGTGAGGATCAGCGTAATACCAAGAACCGCCGCATCGAGCGTCGGTTTCATAAACGATTGCCCTCCACTATAAGTTAGCACCACCGTTGATCAGAGCATCTCACATCGAGAGGAGCATGTTTCCCATCTTAGACGGCTATGAGATTTTGGCAAGTAGAACCCAAGAAAGTTAAAGCTGAAAATAGAACTTGGAAGAGGTGCGTGGATTAATACCGATCGATATGACGTTCGACAGACTCTGCCAATCAGATGCGGCCCGCTCAGTACTCACCGCTGTCGAAGCTTTAGTTTAGAGGCGAGTGACCTGCCGTCTCTATCCGTCTATTCCCACCATCTCCTCCCAAGCGGACGTGTGATTGGCGAGGGTGGGGCCTGGCTCTGAGCGATGGCACAGCATCGGCGATGTGTGTGCGCGCCCTGAGACAGACCGCCCTGCCTCGCAGGTGGCGTCTGCTGTTTGAAGCTGCGGGTCGCATGGCGAGACGCAGCAAGTTCAGACGCCAAGGTCGTCTCTGGGAGCGCCCGTCGGTGCTGTGCTAATGAGCGTAAGAGCTAGGTCCCACCCTCGCCCCCTCACACCGGCCACTTCTCCTCGTTCCAGGCCATCTCCCAAAACATCCACTCATATTTTGAGCTGATCAGAAATGCCTGCTCCATGCGTTTCTTTTCCTCGTGGCCCGCCGTCCGCGCCCAGGTATCCACCCGGGCCCGCATCCATTCCTGGACGGCCTCGAATTCCGGCGAGGCATAGAGCATCAGCCAATCCCGATAGGGATGTTTGGCAGGCGGCGGTCCGTTCTTGAGGAAGTGTTTGCCGACGACGCAGTAGATCCAGGCACAGGGCAGCGCCACGACGGCGATCTCGGTGGCCGTACCGCCTTGAGCGACGGCGAGCATGTGGCGCGTGTAGGCATAGTTGGTGGGAGCCATCGGTTCGTTCAGCATATCGTGGGGGGAGAGTTTCCAGCGCTTGCCGTAGTTCTCGTGGAGGCTGCGTTCCACGGTGATGGTTTCTTCCGCCAGCTTGGCAAAGCGCAGGGCCGATTCGGAGTCGGGCGCCCGCAAAGATCCGGCGGCAAATACGCGGGCCAGATCCGCGAGAAAGCGGGCATCCTGGAGAATGTAGTAGCGGAACTTCCGCTCCGCCAGCGTGCCCTTTCCAAGGGCCACGACGAACGGGTGCGTCAGCTGGGCATCCCAGACGGGCTGGGCCAATTTGCGAAGATGATTGGAAAACGACATCCGGTTCCTCCTTTGTCGACGTCACGCGTATCTCGTCGATCGTGAAGCATATCTCGCGAGCAATTCCCGATACAGACTCCTGCCGGTTCATTCATTGTCTGCTTCACGTTTCACGAACGACGCGTCAGACTCTCGGCGGCCAGGGCCTGGGCAACTGATTGATGCCGTCAAGGGCGGCGACGCGATAACATTCAGCGAGTGTCGGGTAGTTGAACACGGCTTCGATGAAATAATCGATCTGGCCCTGATAGGCCATGACGGTCTGGCCGATGTGGATGAGTTCCGTGGCGCCGTCGCCGATCGCATGCACGCCGAGCAGTTGTCGGGTTTTGTTGTGAAAGAGCAGTTTCAGCATGCCAAGTTCGTCGCCGATGATCTGTCCACGGGCGATCTCTCTGTAGCGGGCGATGCCGACGGCATAGGGGACGCCGTTTTTGGTCAAGTCATCCTCGTTGCGGCCGACCATGGAAATTTCCGGGATCGAATAGATGCCGTATGGCATCAGCTCGGACTGGGTCTGGCAGGGAATGCCGAAGGCATGGCAGGCGGCATGGCGTCCTTGCTGCATGGACGTTGAGGCGAGCGCGGGAAAGCCGATGATGTCGCCCGCCGCATAGATGTGCGGTACGGTCGTCTGATAGTGCTCATTGACTGTCAGGCGTCCACGGTCGTCCGCGACCAGTCCGATCGCTTCGAGGTTGAGGGTGGCGCTGGCGCCGGTGCGGCCGACTGAATACAGCACCGTGGTTGCGGCGATTTCCTTGCCGCTTTTCAGTCGGACGATGACCTGCTCCTGCGGTTGCCGCTCGACGGACACCACTTCTTCGTTGAACCGCAGGGTCACGCCGATGCTGCGCATGTGGTACTGGAGGGCCTCGATCGTTTCCTGATCGACAAACTCCAGCAGGCGCGGGCGGCGTTCGATGAGGGTGACGTGAATGCCCATGGTCGCCAGGATCGAGGCATATTCCGCGCCGATGACCCCGCCGCCGATGATGGTGATCGACTTGGGGAGTGTTTTCAGGGTCAGCAGGCCGTCGGTGTCGATGATGCTGTGATCGTCGAAGGGAATGTGCGAGGGCCGGGCGGGGACAGTCCCGCAGGCGATGACCACGAAGTCGGCCGTGTGCTCCACGAGGTCGTCGGATCGTTCGATGCGCAGGCGGTGCGGATCGACGAAGCCGGCGGTGCCGAACCAGAGGTCGACATTGTTGCGCGTCATCTGGTTCTGGATGATCTCGATTTCCCGGTTGATGACGTGGTTGGCGCGGAAGGTGAGATCTTCCATCGTGATGTCCTGTTTGACGCGATAACTGGCGCCATACAGGCTGCGCTGGTGGAAACCCGACAGATAGAGTGCGGCCTCGCGGAGCGATTTGCTGGGGATGGTGCCGGTGTTGGTGCAGACGCCGCCGACGACTCGTTTGCGTTCGACGATGCCGACTTTTTTCCCCAGCTTGGCCGCCTGGATGGCGGCTTTCTGCCCTGCCGGGCCGGTTCCGATGACCAGCAGATCGTAGTGCGCCATTTCACCTCTCTTGTGACAGGCGATGTCCTCGTCGGACGCAACCGTTCTTACGAGTCGTGAAACGTGAAGCGTCTCTCGCCGTGAAACAGAGCCTAGCGCCCATAGAGAATAGGCCCTATCCTTCCGTGCTATGAGCCATTCGCCATACGCTCTTCTCTTCGCTCACGAGGCACGAAGGACGCTTCACGGTGGATGCTGTCCTCAGCTGGCCGTGACCAGTTTGCGCGCGAATCGGAATGCCTCTTCAAGGTCCGGCAGCTGTGCGAGTTCGGGGGTGATTTGGAGATATCGAACCTTGTTGTCCTTGTCCACGACGAGCAGCGCGCGACTGAGCAGATGGGGGTCTTTGAGCAGAAGTCCATGGGCCTTGCCGAAATCGGCGGCGCGGAAATCAGAGAGGAACGTCACATTCGTGATCTTCGCTTCCTCGGCGAAACGTTTCTGCGCAAAGGGGGTGTCGATGCTGATGGTGATCAGTTCGACCATTCGATCGAGACCCATGTTCTTCTCGCTCAGGTAGTGGGTCTGTTGTTCGCAGACCTTGGTGTCGAGGGACGGCACGATACTGATAATACGGACCTTGCCCTTCCCTTTCGTGTCGTTGATCGGCACCATCGATAAATCGGTCTGGGTGAGCTTCACGTCGCGCAGCTTGTCGCCGACTTTGATGCCCATCCCCGAGAGCATCAACGGCTTGCCCTGAAACAGGACGTTGTTGCCTTCTCCGGCGGCGGCGCTGCCGTCGGCCACCGACATATTCTTGTATGAAAAATCAGAATGGCCGGGGCTGGGCAAGGTTCCGCAGCCGCTGAAAAGCAGGCACAGAAGGGCCGTTAGAAAGTGGGACGTCGAAGCGCCGGGGATCATGCGGGTATGGGTCGATGCCATAGAATATCTCCATCGAAGAGGACTGTCGTCTCAGTGGGCTCTGTCACTGTATGGCCGGTTCGTTGAGCTGTCAAGGTTGCAGGAATTCCGTAATGTGCCGGTTCACCACCTCCGGTTGTTCCCACTGCGGGATATGGCCGGCATCGGGAATGATGATGAGCCGGGCCTGCGGAATCGTGGCCTGGAGATCGCGGCCGACTTGCGGGGGAAAGAGGCGATCCTGTTCGCCCCAGAGAATCAGGGTGGAATGGCGGATGTCCTTGAGTCTGGGCGCAAAGTGCTGTTCCCACAGGGGCAGGCTATCACGGAGCGACATGAGGGGCGTAATCATATCCTCGCGTTGACGGTTCCGGTTGGAGCGGTCCAGCACCGCCGCGGTCACCAGCCTGTGGTCGAAAATGATTTCTTTCAGCACGGCCTCCATGGTGCGATTCCCGACGAACAGGGCTCCGAAGCGGGCCAGCCATGCGGGGATGCTGGTGTTCAGGGCGCGTTGCATCAGCGGGCTGGCCAGTCGTTCGCGAACATGATCGGGCAAACTGTCGATCAATACCAGGTGCGACACCCGATCGGGATGGGTCAGGGCCATACCGATAGCCACACCGCCGCCCATGGAGTTGCCGATCAAGGTGGCGGTCGGAAGCCCGAGCGCATCCATGAGGCCGCGGATCGATTCGATCAACTCTTCAGGCCGGTAGTCGAGTGGAGGTTTGTCCGAGAGGCCTGACCCGATCAGGTCTGGCGTGATGACGCGGAATCGGCGGGCGAGGGGGATCTGTTGATATTCCCACTGCCACATCGAACCGCCGTACCCGTGGAGCAGGATGAGCGGCGGGCCCTGGCCTTCGTCGAGATAGGCGATGCGGTGGCTGTTGACCGAGGCGGTGCGGATGGGAAATCGTTGGAAGCCGTCGAACCAGCGGGGAATCTCTGGAGGCGTCGCACAACCGCTCATGAGGACCGCTGCGAGACAGAAGGTTAGGACGTGTGACGACGCGACGGCGGTACACCGGACCTGCCACGCCGGGAGCCTCACGGCTACTCCAGTTGAATGACGGTTTCGTCGATTTTGACGTTGTCGCCTTCGACCACCAGAATCGCCGCGACTCGTCCGTCCATCGGCGCCGGAACTTGGCTTTCCATCTTCATGGCCTCAATGATCAGAAGCGGGTCGCCGGTCTTCACCTGCGCGCCTTCCGTCACCAGGACTTTCACGACACGACCGGGCATGGGCGGGGCGACATCGCCGGGTTTGGCCGGCCGGGGCCGTTTCGGCTTGCTCGTGCTGCCGGCTCCGGGGGATTCTGGCACACCGGCCAGCACTTCCTGCAAAGGTTCCAGTGAGACTTCCTGCAGCCGGTCGTTGACCCGTATGTAGTAGGGCTTGCGGCCGTCGGTGGTGCGGCCTGAGCCCGAGACCACGACATGATAATTCTCGCCGTGCACGGTGATGTTGAATTCAGCCGGCGCGAGGTGGAGGTCGTGGGCCACGGCAGGACCCTTGGTTTCGGTCGGTTCCAGCGGCTCGGGTCGGAGTTCGCCGCGTTCGCGCGCTTCGAAGAAATCCCTCGCAATCGCAGGAAAGAGGGCGAAGGACAACTGGTCCTCCAGGGTCGTGGCGGACTCGGGCATGTCTTTCTTGAGTTTTTCGAATTCCGATTCCAGGCGATCCGCGGGCCGGCCTTTGACCGGTTCTTCGTCCCCGATGGCCCTTGCCATGATTTCCTTATCGACCGGGCCGGGAGCCCGACCGTAGAGGCCGAGGAAATAATTCTTGGTTTCTGTGGTGATGACTTTATATCGCTCGCCCTGTTCACCCGTGAGCACGTTGAGGGTGGCCTGCGTGCCGACGATCTGGCTGGTCGGTGTGACGAGCGGCGGATAACCCATGTCTTTGCGGACACGGGGAATTTCGTCCATCACTTCCTTCATTCGATCCAGCGCGTTTTGTTCTGCCAACTGGGCGGCGAGATTGGATAGCATGCCGCCGGGGATTTGGGATGTCAGAATCTCGGCATCCACGCCGGTGAAGTCGCTTTCAAACTGCCGGTACTTCCGGCGCACGTTCCGGAAATGCTCCGCAATGGGTTGCAGATCCTCCAGGTCCAGTCCGCTGTCATAAGGGGTGCCCCGCAACGCAGCTACCATGGACTCGGTGGGGGGATGCGAGGCGCCTCCGGCAAGCGGAGAAATGGAAGTGTCCAGGAGATCGAGTCCCGCCATGACCGCCATCAGCGCCGACATGGTTCCCATGCCGGACGTATAGTGGGAGTGCAGGTGGATGGGCACGCGAACCGCCGCTTTGAGGCTCTTGACCAGACGGTAGGCATCGGCAGGCGCCAACAGGCCGGCCATGTCCTTGATACAGATGGTATCGGCGCCCAGGTCTTCCAACCGTTTGCCCATCGTGACGAATCCATCCAGCCGGTGGACCGGGCTGGTGGTGTAGGAGATGGCCGCTTCCACATGCTTTTCGCAGGCTTTGACTTCACGGATGGCCCGCTCCAGATTGCGGACGTCGTTGAGGGCGTCGAAGATGCGGAAGACATCGATGCCGTTAAACGCCGAGCGCTCGATAAACTTCTCCAGCACGTCGTCGGCATAGTGGCGATACCCGACCAGGTTCTGGCCGCGCAACAACATTTGCAGCTTCGTCTTCGGCATCGCCGCGCGGAGGGCGCGCAGGCGCTCCCACGGATCTTCTTTGAGGAACCGGAGGCAGGTATCGAAGGTGGCGCCGCCCCAGACTTCCAACGACCAGAATCCCACGGCGTCCAGTTTTTGGGCGATGGGCAACATGTCTTCGGTGCGCATCCTGGTCGCGAGCAGGCATTGATGTCCGTCTCGCAAGGCGACTTCGGTCATCAACAGCTTTTTCCCCGGCGCCGGGGTCACCCGGAACTCGGAGCTCGCCGGCTGCGGAATCCGGACGGCGCGTGAGGCAGCGGGCCGGCTGGGTTTTGCAGGCACGGTCTTCTTCGCGGGGCTTTTCTTCGGGGCGGTTTTTTTAGTCTTTTTCGTTGCCATACTGGCGGCCTTCGGCGGCGAATCCGCTCGAGTAACAGGGTTGAGGTGTTGTTGCCGAGTGGCTGGGGAGATCAGAGTCCTTCGTACGCGGCGATCGCTGCGGAGATGGCCAGCACCAGGTCCTCAGGCTCCTCGGATTCTTCGTATTGATACAGGTCCGGATGGGTTTCCAGGTAGGACGTATCGAATCGTCCGGCTTGAAAATCCTGCTCCATCATCACGTTCTTCATGAACGGAATGGTCGTTTTCACCCCGCGCAGCACATACTCTTCAAGGGAACGCCGCATGCGGCTCACGGCCTCTTCCCAGGTGCGTCCGCGGACGGTGAGTTTCGCCAGCAACGCATCGTAGTAGGGAGGAATCGTGTAATCGCGATAGACCGCGCCATCGATGCGGACCCCGATCCCGCCGGGTGACAGATAGGCGGTGATGGTGCCCGTGCAGGGCATGAAGTTGTTGCGGGGGTCTTCGGCATTGATGCGGCACTGAATCGCATGGCCCTGCAGGGTCACGTCCTTTTGCCGGATCTCCAACGGCTTCCCCGCCGCAATGGAAATTTGATTCCGGACGATGTCGATGGCCGTGATCTGTTCCGTGACGGTATGTTCCACCTGGAGGCGGGGATTCATTTCCATGAAATAGAAATGACCCTCATGGTCGAGGAGAAACTCGACGGTGCCGGCATTGTCGTAGTGCACCGCTTTCGCGATGGCAATGGCGGCCTCGCCCATTTGGGCGCGCAGTTTGGGCGTCAGGATCAATGACGGGGCGATTTCGATCAGTTTCTGATGCCGGCGCTGGATGGAACAATCCCGCTCGCCCAGGTGGATGATGTTGCCGTGTTTGTCGCCCAGGATTTGAAACTCGATATGGTGCGGCCGCTCGATGTACTTCTCGATGAAGATACTGCCGTCGCCGAAGGCCGCCAGCGCTTCTCTTGCCGCGACTTCCATATTCTCGCGCAATTCCTGGTCGGAACGAACGACTCGAAGTCCGCGTCCCCCGCCGCCGGCGCTGGCCTTGATCATGACCGGATAGCCGATGCGGTTGGTGAACTCCAGTGCTTCCTCGACGCTGGTGACGCCGCCTTCGGTTCCAGGGACGATCGGGAGGCCTGCCTGCTGAGCGATCTGGCGAGCCTTGACCTTGCTGCCCATGAGGTCGATCGTCTCGGGAGACGGACCGATGAAGGTAATGCCGGAGGTTTGGCAGAGCCTGGCGAATTTCGTGTTTTCAGAGAGGAATCCGTATCCGGGATGGATCGCGTCGGCGCCGATGCGCTTGGCGATTTCCACGATCTGCTTCCCGTCCAGGAAGCCTTTGACGGGTCCCGGGCCTACGAGATAGGACTCGTCGGCTTTTTTGACGTAGATCCCGGAAGAGTCGGCTTCAGAGTAGATCGCCGCCGTCGCGATATTGAGCTCACGACAGCCACGGATGATGCGCATGGCGATTTCGCCACGGTTGGCAATAAGGATCTTCCGAAACATGTTGGGATTGCGAGAGGCTTGGAGCCGTAGCTCACCTCTGATCCGCCTCCAAAAAGATCGCGTAACCTAGCATAGGGTCTAGAGAGTTGTCGAGACGAACCAGGACGAAAGGGTGGACTGTGGGAGGGGCGGAACGGGCAGGAGGTGACGTACCTCCTGCCTGACGAGTCGCTTACTTGGGTTGAATGAGGAGCGGCTTCGACTGGGCGCTGCCTCCGCCGGCCACCACGATGATAAAGGACATGCCGGCTTTCGCCTCCGGCACCACGGCCTCGATCGTCGTCTCGTTCACGAAACGGTAGTCGATCTTTTCCTTGGAGGCGGCGCTGAAGGTCACGCCATGGAAGCATTCCTTGCTCCCGAAATTTTCACCCTTGATGGTGATTTTTTCACCGGGTTTCGCTTCATCCGGTTCAACTTTCGCAATGGAAGGACGTTTGGAACGGTCACAGACCGGGTCGCTTTCCAGTTTGGAGGTGTCCGATCCCTTGATCGACTCGGTATTGAACATCGTATACCCGGCGCCCTCGACCATCGCTCCTTCCTGGGCATGCCCAGCGGGGACGGCAACGAACGTGGTTCCGAGCACAAGGGTGCATCCGAGCATGCAGGTGACAATAGTGCGCATAAAAGCCTCCTCTTATGGAGATGATGTCTTCGGGAGCGGTGTATAAGATTCGCTGATGATTTTTTGTCCGTCCTCCGACAGGGCAAATTGTTCGAAGGCCTCAACGAGCGGATCCGGCTCATTGTGCGACAGCAATAGGACCGGGCGGCGCAGGGTGTACCGGCCATCCTTGACGGTGGGCGTTTCCGGTTCGATCTTATCGACCGGCAGCAGCTTCACGGGCACACCGGATGCCACTGCCTCCAGGGCCTGGCCGAGAGATACAAAGGCGACGGCCGAGTGGGGCGGGAGGGTGCCGGCGATTGTCTTGATCACTTTTTCGTCTTTGGCGATGACCTTTGCGCCCTCGGGAATTTTGCCGGCGATGCCGAGCTGTTGCTCGAAGGCGTCGCGATTATTTTCATTGCGCGGCCGGTCGATCAGCAGGACCTTCGTATCCGGTCCGCCGAGATCGGCCCATACTTTGTACTTTCCGGAAAAGAGCTCAGCGACTTCCTGTTTGGTGACCTCTTTGGTGAAGTTCGACCGGTGCACCATGATGGCGATGCCGTCCCAGGCGATCTGGAACGAGCGCAGGCCGTCCTCCGCGGTTCCGGTCACCGCAATTTTGGCCTGTTTGGTCTTCACCAGATCGAGCGGCTTCGAATTGTCGTCCCAGACGACGTCGATGTAGGCGCGGGGATTGGCTTTTTCAAACGCATGGGCCAGCGATTCGATGACCCGCTGTTCGGGCCCGTGGCCGGCGATGACCATTGATCCGGCCACCTCGGCTGAAGCCGGGAGGCCCGTGAGACAGAGAAGAGCGGCACAGACAAATCCGCTGATACGGGTGTGCATGCTGAACCGGTCTCCTCTCAGTCTTGAGCCGCTGGACGGCTCTGTCTCACAGCGATGCCACAGGGCGGGAGTTCCGCCCGGCGTCAGGGCTCTACCTATGCGTCGGTGCCTTCAGGAGGAGCCGCGGCTCCGGCGCCTGACATCATGTCCGGCGTGACATCCACGCGCTTACCCATGGCGGGCGGCAGTTTGGAAAACCGATCCATACGCTCGTTTAACATGTCATAGGCTCTGATCTCTTCGAATCCGGGCTTGTGGGAGCCTTTGACCTTGGAGGCAAACGCCGAGAGCATTCTGGTGGCGCCGACCTTGTTGCACTGGGGACAGACGGTGTCTTCCGGTCGTGCATGGACGGACTGGGTGGCCTCGAACTGATGGGTACATTGTTCGCAGCGATATTCGTAGACCGGCATGGCCGACTCCTTGGATGGCGCCTTCTGGCCCCGCCCTGATGGGCAAGGCTGGATAAAGCGATTCTCCTGTTGGAAACGCTTGACCCTGTGCGTAGCTTTGCACTATTGTACCGAAACTTTGTGCCGAAACGCGAGACACAATTGGAGGATCGGTTGAAATGCCCCTGTTAATTCGGAAGTACAAAGGTAGCGGTGGTGTGATGCAGGAAGAGCGTATCGACGATCCGGACCGGATTGAACGCTACATGCGTCTTTTCGAAGAGAAAGATGTCAAGAAGCTGGAAACCGGCGTCAAGACCGTGATCGAGAAGGACGAGTGGCAGCTCCTGCCCTAGCGCGACCTCCCGGTTTCATCCCATAATCGAATGTTCCTCGCCGTCACGAGACTCGTCTCGGCTCGGTGTCTGCTGCGCATTGCTCTCTTGTCGAGGCACGTGGTAGGTTGAGCCGTGACGGTTATGACGTAAAAATTGGACGGGGTATTATGGTGTATTGGCTTCATATTGCACGGGCGATCGATCGTGTGACGCTCCATCGGGACCGTTGCTCCGAAGTCCCATCCGGTGTGTCGAGCAGCGACTACTGGCAAGGGGGATGGTTCGACTACCCCGACAAGGAGCGGGCGCTCGCTGCGATGGAACAGGCGGGCACCAGCGAAGAACGTAAATGCGCGTTGTGCAAACCATGACGCCGGGAATGATGAATCACGAATGTTGAATGATGACGGCGGGATGGTAGGAGACGCGTCCTCCTGTCCCACCGACTTCCTTCGTCGTTCGTGACTTTTGTTTGCCATGCCTCAATTCGCGCTGCTCCTCACGACGTTTGTGTGGGGGGCGACGTTTCCAGCCACCAAGGCAGCGCTCGAACAAATCTCTCCGCTCTCGTTTCTATTCCTGCGATTTCTCCTCGGCATGATCGTTGTGTTTGCGGTGTTGCTGTTTCTGCGTCGCCCTCTGATTCGTGACACCTCTATGATGCGGGCCAGCCTGATTGCGACCGCCTGGTTGTTCATCGGGTATGTGTTGCAGACCGTGGGGCTTCGCTTCACGACGGCCTCGAACTCGGCCTTTATCACAGTGCTGTACGTGGTATTTGTGCCGTTGTATCTATTCCGCTTGGGGCTTCACACCTGGGTTTCCAATGCGATCGCCTTGGCCGGCCTCTGGCTGCTGGTCAAGCCGACGGCCTCCGCCAATCTTGGGGATCTGCTGACGCTGGGGAGTGCGGCTGCGTTTGCCGCCCATATGGTATGTCTGGAACGGTATACCCGTGTGGCGGATCCGGTCTCGTTGTTCGTATGGCAATTGTTGCTGATGACCGTGGCCATGTCGGGGGCGATGTGGTGGGAACAGCCGACTCTCGCGATGTTTGAGCCGAGCCGCGTCCTGGCCATCGGACTTGTGGTCACCGGTATTCTGGCGACCGGGGCGTTTGCGGTCCAGATGTGGGCGCAGCGGCTTCTGCCTGCGCAGCAAGTCGCCTTGTTGTTTGCCGCGGAACCGGCCGTGGCAGCTTGGCTGGCGTGGTATTTCCTGGGTGAACAGCTGGATGCGCAGGGATGGTTCGGCAGTGCGATGATTCTCGGCGGCGTTCTGCTCGGCTCGTGGGTGACAGGTGAGTCATCCCCGTCACAGCCGGACTCGATGGCGGCGCGTTCAGAAGGAGGGTGAAGTGGCTCAGAAGTTCGGTAACAATCGTTGGGTGCAAGAGGGCTTTCTCGACAACCGTCGGCCCGGTACCGTCGTCGGGCGCATGACGTTTGCAGTGTTGGGCGCGGTCGATTTCTATCTGGTCGGTGATTGTCGGGGAGAAATCGCCGGGAAGGTGATCCGGTTCAAGAACAGCCGGTTTGTCGATGAGGATCTCGCAGGGCAGGTGCTGGGGGAAGTCGAGATTCCCCAAATCGGCGACGCGAGTCTTATCTCCTTCGATCCGCATCCGCATCTGGTTCCGCACCCGTATATCGAGTGGTTTTCTATGCGGAAGAATCACTATCGTATCGAACTGGTGCCGGAGGATGCCTGGGTTGCGGCGGAAGAAGAAGTGGCGGCGATCGACCCTGTCAGTACGGAGATTCGAGATCGCCTGGCGCCGCAGTACGGGCGTAAGGCGGCATCGGCAGATGAATCGGAATGGGTGTAGATTCGAACGAAGGGGGCGGGCCGTGAACGGCCGCCCCCGGTCTCGGTCAGGCGAGTTTATTCTTCCCTTCCCGCACGTGTGCGGGCACTTCCCGAATATCCCAGATCAGCCCCAGCGCTTGCAGGCCCCTCAGCATGTAGTACGTGATGTCGATTTCCCACCAATAGAATCCCTGGCGGGTTGAGGCGGCATAGTAGTGGTGGTTATTGTGCCAGCCTTCGCCGAGGGTAATCATGGCAAGGATGAAGTTGTTCTTGCTGTCGTCTCCCGTCTTGTAGCGCTGGGAGCCATACACATGGGACAGCGAGTTAATCGTGCAGGTGCCATGGAGCAGCGCGACGGTGGACACGAAGAACCCCCAAATGAGCATCTGCGGGCCATTCGTGCCGAGGCTCGGGGCATAGGCTTCCAGGAACTTGCCCAAGCCGAACATCCCGAAGCCGCAAATGGTGGGGACGAGGGTATCGAATCGATCCAGGAAGACCAGTTCCGGAAACTTGGCGAAATCGCCGATGCTCTTCAAACGCGGCGGGAAAAACTTTTTGGAACTGATCCAGCCGATGTGGGCCCAGAGGAATCCACCCTGGCGCACCGAATGCGTGTCTTCCGGTTTGTCTGAGTAAATGTGGTGGTGTCGATGGTGACCGCCCCACCAGAGCGGGCCGCGTTGCGCGCAGGACGCCCCGAGCAGGGCAAAGGCGAACTGACAGGCCCGGGAGGTCTTGAAAGTACGGTGCGAGAAATAGCGGTGGTACCATCCCGTGATGGCGAACATGCGGATGAAGTAGAACCCCGCTGCGACCCCTACGGCGACCCAACTCCATCCAACGATGAACACGCCCAGGCAGAGCAGGTGCACGATGATGAGCGGGATGGCCCGCAACCAGTCGACCGTCGGTGGGGCGGTATCCGTTTGCATTTTTTCAATACCCGCCCACGAGTCAAACCAGCGTATGATGGTGATCCACGGTCCATCGTTCGCCGGTTGTTCGCCTGGCTGCACATTGGTTTTGGAAAGCTCACCGTTTTCGGGTAAGGTGAGTGGTTGCAGATCACTACTCATGCCACCTCCACAGTTATGCGAATCTAGGATGCGTTATCGAGGGGTCGCGCCGCGGTTCCACTAGCGTGACTAACTCATCGCGGCGCTTGCGAGTGATGCGACTAGGCAGGCCGCTGAATGCTCTGGATTGTGTCGATCAGTGAGTGAGGATACTCAGGCTCAAAGACACGTGCGATCATTATACACAGATTCACGGAGAAATGTCCTGAGAATTTTTCCGTATGACTGTCATGTTTTTTCGTCGAATGAGCGGCAGAATCGGAACCGCCGCCCTTCCGGTGTCCGAATGATCTCAGGCGAGGAGCCGGTTCGGCGCAAGATTGTTTGACTCTGTTCGGACCGCCCCTCTAAAATGTGCCCCATTATGAATGATCGATTTTTGAAAGCGTGCCGGCGCGAACCGGTTGATTGCACGCCGGTCTGGTTCATGCGCCAGGCAGGCCGTTACATGATTGAATACCGCCGGTTACGAGAAAAGCATTCCATTCTCGAGCTCTGCAAGACGCCGGAATTAGCGGCGCAGGTCACACTGCAGCCGATCGACCGGTTTGCGCTCGATGCCGCCATTATTTTTGCCGATATCCTGCTTCCGCTTGAGCCGATGGGACTCTCCCTGGAGTTCGCGGAGGGCGAGGGGCCGATCATTCACAATCCTGTGCGGGATCGGGCCGCGGTAGACCGCCTCAAGGTCATCGATGACACCGGATTGCAGTACGTGATGGACGCGATCAGTCTGACCCGCAAGATGCTGGCGGGCCGTGTGCCCCTGATCGGCTTTGCCGGGGCGCCCTTTACGCTGGCCAGTTATGCGATTGAGGGCGGAAGTTCCAGAAACTATATCCATACGAAGCAGATGATGTATCGCGAGCCGGAAATCTGGCATCGCTTGATGGATAAATTCGCGCGCGTGATTACGGGCTACCTTCGTCGTCAGATCAAGGCCGGTGCTCAGGCTGTGCAACTGTTCGATAGCTGGGTCGGGTGTCTGTCGGCCGGAGACTATGACGAATACGTCATGCCGCATGTGCAGCTGATTTTTGAGGGACTCAAGCATGAAGGCGTCCCATTGATCCATTTCGGCACGGGCACCACGGCCATTCTCAAGGCGATGCGTCAGGCAGGTGGCGACGTAATCGGCATCGATTGGCGCATCCCGATCGACGAGGCCTGGGCCATGGTGGGCTACGATCGGGCCGTACAGGGGAATCTCGATCCGGTGACGTTGTTCGGGCCGATGTCCGAGATCGAGCGCCGCGTGACAGACATTCTCCGCCGGGCCGCAGGGCGTCCGGGCCACATTTTCAATCTGGGCCATGGGATTCTTCCCAATACTCCCGTGGAGAATGTCGCTGCCACGATCGATCTGGTGCATAAGCTGAGCACGCGATGAGCATGTCTGTGACGCCACAACCGGTTGCCGTCTTGCTGATGGCTATGGGTGGCCCTGATTGCCTGGAGAATGTCGAGCCGTATCTTCAGGATGTTCGAGGCGGACGGCCGACTTCTCCTGAACTGGTGGAGGAAATCCGCGAGCGTTATCGTGCGACCGGCGGGAAATCTCCGGTGCTCGATATCACGCGCGAGGTGGCACGGGCGTTAGAACTGCGGCTGAATGCGTCGGGAGACGTGCCGTATCGCTGCTACGTAGGGTTGCGGCACTGGCATCCGTTCATCAAGGAAACCTACGCGGAATTGCTCGAGGCCTTGCCGGACCGCATCATCGGGTTGTGCATGGCCCCGCAATATTCTTCGCTCAGCATCGGCGCTTATATGAAAACGGTCGAGGAGGCGAGGGCAGAGCTTGCCAGCGAGACCCCGATCAGCTTCGTGACGAGTTGGCATCGCCACCCACTGCTGATCGCCGCCATCGTCGAGAATATTCGCCGGACGTTGGGGAAATTTCCCGCCGAGGTGCGAGCGCACGTGCCGGTCCTGTTCACCGCCCACAGTTTGCCGGAGCGCGTGGTGGCCATGAAGGATCCGTATCCCGAGGAAGTGCAAGGAACCGCCCGGACGGTCTGTGAACAACTCGGAAGTCAGCCGACGCGGTTTGCGTATCAAAGTCAGGGACGTTCCGGGGAGAAGTGGCTCGGTCCATCGGTCGAAGAGATGTTGGCGGAATTGGCGCAGGAAGGCCATCGCCATGTCCTGGTGGCGCCGATCGGCTTTATCTGCGACCATGTGGAAACCCTCTTCGATATCGATATTGAACTGAAGCAGTTGGCTTTGAGCAAGGGGGTCCAGCTGGAACGTATTCCCATGTTGAACGCCTCGGCTCCATTGATCGACATTCTGATGTCGGTGGTGGAGGCACACGAGTCCTCGCTGGTTCATTAGGCGGATGTTGAAAAAGGCCTGCAGCTTTGTTCTCGCATCGCTCCGAGGTTCGACGTACCCAGCCACGTACGACTCACCTCGTCGCTTGCTGCGGCCGCGCTGCAGGACCTTTTTGAACATCCTGTGGGAATCATTCGTCGATTATCCTGACGCTCGAATTGTTCAGATAGCGTCGCAGCATTGTTCCACTCCCTATTAGCGGCACCACCAGTGGCGCGCACTCCACGGTCAGTTGTCATCATCGGCGGAGGCATCTCAGGCCTCTCTACGGCGTTTGCTCTCCAGGAGCAGGCGGCCGCGGCCGATCTCGCCCTCACCTGTACCATCCTCGACGCGGCACCGGTGTGGGGCGGAAAAATTCTCACGCATCGGGTCGGGCAGTTGGTCATGGAAGCGGGGCCCGACTCGTTCCTCTCGCAAAAGCCCTGGGGGATGGAGCTCTGTCGGCGTCTCGGGCTCGCCGATCAACTGATCAACACCAATCCGGTTGAGAAGAAAGCGAGTGTCTTGAGGGGCGGGCAGTTGCACGAGCTGCCGGAAGGGCTCGTGACATTCACGCCGACTCAGCTGGGGCCGTTTTTTCGCAGCGGATTGTTGTCCTGGGTCGATCTTGCCCGTATGGGCTGCGATGTGCTGATTCCGCCGCGTCGGTCCACTGACGACGAATCGCTGGCGTCGTTTTTCCGTCGCCGGTTCGGTCGTCATGCATGCGAACGGGTCATGGAGCCGCTGATGGCCGGCATCTATGCGGGCGATGCGGAACAGATGAGCCTGCGGGCGACATTCCCTCGCTTCTACGAGCTGGAGCAGGCGCATGGCAGTGTAATTCGCGGCATGATGGCGGCCCGGCGTGCACGGGCACAGAAGGTGTCCGGAGGAGGCCCCCGACACACGATGTTTGTAACGTTGAAAAACGGCCTGGCCGATCTGGTGGCTGGGCTGACGGCGCAGATCCAGCAGGCCGGCGGGGTGCTGAAAGCCGGCGTTCAAGCGGAGGCGTTGCGGGTGCGCTCGCACCAGGCCGGTCGCTGGATGTACGATGTGATTTGCACCGACGGGACGGCGCTTTCGGCGGAAGCGCTGGTCTTGGCGACGCCGGCTTATGTCAGCGCTGAACTCGTTCGGCCGTTGACGCCGATGGCGGCCGGCTTGATGGACATGATTCCCTATGCCTCGACAGCCACGATCTCTCTCATCTATCCTGCCGAAGCAGTGGGGAACCGGCTCCAAGGTTTCGGTTTCGTGGTTCCACGAATCGAGGGCCGTGATTTGATTGCCGCGACCTGGACTTCCCTCAAGTGGCCCCATCGTGCACCGCCGGAGGATGTGTCGGTGCGATGTTACCTCGGCGGGGTCGGGCGAGAAGCCATTTTGCAGCGGGACGATGAGGCCCTGGTCCGGTGTGTGCGCGAGGAATTAGCTTCCCTTGTGGGCCTGCAGGCGACACCGCATTATGCCGAGGTGAATCGCTGGAATCGGGCCATGCCTCAATATACTCTCGGGCACCTCGATCGGCTTGCGCAACTGGAGGCGGCACTCTCGCGATTCGGCGGCCTGGCCGTCACCGGCGCAGGGTATCGTGGTGTGGGCCTTCCCGATTGTATACGGGACGGCGCTGATACGGCGGCAAAGATGCTGCAGTATCTGCAAACTGCGCCGATGTGAGGTGTCAATAATGATGGTGGAAACGGGAAAAGAAGGAATACCCAGATGCTGAACAACCAGTTGGTGATCTCCGATGTGACCGGCCCCTTTCGTGAGCCGCGGGAGCCGGTCTTGTCCTATGACTATTCGATCCAGCGGGCGACCTGGGCGGCGACCCATGCCGTTCGGGTCAAGATTGCCCAGGCGGAGGAGTTGGACTATGTGAAGGAGAAGTTGCTGGGCACGATCACCGGGAGCCCCGGGCAACAGCTGATGCTGAATAAATTTCTGTCCCGCAAGATCGGTGACCAGAAGGTTCGGATCGCCGATGCCGAAGGGTGGTTAAAAGAACGCGGTGATGTGTTGGTGGCTCCCTTTACCGGTTCGCTCGCCCATTACTTTCCGCAACTGGAGGCCTGGGTTCAGGCGGAGCAGGATACCTTGCGGGCAGAGATCAAGAACCTGGTCGGCCTGGTAGCCAGTCCTCCGGCCGTCTGATGATTGCGCCCTCTGTGACCTTCAGTCCACTGCTCGTCCAAGATGCCATCCGTTACTCCGAAACCAGCCTCTCATGGCATTCCCTGGCCATTCTCGCACCCGGCCGGTGCACGGCTCGGTACTCGCGCGAGGCACTCTGTCGGCCATTCTCTAACGCACAGAATCTGTGGATAAGCGTGTGAATATCAGCCGCCTCCTCGCCCAAGTCCCTCAGTAGAACGGCCCTTCAGCGGCCTGCACAAGTTTTAGGCATTGGGGTGGTCTCTATCCGGACCACTAGATGCTGTATGGGATGAAAACCCTTAAGAAGATTATGCTCGCTGCATGCGGACCTGGGGATAGCGAAGGCAGTCTGGGCCTGGAGTTTCGCGGCAGCGGCTCAAAAAATGCGTCGATATTGTTTGCTATGGACTCCGGAATCGTCGGCGAATCCCAGCGATCCGGTGTCGGGATTGCTGGTGTCGTTCAAGTCGATGCGATAGTGCCCAAGGACGTGTTCCATCGCTTCCTCGAAAGGGATGGCTTGCGGGTAGAGGTTACCCGGCGCGTGGGCGCCGCGGGCCAGGGTGCCGACCGCCTCCGGAGTCGCATATTTGGGGTCGGAAAAAATGTACAGATCGGCCACGGCCTGGTCCCCGAGTTTGTGTCCGGGGCTGGTGGCCGGCAGCATGGAGGGGAGGCTCTGAGCCAGCCGGGCCTGCTTGAATTGTTTGAGGAGACCCACCACCTGACTGGTGGTGGCCTGCGCCGGCACCACGATACTGACGGCATTAAATTCCGTCAACGTCGTCTGGACTTTATACATGACCGGGGCCGCATCCGGATCTTCGGTCGTCACCTGCGAAATCTCCGGACCGGCGGCCTGCTTTTGTTTGCCGCTGGGAACGGCCAGGTTGATCAGTAGCCACATCACCAGGATGGCTCCGAACAGGACGATGAGCGGATGAAGTCCGGCTCGTTTGCCTTCTTCGTATGGATCCTGTTCTGTGCTCATGGATGAGTCCTGGTCGGCTCCGTCGCGGGCGAGAGGGGAGAGACGGATTCTGCGGGTGTGGTGGATTCCCCCCGCTTCGCGGCTTCCCAGTAATGATCCATTTCCACCGTGGAGAGGTCGTTGACGCTCCGTCCGCTTCGAGCCGCCTCGCGCTCGATGAATTGGAATCGTGCGGTGAACCGGTTCGTGGCGAGACGCAGCGACTCTTCCGGATTCACTTTGATGTGCCGGGCGACGTTGACCAGGGAAAACAGCAGGTCGCCCAATTCCGCGGCCATTTCCGGGGTGGGCTCCGGCTTGGGTTCGGCAGCGGAGGGCTGCGCAGCCGCGTCGGTGATCGCGTGCTTGAGTTCCCCGATTTCTTCTTCCACTTTGCCGAGCACGGCCGCCAGGCCCTGCGGGCTGTCCGGCCAGTCGAACCCAACCCGCGCGGCGCGAACCTGCGCCTGGTAGGCGCGAAGTAGGGCCGGGAGCGCTTGCGGAATGTCATGCAGGACCGAATCCGGTTTGCCGGCATTCTTGCGTTCGGCCCGTTTGATATCTTCCCACCGATGGACGACCTGGTCGGAATTGAGTGAGGACTGACCGTTCGCCCCGTCACCGAACACGTGAGGATGGCGGCGTACGAGCTTGTCGCTCAACTGTTCCAAGACGTCGTCGATGGTGAAGGTGCCCGCTTCAGTGCCGATCTGGCTGTGAAACAACACCTGCAACAGGACGTCGCCCAGTTCCTCCTTCAGCTTGGCGAAATCCTGCCGGTCGATGGTGTCGAGGGCTTCATAGGTTTCTTCGATCAGGTAGGGCTTGAGGGATTCGTGGGTCTGCTTGCGATCCCAGGGGCAACCGCCCGGCGCCCGAAGCCTGGCCATGATGGCCACGACATTATCGAAACGTGCTGACATGCGATCCCCTCCGTCGCGCCACTCTAACTGAGTTTTTCAGCACCTTCAACGGGGCCTCTCGTCTTGCGCCTCTTCAGGCCCTGTGGTAGGGTACAGCCCTGCATTTTCCATTAGTTGATCGGAGGTTTTTTATGGGTGATGACAAGGAGCAAGGATTCGTCATCCGCGATCGTCGAGGACGGGGTGAAGATGTCCCTCCACCGGCTCAGGCGGCTACGCCTCCGGCAGCAGAGCCCTCGGCCTCCGCACCTCATCATGACCATGATGCCGATTCTCATACGCATGCAGGACATTTGCCGGTCAACTTTTCCTCCTTCGTCATCTCCATGGGGAGTTCGGCTCTGATGCTGATGGGGGAGCAACTCGATCCTCAGCAGCCAGCCATGCCGCTGAACCTTCCTCAAGCCAAAGAAATCATCGATCTACTGTCCATGTTGGAAGAAAAAACGAAGGGCAACCTCACTCCGGACGAGCAGGTCGTGATGAAAGACATGCTCTATGCCTTGAGGATGAAATTCGTCAGTTTGACCTCCGGGAAATCGACGCTTCACACCCCGTAGCCCCGTGAGTTGCTTCAGCGAGCCGTCCTGCTTTGCGGTGTCGGTCCTTCCTTCGGGTGATACTGTGTCCTGCAATGCTCCTGCTCCCGGCCGTTATGCTCGATGAAGCGAGGGTCGGGTTCCGCGCGCCCTCTTTTGAGACTCCACCTGGAATTGGTTATAGTGAGGCAGGATCGAATGGGCCGGGCGTGAGTCGGAGTATCGAGAATGCCTGAATCGACGGATATGACGAAGCTCATCCCCCCGGGGGTGCTACGGGAGAAAGAGCCGTCGACGCCTGCCTCCATCGAGAGCGAGCGGCGGAAGCGTCATGTTCGGCCCGTGTGGATCGTCCTGATCCTGCTCCTGCCCTGTCTCGCCCTCACCTTTTACTACGCTCAAATGGCGGTGCCGGTCGGGGAGGAGTCGGATTCCTTTCTCCCCAGCACCGGGTATGCCTTCGTGCTGCTGCTGGTCAATCTCGACTTGATCGGCTTCGTCGTCCTGACGCTGCTCCTCTCGCGCAATCTCATCAAAGCCTATTTCGAACGGCGACATCGGCTCGTTGGGTCGGGGTTCCGCGCGAAGTTGGTCGCCGCCTTCATCGGCTTTTCCCTGATTCCCACCGTGCTCCTGGCCCTGGTGGCCAGCGGCCTGGTCAACAAGGCGGTCGATGTCTGGTTCAACGACCAGATCGAGCACGTGATGAAGGATTCTTACGAGGTGGCGCGTATGCACCATGCCGGTCATGTGTCCCTGGCGATCAACAGCGCACGCGCCATCAGCCACGAGATTTTTCGCGAGGAGTTGCTCTTGCCCGAGCAGCGGGATTTGCTGGTTGCGGCGATCGCCCGGAAGCGCGCGGAATATGCCACGGCCGGGATCGAGGTGTTTTCCTCGAAGATGGAAACGTTGACCAAGTCGCTGGATCCAGAGGTGCCGGTGGCGGTGCTCGATCTGCCGATCGGCCAACTGGTGCTACAGGTGATCAACGGCAAGCAGGAACTCACGTCCGTCCAGGAAGCACAGACGGGACGGCTCGTGAGGGCCGGTGTCCCGATCGCCTCCAGCATCCGCCGTGGGGAAATCGACGGGGTGGTGGTGGTCGATGCCTATGTGCCGGAGTCGTTGCTCGGCAAGATGGAGAGCATCGGGCGTCAATATACCGAATACAAACAGATGAAGGCGATGAAGAACCCCATCAAGGCAGGCGCGTATCTGCTGGTGGCGGTCATCACGGTCATGATTCTGTTCAGTGCGACCTGGTTCGGGTTTTATGTGGCGCGTGGCATTACCGTGCCGATTCAACGGTTGGCCGAGGCGACGGAGGCGATCGCTCAAGGGGATTTGTCCGTGCGCATCGAAGCCAAGGCGACGGATGAGATCGGCACCCTGGTCGAATCCTTCAATCGCATGACCGCCGATCTGCAGAGCAGCAAAACGAAGGTGGAAGAAGCGAACGTCTCGCTTCGGCAATCCAACCTCGAGCTGGATCGTCGACGCGCTTACATTGAAACGGTGGTGGATACGATCGCCGCGGGACTGCTCTCCATCGACCGGCAGGGGATCATTACCACCTTCAATCCCTCTGCGGAGCGTATGCTGGGATTGTGGGCCGATCGGTTTCGGGGCCGGTCCGCCAACGAGGTGTTCAAGGAATACAAACTGGATCTGTTCCAGTCCGTCTACGATCGGATGCTGGTCGATCAGCGAGACAATATTGCGCTCGAAGGACAGTTGGATTTGCAGGGGCGGTTTCTGACCATCGGGGTGCATTGCTCCCGCATGAAGGATGAGTCGAACAAGGACCTCGGGTTCGTGCTGATTTTCGAAGACCTCTCAGAATTGATCAAGGCACAGAAGGCAGCGGCCTGGCGAGAGGTCGCGCAACGGATCGCTCATGAGATCAAAAATCCGTTGACGCCTATTCAGCTCTCGGCGCAACGGCTGCGAAAAAAGTTCCAGGATAAGGCTCCGGATTTCGATCGCATCTGCGACGAGTCCACGCAAGTCATCATCAACGAAGTCGGCAGCCTCAAACAAATGCTGGACGAGTTCTCGAAGTTTGCGCGGATGCCGGCCCCGCACATGACGGTGAACTCGCTGGATGATGTGGTGAAAGAAGTGGTGGCGCTGTATGACAGCGCGCATCGCGAAGTGGAATGCGTGGTGACGCTCGATCCGGATCTGCCGCTCTTCAATTTCGATCGGGAACAGATCAAGCGTGTCCTCGTCAATCTGTGCGATAACGGGATCCACGCGATGAACCACAAGGGACATCTGTGGATCACGACCCGGTATGACACGAAACAGCGTCGCGCGGTCGTCACGGTGGCGGATGAAGGGACGGGTATCGCGCCGGAGGATCAAGAGAAATTGTTCGTGCCCTATTTTTCCCGGAAGAAAACGGGGACCGGGCTGGGACTGGCGATCGTGCGGCGGATTGTGACCGATCACGACGGCCAGATTCACGCCGGAAACCATCAGCCCAAAGGGGCCTTGTTCACGTTCGAATTGCCGGTGTGAACGGCTCCTGCCGACGCGTAGTGTGGAGAAGACATGTCTGCTTCGATTCTGATCGTCGATGATGAAGTCTCTATCCTGAACTCCTTGAGCAGCATCCTGGAGGATGAAGGGTATGAGGTCAGCGTGGCCAAGAGCGGCATCGAGGCGCTCAAGCTCTGTGCCGTGAGCCCTCCCGAACTGATGATGCTGGATATCTGGATGCCCGACATGGATGGGTTGGAGACGCTCCGGCGTTTGCGGGAGCTGGTGCCTCAGACGCAGGTCATGATGATGTCTGGGCACGGGTCGATCGAGACGGCGGTGAAGGCCATCAAGCTCGGGGCCTACGATTATATCGAAAAGCCGCTCTCGCTCGAAAACGTGACGCTACGGGTCAAGCATGCCTTGGATCAGCACCGGCTTGAGCAGGAGAATCGGACGCTGCGCACGAAGGTGGAGCGGAAGTTCGAACTGATCGGGCAGTCACCGGCAATGCGGCAGCTCAAGCAGATTATTGAAACGGCGGGGCCCACGAACAGCCGGGTCCTGATCGGCGGCGAGAACGGAACGGGGAAGGAGCTCGTCGCCAGGGCGATCCATCAGCACAGCGCCAGGGCGAACCGCCCGTTTGTGGCGGTGAACTGCGCCGCCATCCCTGAAACCTTGATCGAGAGCGAATTGTTCGGGCACGAACGCGGGTCCTTCAGCGGCGCCACAACGATGAAGCGGGGTCAGTTCGAACAGGCCGACGGCGGGACCCTGTTCCTGGACGAAATTGCGGATATGAGTCTGAGCACCCAGGCCAAGGTCTTGCGCGCCCTTCAAGAGCAGCAATTTACGCGGGTCGGCGGGACCAAACTGATCAAGGTCGATGTACGGGTCCTGGCGGCGTCCAACAAGGATCTGCTGAAGGAAATCGAGAAGGGCACGTTCCGGGAGGACCTGTTTTACCGGCTCAACGTGGTACCGATCGTGGTGCCGACCTTGCGGGATCGCCGTGAGGATATCCCGCTGCTCGTGAAACATTTCCTCCATGTGCATGCCGAGGAGCAGGGCTTGAAGATCAAGCAAGTCTCGCCGGAGGCCATGGAGGTGTTCATGCAGTATGAATGGCCGGGCAACATTCGCGAATTGCGTAACCTGATCGAGCGGCTCATGATCATGGTGCCAGGGCCGGTCATTGAGGCCTCGCATGCGTCGGTGGCGTTGCAGGTGCGTCCTCAGCTGTCCGCTACGCAGCAGGCGGCCGGGGCGCAGGCGCCGAATTCCCTCTTGACGAGGCACTACGACTCGCTTCGCGATGCCCGCAATGCGTTTGAAAAGGAATTTATCGCCCGCAAGTTGCGTGAACATCATTGGAACATCTCCCGCACGGCTGAAGATCTGCAGATCGAGCGCAGCCACTTGCATCGCAAGATTAAGTTGCTCGATGTCGAGATGCGGCCCGAGATGTAGCCGGGCTGCTGAAACAGGTCCCCAACATCGTTCTCGGCTCGAATCGATCCTCAACCTACCCCAGAGGGTACGCCTCCGGTTCTTTCTCGCCTGCGGCCTTGTTGGATGACCTGTTTGAGCAGCCCCTGTAGTTTGACCGTTGAGAGTCACACGAAGGGTGTGAACGCGTGAGACTAATTGTTGACCCGCTATCAGTCAGCTCGTTAAGATGCGGCCCCAATGACTACCTATCGTGATGCCGGTGTCGATATCGATGCCGGCGATGAATTCGTCGAGCGGATCAAGCCGCATGTTCGGGCGACCTTTCGCCCGGAAGTGATGACCGATCTGGGCGGCTTCGGAGGCCTGTTCCGATTCCAGGCGAATCGCTACCAGGATCCGGTGCTCGTCTCGGGCACCGACGGAGTCGGGACCAAACTCAAAATCGCCTTTCTCATGGACAAACACGACTCGGTCGGGATCGACCTGGTGGCGATGTGTGTCAACGATATTGCCGTCAGCGGCGCAGAACCGCTCTTCTTTCTCGACTACTTTGCGACCGGGAAATTGTCATTGAAGACGGCAGAAGCCGTGGTTCGCGGGATTTCCGACGGTTGCCGCCAGGCCGGCTGCGCCCTCATCGGCGGAGAAACCGCCGAGATGCCCTCGTTCTATGCGGAAGGCGAGTACGACCTGGCCGGTTTTGCTGTGGGGGTAGTCGATCGCCCGAAGATGATCGACGGCCGGCAGATTGTTCCCGGGGATGCCGTGATCGGGTTGGCCTCAACCGGTGTCCACAGCAACGGCTTTTCGCTGGTGCGCAAGGTGTTGTTTGAGAAAAGTCGACTGACGGTCGAGAGTGTGATGCCGGAACTCGGCGGTGCGCTGGGTGAGACCCTGCTGACGCCGACGCGGATTTATGCCAAACAGGTGCTTTCGTTGGCCGAGGCTTGCCCGATCAAGGGGATCGCGCACATCACCGGCGGTGGAATCACCGAGAATCTGCCACGCGTCTTTCCGGCCCGCTGTGGGGCGCGCATTCGACGAGGCTCATGGCCGGTGCTGCCGATTTTTCAGACGATTCAGGAACGCGGGAGCGTGGATCTGAGCGAGATGTACCGCGTCTTCAATATGGGCATCGGGCTGATTCTGGTCGTGGCTCCGGAACATGTCGATAGAGTGATTGCCAAGGCCGTCGAATTAGGCGACCGGGCCTATTACATCGGCGACATGATGGCGCAGTCCACGGACGAGGGTGTGGTCGAATATGTCGGGTAAGTCGCCTCGATTAGTGCGGCTCGGTGTGCTCGTCTCCGGCCGGGGATCGAATCTGCAGGCAATCATCGATGCCATCGAGGCGGGGACTCTGTCGGCTGAAATCGCGGTCGTGCTCAGTAATAAGCAGGATGCCGGCGGGCTGGAGCGGGCGCGAAAGCATGGCGCGCCGGCAGTCTGGCTCGATCCGAAGCCCTATGCCGGCCGTCCGGACAGTCGCGAGGCCTACGATAAAGCGGTATTTGAGGTGTTGCAGAAACACGAAGTGGATCTCGTGCTCCTGGCCGGGTACATGAAGATCGTCACGACCGTGCTGATCTCGGCCTACGAGAACCGGATGATGAACATTCATCCGTCCCTGCTTCCGTCGTTCCCTGGTCTGGATGTGCAGAAAAAAGCCATCGACCACGGATGCAAAATCGCCGGTTGCACCGTGCACTTCGTGACCGAAGGGGTCGACGAGGGGCCGATCATCATTCAGGCGGCCGTGCCGATCCTCGAAGGAGATACGCCGGATACTCTGGCGACTCGCATCCTGGAACAGGAACACCGGATCTATCCTCGCGCGATTCAACTCTATGCGGAAGGCAAATTGCGCGTGGAGGGACGGCGGGTATCGGTGGCGGAGGCAGGACCGGTGGCGACAGGATTTCACAACCCCGGATAAAGTCTTGCGCCGATCTGTAACTTCGTATGGAGACCCGGGCTCCGGTTGTGTATAATGCCGCGTGAGAGTTGTGGGGGGCTAGCTCAGTTGGGAGAGCACTACGTTCGCAACGTAGGGGTCGGGGGTTCAACTCCCCTGCCCTCCACCACTTTGATTGATAACCTTCACGCCAGTCAGTAAACGGTCGAATGTTCCCGTGGCAGTGAATCGATAGCCTCGCTTCCCGCCCTCCTCGACGGGCTCGCATGAAATGTGACCGTCAAGCAGTTTCCTGAGCATCTGGCGCGCGAGCGGAACCTGTCGGGTGAGCAAACCAGGGATATCTCCTAAGCGGGTTCTCAATTCCTTGACCAGCTGCTTCTCGTTCACGTAAGCCATTTGGGCAAGCTGGTCCAGTCTCGTCAATTCCCCTAGCAACGTCTTCTTCCTAGCCTCCTCCTGGCGGAGTGATGCGTCAATGGCATCTGTTGCCTTGCCATTCGCTATATGTTCCACCAGGTGATGCAGTCGTGTTTCAATTAAAGAGAGTTCCCGTTCAATAGTGACGCGTTCGTCAGGTAGCTTCTTCTGTTCTTTCCTAATTCGCTCCAAGGCCTCCGCAACGGAGGCTTCCAGGACCTGATCGTCTAGCATGTTGTTTATAGCGTGCAGGATGGCTGAGTCGAGAATATCCTGGCGGACTTCCACGTTGTTACTGCAGACGGTATGACCTCGTTTGTGGTGGTAGGCACAGCGATACACGGTGCGGTCATAGCGTTGTTTCGCAGTTCGCTTTATTGCCACGATCGAACCACCACATACGATGCACTTTGCAATGCTGCTGAGTAGATAGGAAGACCGGTGATCTTCGCCGGTAGGTCGTGAAATGAGGCGACCACCTTCCCCGCGCAGATAGGCATTCCTATTTTGTGTTCTACGCTGTTCAACCTGCTCCCACAGCATGGAGGAGATGATCCTCAATTCTGGTGCGTCGATACGAAGCCATTCCGATTGAGGACGCTTTCGTTGCTTCCGCGTTCCGCCGAGTTGAATTGCTTGGGTTCTATTCCAGAGGACCATACCTCGATAAAGGTCACGTTGGAGAATGTCCCGAAGCGCTGTTGGGCACCAGCCAAGATTCCCACCGTGAGGAGGCGAGACGCGATCCTCGTTTAACGCCTTAGCGATGCTTGCCAGACCAAAGCCTGATGCGTACATTTCGAATATTCGCACGACTGTTTTAGCTTGTTCGGTATTGATCCTTCTAACAACGTGCTGTCGGTGCGGGGTACCATCATTGTTCGCTTGGCTGCTGTAGACGGGGACGTTATCGTAGCCGAAAACCTTGTTGCCCGTGACGTGGAGAGCTTTGGCTTTTCGGAGCATGGCATCATAGGTACGCTGGCTCGCTTTTTCTCGCTCCATTTCTGCCGAGAAGTTCGTCAGGCTAAGCATCACCTTGTCGAGGGCATTATCAAGCTTTCGTTCTTGGTCAGTAAGATAGAAGAATATCCGCACGCCGCTATCGATGATTTGCTTGAAGGCATAGCTCGATTGGATAGCCTCACGGCCCAATCGAGACTCTTCGCTCATGATCAGCACTTGGAACGCTGGACGAGGCTTAAGCGCATTCATCAATCTTAGGAAACCCTGCCGCTTGAGGAATTCTGCGCCGGATATGCCGTCATCAGAATAGATATGTTCCTGCGCAACCGTCCAACCCTTTCGGACGGCAAACTCCGTTGCGTGCTGAATCTGCCGAGTAACCGATTTCTCCTCATCGTTAAATCCGACCTGTTCCGTGGATTTCCTGGCGTAGATTGCCGCAATCATCTCAGCCTCCTTCATCACCCGCTCACCTTGAGGTTCATACCCACTAGGTGACTATTCCAGAGCTCAGGGATTATTCGTTTCTGTCTGATGAAGTCAACTTCAATTTACGGTTGGTATGGGGAGGGGAACTAACCGTAAATCGGCTAAGTGATTGAAGATCAGCGAGAAGTGCCTCCGCAAGAATTGCAGATATTTCGTTGCGTAGGCGAGGGGAGAGGGGGGAATTGCCAGAATCTGAGTGGCCTACGCTTTCCCTTGTATTGATGAGCAGTTTTGGGCTTGTGGGTTCCAACTGAACTGTTACTCCTGATCTTGTCGTACCAGGGAGAGTCTCACGACACCACCATCCCCCCGACTGAAGCGCCCGCCGTTCCGTCGGCTTAGGACGAAGATTGAGCCCCCAATGGGTACGACTCGGGGCCGGGGAGCAGCGGAGCAGGCCTTCCCGGTCCCCTCCGTGCCGGTCTCCGCCCCTCCAGGCCTGCCCGCTGCGAGAGCCCCGTGCCGCCTCCTTCGTTACGCCCCACCCTTGGTTGGTGAAGGGTGGGGCTAGAACATAATTTCAGAAGGAGGCGGACATGTCCGTTGATAGCTCTCTCGGTTCCTCGAACGGTGTACAGCCACTGAAACCGGTTCGCAAATACGGAATCCCTCGGTACCGTGTGACCCTCGTGCGCGAGGGCCGTGCCATTCCAGCTGCGGAATCGGTGCATACGTCGGAAGGCGCTGCGGCGATCCTCCGGCCGTTGTTTGCCGGTCTGGATCGGGAACAGTTCCTCATCTGTGGTCTCGATGCGAAACATGGTCTGATCGGGATCAATGTGGTCTCCACTGGCTCGCTCAATCTGACCATCGTCCATCCTCGCGAGGTCTTCAAGCCGCTCATCTTGATGAATGCCGGTGCCTGGATCTGCGCCCACAACCACCCCTCCAGTGACATCGCGCCGAGCCCCGAAGATCGCATCTTGACCAAACGGCTGCGTGAAGCTGGCGAACTCTTCGGCATCACCCTCCTCGACCATCTGATTCTGGCCGAAGAACACTACTACAGCTTTGCCGACCAGGGCTGGCCCGGCGCTTAGCGCAGGAGCCGCAATACCCAGGCGGCCCCGGCGGCCACCAGCGCGAGCCCGATCGCGGCCGTGCCCCAGGCGACCAGGTCCACAGCCAGTGCATTGCCGATCGTTTGAATCTGTTGCGCCGTCATTCTGCCTCCTCATTGTCATCGCTCTCAGCCTGTTCTCGTTTCTGGATGAAAAAAGAGGCAGGCTGCTGCCAGCCTGCCTCGATGGGCTCGCTAGCCCACAATCGCGCGTACGCGCTTAAAGGCGTAAATCGCCAACGCCACGCCAATCAAGGCCGTGGCCCACAAGAGCAGATCGGCCCGCACCGTGGCCACATCCGCCGACACCGGAAACAACTGCGCCTGTGAGAGCGCCGGGACACCCAAGGCGAACACAAACGCCATGAGCAGCCCCCCGAGCCCTTTCACCCAACCCCATCCCTTCATACGGCACCTCCTTGTGCTGGTGGTGGTTCCGTCCACCCACGCCACCGGATGACTCGCCGGCGGACGAGCGCCTCAGTAAGTCTGAGGCAGAATCAACTTGATGATCAGGCCGACGGCAAAACCGCCGAGCCAAAAAATGGCCGTGAAATAGGTCATCGCCTCAATCGCCGGCAGGTCCATAGAACACTCCTTCGCCAATCAGTCGCATCGATCCTTCTTCGTACACTTCGGAGACCGACAGGCCATAGCGCCCGGTAATCTGCGCGGCGGTCAGGATCTCGCCGCTGTCCAAGAGATACCGCCAGCCTTGACGGTCCTTGCTCATTCCGGCACCGCCAAGAATCCGGACCGGTCGTCTCGGTGGAACCGGAGCCGCAGGAGGTGACGGAGCCAGGCCCAAGGGATTGAGCAGGGTGCCCGAGCCTTGAACCGATGGCCCCGACGCGATGGACGGCACAGACGGTGATCCGGCGGGAGTCGGCTTCGTGGAGCCCAGGGACGACCAAGGCCGCCAAACCATGAGCGTCAGAGCAAACAGCCCAGCCGCGATTCCGATCGCCACCCGCGCCGACTTGAAGACGGTATGACTGCGTTTCTCTTCTCGAATGGCTGCTGACGCGTAACTCGAATAATACGCGTAGATGGCCGGGGAATAGGTGCCGACGAAAGCCCGGATCACCTCGTGGTCCTCCGGATTCCCACGCACCTTGCCCTGATACTTTTTCGACAGGCCCACGAAAGCCAGCTTCCGAAACTTCACGGTCGCTTCGATGAGCCGTGTGACTCCTTGCGACATCTGCCGGAAGTCCTGACTCATGAGCAGGATATCCACGCCATAGTGCCGATGCGTTTCGAGCCAACGCAGGAGACCCGGTTCCACCTTCTGCATGGACCGAAAGACGGTTTGCGCTTCATCGATAATCACGGCCGAGCCGGGTTCGACATGGGGAAAGGCTTGGAGGACCTCGACGGAGTCCTTCCAGATCGTGATTTGTTGTTCGAGGGTGTCGAGGGCGATCCCCGTGAAGAGGGACAACCGGTCCAGATAGATGCCATCCACCGCGATATAGAGCCGCCGGCCTTGTTTCACCCAGGGCAGGAACTTCTCGCAGATGGCGTGATAGGACTTGCCTGAGCCTGGCACCCCTTCATACAGTTCGATCATCGAAGACTCCTGAGATAGACCCAGATCCACAGCGCCAAGATCACCGTCCACGCATAGGCCCACCCGATCACGAGCTGGTTCATGAGCCCCACCGCACAAACGGAATGGTTTGGAGAATGAATCGCGTGCCCATGGCGCTCGCCACGATGGCCAGCGCCTGACTCATGCCCGTCGCGCCCAGCACCCACGCGTATTGATCAGGAATCACCGGCAGGATGAGCCCTGCCGTGCCGATGGTGGCGAGCGTGCTGTCCGCCACAGAGAGAACAGAATCCCAGATGCCCAGGCCCCAATCCGTGAGGGAGAAGAAGAACTCCTGCAGCCAGCAATAGATGAGGGTCAAAATCGCCGTCATGTCGTCTGGCCTCCTCCCACAAAGATGATGCGGTAGGCGGCGATGGAGGCTGTGGCAATCACCAAGGTGCGCAGGACGGTGAAGAACCAGGCCCATTGATTAAAGTCCACTTGCTGGCTGCCGAAGAAGGCCGACGGTAAGGCAATCACCGGCAAGGTCGATGGCCAGGTGAGCGACTTCAAGAGATTCAATGTGCCGAGTAACCCACTGCTGGCCCAGATGGTCTGATGCGCTTGCAGGACCGTCCCAAATGTTCGGTTTTCATGTGCCCCGACCGCACAGGAGGTCGTGGCTTGGGTTTCTTCGTGCTGCGTCGTCGAGCCGTCTGGATTCTGTGTTGTCGTTGTGGTTGTGGTCGTCGTCTGCTGTTGTGTATTTTGCTGCGGCGTACTGGCCGGGGGTGGGACCGTGTCCACCACGACGATATCACCGGCAGGGACCGGCTTCGGTTTCACGGTCGTCGGCATTTCGGTCGGCGTCACCGCTTGGGAGATCGTGGTATCGGCCGGCTGTGTCGTACCGATGGTGCCGACAGGATTGGTGTGAGCCTCGACCGACTTCGGATCGCTGGCCGGAAGGCCTCCGACGAAGTTGGCCACTTGCTGCTGCGTCGGCGAAATCAAACCCTCTTGAATCGGTGAGGTGGAGCCGGGAATGCCTGTTCGATGGCAAACATACAAGGTATATCCGCCGACGGCCGGACCATTCACAAAGAAGTTGCCGGTAAAGAAGACGGCCGTACTGAGACTCTGAAACGGCCCGACGACCCAATCATGCTGATATTCCGTATCGACTGCGCACAGCGGAACATTGGTTGCGCTGAATTGAATGGTCGCATTGGGATAGGCCGGATTCCCTGGCGTGTTCGTGCCAAAGCCGGGGAACGTCTGTACGCCGGCATTCGTGCTTGCGATCTGCCACCCGCCTGGCGTCGAGGCGGCAGTTTTGACCGCTGAAAGATCGGCCTGTGAGTAATACATCTGGGCGAGCACCAGGCCGGCACTCACCCCCAGAGCCGCCCACCCAACCGGACCGGCCACCATGCGAACCGCCATCGAAGTGACCGACGGCGCGAGCGCAGCGGTCGCGACTTGGGAGGCTAGCGCCGACCGTTGCGCCGCCAGATAAGCAATGCGTTCGGCCTGAGCCACCACCCGCGAATACTGCGTCGCGGTCTGGCCTAACGATTCGCCTGGCGCGACACAGAGTGAGACGAGCAGGGCCCAGACAAAACCCAGATATGTCATGAGGGAAAGTAATTTCACAACCGTCCGACTCCAAGGCCGGCGAGGAAGGCCAGTAACAAGACCGCCACGAGTAGAATGGTGAGATCCACTGGCCTTCCTCCCCCTGCGATTACTTCAGGACTTCCAATCCAGACAAATCGAAGAAGACGCGGCCCGTCTGCTCGAACTTCCGCACTTCGATGGAGGCACGGGCCTGTTTGCCTTCGGCCTGCTTGCAGACCTCGATCAATGGCATCTGATCCTCCGGAATCCCCAAACGCAGCACTCCCGGATCTTTGCCCTTCACATAGAAGTCCACCGATCTGTAGACCTTGCCTTCCCGGCTCCTCCGTTCCACATAGCCCTGCACTGCGCCCTCCGCTTTGACTTGCATCGTCGAGACCTCCTGAATAGTGAGTGAATTTCGAGTCAGCCAAGCGCCTGACCCATACGCCCCGGCCTTCGGACCGGGCTTTTGGCTTCAAACAGAATTCCGAATCGCATGCCGTACAGCTCAGATACAGAGCGCCCTGTAGCCACTTGCACCGACAGCCTCTGGTTCCACATCCTGGACACATGCGTCGCCACGACCCGTTATGAAACTCTAAGGACATAGGGGGTCCCTCGCTTACGCTGCTTCAGCAACGCATAGTGCTTCTGTGTCCATCGTTTGGTACCCGCATAGATCATCTCGAACAGAAACTGATCCCCTCGACAGGCAACGACGACCGCCAGCATGGGACTGATGGCGTTCGCGAGCCAGGCCGCCACATCATCCAACCGCTGCTGAATCCGTTCGACGACGAGCCGGCATCGCATGAAGCCTTCGGTGAGGGCTTTCCACCAGCCCACTAACGGCGCTCGGTACTTCTCGTAGGATTCGGCCTCTCGCGTGGTCTCGCGGAAATCGACGTAGGAACGCAGCACGCCAACCAAAAACGCCCGCCAATCTTCCGGATCGAGGGTGAGGAGCGCTTTTGCGCAGGCTTGAGCCCGATCCTGCTTGAATTCCAATTCCCAGCGCACACCGTACAATCCCGCGTCGTCTCGGCCTTTGGTTTGGAGTTCCAGCCGCTTGTCATAGACCCGCAGCATCGTTTGACTCTCGCGGCTCCCAAAGTAGAGTGTCTCTCCGGTCCGGACGCCCTCCCGATGATTTGAGGCTTGGATGACTTTGAATTGCTTCGATCGGCTCACTAATTGTCCGGCCTCCACAGCCAGGCGGACGGTCTCCACTGCGACAGACGCCTCCCGGTCGTCCAGCGCCACATCGATGCGCGTGACATGGCCTTTCTGGGCAAAGATCCAGGCCAGCACGGTCTTCAACTTGGTCTCGTCCCACTGGGAGACGATCCCAGCCGAGAGATCCACATGCACTTCTTTCGGATTGCGAGGGGCACCCGTCCCCAACTTCCCAACTCCGGTCTTCCCCTGCGTCATGAACTGCGCGATGGGATAGCCACGAAACCCGGTCTCACTCTGGAACCAATCACCACCAACTAGCGCAATCACCTCGGCGACGTCAGCCTTTGGCAGCGTGAAGGCCAACCAATCGATGGTCTGCGTGAACCCTCCAGAACCTGTCATTTCTTCCTCCTTGGGGCCTGTGCGATAGACGCCCCCGTCTTACCCAGTCGGGGGCGGGGCCGCTGCGCGCGCCGCCGGCTGGCGCCGCCGGTCGCGCTGCGCTGTCCCTCCTTCTTCGTGGAAACGACACCGGTCAGACTGTGCCCCTTGGCCTTCAGGGCCTCCTTCACGCGTTCGAGGTCGAAGCGCACAAACCGACAGAATCGATCCACGGGAATCTCCCCCTTGCGGTACGCCCGGCGGATTGACTTCGGACTGACTTTGAGGACGGCGGCTAGCTCATCGACGGTCAACCAGGTTTGTTCCATCACGTCTCCTTTGCGTTGCGGCACACGATGCATGGCCGAACCATACGCATCGGCGTGCGGTGGTGAAAGAGCCCGTTCGTGGACACTAGGGGACAGCAGGGGACACTGGGGGACAGGAGTTCACGGTAGAAAAGACCAGCACGCAGAACGCCGTCAGGAGGCTGTCGGGGCGAGATCGAAGGATCACCACAATCTCCTCATCGCAGACGGCACTCACGCATGCCGCTCCAGACGTGGCGAAACCAGCACGCCTGGATTTTAGAGCAACACATCCAGACTTGAACGCTATGGGGAAGACGTGAGTGTGGTCACTACGTAGTCGCATACCTCGTCATCGTGATTTCGGTAAAAATATGCCGCTAGGGCCAAAAAACATGCGCTAGAGATGAATGGCCCTATTTGGCGAAGCAGGTACTGCTGTTGCCCCGTCAGCCCGACAGTGGCTCTCATACTCTGCAATTCAAATGCACACCATGGCATCCCCGTAACGACACGGAATTGTGTGGCTTATCGCGTGGGGAAGGCCCGAGAAGTCAGGCGGGCGCAAAAAACGGTCTCTGGCAGTCGAAATTTGACAGGCCTTATTGATCGGATTGCATGGCAGTTTATCTGACGCGGTTGGCTCGAACGCAGCACGATCCATTTTTACATTTTGCTGTGGCAATTCCAGGTCTGGTGGTAATCAACAGCATCTACGTAGTGCGAGAACGCAGACATTTGAGAACACATTCATGATTCAAAATTCGTATCCATCTCGAAGAGGAGTGCTCCCTATGTGGCCTCATAACACCCGTTGGTTGTCTCTGGTGATGCTCTGCGCCAGTCTTGCAGGTGTCGTTATGCCGGTTGCGGCGAAAGAGACGGACACGGCTGAGCCGATCCAGGGAATCAGCGCGTCGGTCCAGCCCGATCTGTTCACCGGCGTGCTGACGACCAGTGTCCCGCTCCTCGTGCCGCCGGGGCGCCACGGGATGCAGCCGACACTCGCTTTGGCGTATGAGAGCAGTGGCGGTAACGATTGGGTCGGGATGGGCTGGAAGTTGGGCCTCGGCGCCGTGGAGCGGCAAACCCGCTTTGGGGTGGATTACGCCGCACACGACTATACCCTGGGCGTGAACGGTATCGCTGGGGATCTGGTGCCCGCGCCGTCACCGGCTCCCAGCACGGAGTACCGACTGAAAATTGAAGGCCCGTTTGTGCGAGTCCAGCGACTCACCGCCGGGGATGGCCAACAATATTTTGTCGCGACAGACAAGTCCGGCACGACCTATTCATTCGGGCAAACGGCAGCCTCTCGCGTCGTTGACCCGGCTGATGCGGCCCGTATTTTTAAATGGGGCCTGGATCGCGTGGAAGATCGGGACGGCAATTATCTGACCGTCAGCTATACCAAAGACCAGAACCAGATCTATTTGAACGAGGTGGCCTATGCCGGCAACGGCAGCACCACGCCAACCAATGTGGTGACCTTTCACCTCGAAGACCGTCCCGATACGCAAGCGCTGTATGTACCGAACTTCAAGGTTGTGACGGCGAAGCGGCTCAAATCGATCGATGTGCAGGCCAACAGCGCACGGGTGCGCGCCTACCAGGTGACCTACGCCAGTAGCCAGACCACCGGACGATCGCTCTTGGCGTCGATCCAACAGTTTGGGAGTGACGCCGTCTTCAATGGCTCCTACGCGATCACCAGTGGGACGGCGTTGCCGCCGGTAAGCTTAGGCTATGAAGCTGAAACCATCGCGTTGGGGGAGGACAGTGTCTGGGGAACCAGAAGTTATGGGATCAATTGTATCGGCACACCCAACTGTCGCCCGGCGGTGAGTTTTGCCGATGTGAACGGCGATGGCCGAGCCGATGTGGTCTATGAACGGACCGATGTGACGGAATTTCGCGTCCTCCTCTCGTCCGGGACGAGTTTTGGCACCGATACGGCCTGGGGCTCGCGGGCCTATGGCGTGGCCTGTGCCGGGGCCTCCAATTGTCTGCCGAACTTCACCTTCGCGGACGTGAATGGAGACGGCAAGGCCGATTTTATCTATCAGCGTACGGATGTGGACGAGTTCCGCGTGCTGCTGTCCACCGGCACCGGCTTCGGGACCGATACGGCGTGGGGCTCGAAGAGTTACGGCGTGGCCTGTCTCGGCAACTCGAATTGCCGACCGGGCTTTGCCTGGACGGACGTGAACGGGGACGGCAAGGTGGACTTTGTCTATCATCGATCGGATGCCGATGAATGGCGCGTGCTCCTGTCCACCGGCACCAGCTTTGGGACGGATACCGCGTGGGGGACGAAGGCCTACGGGATTGCCTGCATCGGGGCGACCAATTGTCAGCCGAGTTTTAGCTTTGTCGATCTCAATGGGGACGGCCGCACAGATCTCGTCTACGAGCGCACGGGGACGACGGAATTCCGCGCCCTGCTGTCCACCGGGACGGCCTTTGCCACGGACACGGCGTGGGGATCTCGGGCCTATGGGATCGGCTGTGCCGGTGCGTCGAATTGCGTGCCCGCCTTCGGGTTCTTCGACGGCAATGGGGACGGCAAAGCGGATTTTATCTATCACCGCGTGGATGCCAATCAGTTCCGTGTCCTCCTCTCGACCGGCAGCGGGTTCGACACCGATACAGATTGGGGTGACAAGGATTATGGAGTCGCCTGTGCCGGGTCCAGCAACTGCCAACCGGCGTTTGGCTATTTTGATACGAACGGGGATGGCAAATCGGATTTTGTGTACAACCGCGACAATTCCAATGATCTCCGTGCGGTCGTGTCCAACGGAGCCGACTACAATCCTGACGCCCTGTGGGGGACTCGTGGAGCGGGCATCTCCTGTGTGGGCCCCCCGACCTGCCAACCCAGTTTCTCCTATATCGATGTCACCGGCGACGGCAAAGCCGACTTTACCTATATCCAGTCGGATAACAATAACCTGCGGGTGGCGCCGAGTGGTCCCGGTAAGTTTCTGCTGACCTCCGTCACCAACGGACTCGGCGGGGCGACGACGATTGCCTATGTCTATTCGCCCCAATATACGAACACCCAGCTTCCCATCCCGCTGGCGACGGTGAGTTCCCTCACGACCTGCGACAACTGGAGTGGATCATCCTGTACCGGGACTTCCTCCGTCACCTCTTATCTGTATAGCGGCGGGTTCTATCACATTGCCGAACGGGACCTGCGGGGGTTCAACTACGTCAAGGTCACCGGTCCGACCGGCCCCAGCGGCGAACAAGCCATCACCGAAACCTGGTTCCATCAAGGCAATGATGTCGCGGTGGACACCAACAATCCCAATGTGGCCGTCGGCTACACCAAGGGCTTGGCCTATCGCGTCAAGGTCACCGATGCAGCCGGGTATATCTTTTCGAATACGACCACGGCCTATGTGGCCGACAGCGACAGCGCCGCCCCCTACTTTACGCCGGTGGCCCAGGTGGATGGGTCGCTGGATAACGGGGCCAAACAAACCCGGACGGTCTATGCCGACTATGACGCCTATGGCAATGTTCTGCGCGAAGACCAGTCTGGTGATTTGAGCACGACCAGTGACGATCGAACCGTCGTACGGACATTCGGCAATAACACGACCGATTGGCTGCTCGGCTTTCCGACCAGTGAGACGGTTTATCAAGGTATCGGGCTCAGTCCACAGGTGGCTCAATCCACGTTCTATTATGACGGCACGACGAGTTGTACCACCGCCTCGACCAACCAGACGCCGACCAAGGGACATCTGACCCGCACCGTGCGATGGCTCAACGGCGGGACGAATCCCGAAACCCGGATGGCCTATGATGCCTATGGCAATCTCGCCTGTACGCGGGATGCGAACGGCAACACCACCACGCTCACCTATGACGCGACCAACACCTTTCCCACCACGGCGACCAATGCGCTGAGCCAGGTCACGACGACTCAGTATTATGGCGTTGGCGGTCAAGGTCTCACGAACGGGGTCTTCGGACAGGTCAAGAGCGTCACGGACGCCAACAGCCAGACGGTGGCCTATGAATATGACACGCTGAGCCGCCTGACGAAGACCACGGCGCCAGACGGGCTCGTGACAACGACCACCTACAACTATGGCTCCGGGTTTTCCGTCGGCACCCAGCATGTGCTGACCAGCAGTTCCGGTGCCGGCGTGACGACGGCCTTGACCAGCGCGAACTACTTCGATGGTCTGGGTCGCTCAGTGAAGACAGAGTCCAGCGGGCCGGACAGTGCCACGATTGTGACGGAACTGGAATATGACATTCGGGGCGCTGTGCGTAAACGGAGCTTGCCCTACTTCAAGACGGTCGAATCCGTCACCGGTCGCTGGTCCACGCTGCAATACGATGCGTTGGGTCGGCTGACACGCCTCGACTTGCCAGACGGCACCCGGAGCTTGGCCTGTACCAGCGCCTGGGTGACGGTGGCCATCGATACGGCCAATCACCGGAAGCGCGAGACCAAGGATGCCTACGGCCGGACGGTCCGTGTCGATGAGTACCAAGGCACCACCAGCACCTGTGACACCACCGTCGGCAGCCCCTATGCCACGACGACCTATCAATACGATACGCTGGGCAACCTGCTGTCCGTCACCGATGCCAAGGGCAATGTGACGACCATGACCTACGACACCCTGAGCCGCAAGACGGCCATGCATGACCCGGACATGGGCGACTGGAGTTATCTCTACGATGCCGTCGGCAATCTGACGAAGCAGACGGATGCAAAGAGCCAGTTGCTTTGGTTTCGCTATGACGCCCTCAACCGGCGCACGCAGAAGGATTTTACGACGCAAAAATCCCCCGGCGCCGGGGATGTTGTCTACACCTACGATGGCGGCACGTACAATCGGAACGGTCGCCTCCAGCAGGTCGTCGATGCCTCGGGCACCGTGGTCTTTCGCTACGATGCGCTCGGGCGGATCACGCAGACCGACAAGACCCTGGATGGGACGACCTATACCACGCAGAGTACCTATGACGGATTGGGCCGCCTCCTGACCGTGACCTATCCCGGTAGCCCGACGACCGTGATCAGTTATGCCTACAACGGGCCGCTGTTGGAGAAGGTGTTCGATGGCACGACGACCTATATTCAGTACAGCCAATATAATGCGCTCGGTCAGGCAGGGCTGACGCGCTATGGCAATGGTGTGACCACCACGAAGACCTACGCCCAGACCACCAACACGGTCTGTTCCCAACAGAATTTCCGCCTCTGCACTCTGAAGACAGCCGGACCGGCGGGGGTGCTGACGGCCAGCGCGGCGGCTCCCGGAACGGCCGTCAACCTGTCCACCGAAGGCACCACGGATTGGGCACACTGGGGGTTGACGAATGCGTCCAGCTTTAACCACAAGAGTGGCGTGACGGCGCAGATCAGCACGTTCTTTGCGGTGGGCGGCGGGACGGCCCAGCGCTTTGACGATAATCCCACCACGTATACGTGGACGGGTGGAACCCCCACGTCCAGTGCCACGAACAGTCCGACCGGCGTCTACATCGTCGGGCTGAACAAGGGCTTCCAGCTCACGGTTCCCGCCGACACCACGCCTCGCACGGTGAAGCTCTATGTGGGCGGGTGGGGCGCGCAGGCAAAATTCGAAGCAATTCTGAGCGATCAGAGCGCGGCAGGATACACGGACACGTCCTTCAACGATTCCGGCAGTGGGGATGGGACCAACCGCGTCTATACATTGACCTATCAGGCGGCATCTCCCAATCAGACCCTCACGCTCACCTGGACGGTGACGGGCATGAATGACTCTCAGTGGGGGAACGTGTCCCTGCAAGGAGCGACTCTGGTCACGGGGTCAGTCAGTGGCGCCCTCGCCGGGGGTCTCGCCACGCCCAGCGCCACGGTGACGCTCTCGACTGAAGGCACGACGGATTGGGCCCATTGGGGCCTGACCACCGCCAGTAGTTTCAACCACAAGAGCGGCATCACCGCACAGATCAGCAATTACTCGGCTCTCGGAGGAGGCACCGCCGCACGCTACGACACCAACCCCAACGGGTACAGCTGGACAGATGGCACGCCGACGGCCAACGCCACGAATTCGCCCACAGGTCTGTACATCAATGGCTTGAATAAGGGGTTCCAGATCACGGTGCCGGCCGATACGACCTCACGGACCGTCAAGGTCTATGTCGGCGTCTGGGGCGCGCAAGGCAAACTGGAAGCCACGTTAAGCGACAGCAGTGCCAGCGCCTATGTGGACACCTCCGTCACCGATCCGGGAGGGAGTTCAGATGGCATCGCGCGCGTGTATACCTTGACCTATCGGGCTGCATCGTCGGGTCAGACCCTCACGGTCAAGTGGACCGTGGAGACGATGCATGAGGCGCAATGGGGGAATGTCACCTTGCAAGCGGCCACGTTGGTGACCAACAGCAACAGCGGCACGGTCTATCAAGATCTGCAGTATGCCTACACGGCGGATGGGAATCTCACCACCATTGCGGACCATACGGTCGCAGGCGGGGTCGGGGACCAGGCCATGACCTACGATAGTTTGGACCGGCTGACTGAGGCCGAAGGCCCATATGGGAGCGGTGGGGCGACGGCGTCGATCACCTATAGTTACAACGAAATCGGGAATCTGACGGCCAATTCACAGGTGGGCAGTTATACCTATCCCACCAGTGGCTCAAGCAGCGTGCGCCCGCATGCCGTGAGCACGGCAGGCAGCAACACGTATAGCTACGACGGCAACGGGAATATGACTGCCGGGGCGGGCCGATCATTCACCTACAACCTGGAAAACAAACCGCTCACGATCACGATTGGCGGACAGACAACCACGTTCGTCTATGACGGCGATAATGGGCGGGTGAAGAAGGTCGTGGGGAGCACGACGACGCGGTATATCAGCCGGCTCTATGAATGCGAGAATGCCAATTGCTCGCGGATGATCTTTGCCGGGTCCGAACGCGTGGCGACGCTGCCAGCGAGCGGAGGCATCCACTATTATCACCAGGACCATTTGGGCTCGTCGTCTGTCATTACCGACGAGAGCGGTGCAAAGGTCCAGAATCTCTCGTATTTTCCGTACGGTGCAACCCGCACGAACAGCTCACCGGTCACGCCGGCGGTGGATGTGCCGTACAAGTATACCGGGCAGGAACTGGATGCCAGTACGGACCTCTATAACTATGAGGCGCGTCAGTATGAGGCTTCGTTAGGACGATTCGTTTCTCCCGATACGGTGGTGCCCGATCCGTTCAATCCGCAAGACCTCAATCGCTATGCGTATGTGCGAAACAGTCCCTTCAATTACACGGACCCAACGGGGCATCTTACGTGTGAGAATCAGTATACCAGCGACTGTATCAGGCAGTGGCTTTATGATCTCTTCGGCGTGGACCGCACTGGCACTCCACCGACACAACCGCCACAATCGCCTCCCCCCGACAGTCCGCCTGTCGTGCCAGTCCGTGAAGTGACCGTGAACGACACGCGGCTGCCTCCGCCCATTCAATTGCCGCCCTTAGACTTCTTTCCTCCGTCGCCACCGCCCTCACTCCCGAATTGGGGAGTTGGACCGCCTAGAGGTGAAGACACCAGGAATATTATCAACGAAATAGCCCAAGATGTCGTCGGGTCAGCGCTTCTGAGCGGACAGATGGCGGCAGTTGGGAAAGTTTCCTTGAAGGCGATCATGAAGGTAATCAATGCGGGCAAGTTGTTAAAGTCTAGCAAATCTTCTAAGTTGTACGAGCATGCCGGTCCCATGGGGAAGGAAGAGAAGGACCGCGTCTTCAAGTCTCTCACCGTCAACACTGAGGTCGAGAAAAAAGATACCAAAAAAGGTCCGGTATACATGGCCGAAACTGAAGAAAGTGGGCTACTAAAATCCAGAGATTTCTCGTCTGGAGTTCCACCAGAAGGAAATCGACCGACGATTGACCTCGAGCTTCCCGGTCAACCGACAATTAAACTTCGGTTTTAGGTGACGCATGATCAATGAATCAGTGATCTCAGTACCCCGCGACGAATTCAACAGGGACCTGCTCGCGCTGCACAACAGAGTCTTCTCACAAGCTGAAGACAGCCTCGTTCTTGCAGACATGTTAAGGCCGTTTGTCGAATCATCCTGGGAGACCATTCTGGTTCCTGGACACATTTTTGCCATGGACGAGGCTGCATTCGCGGCGCTCGCCGGCGCGGCGATGAAGATGGGCGATGACCGCATGATCGTGACGGAATCAGAAACATTGCCTCACTATGGGGATACCTTTCGGATCGTGTGGGATCAAAAGGTGCTAGAGAATCTTAGAGGTCTTTCATATATCACTGGCATGGAGCTGCATGTCTATGGCCAGTCTGGGACGTGGGGACTGATGTGTTATTTGAATGACTTTAGCCTGCTTGGAGGAACCCCTGCGGTGATGACCGCCTATCTCGAGACGGTAGGCGGTCGAGAACGAGCCAGAACTCAATTTATTGCCTACGCGGCAGACGCATGGTTCGAAATACCTCCTATGAAGCAGGTTCAAATCCTGAAACGAGTCGGCTGGTCATTCGATGATGCGGCGACCTGAAGCAACGATAAAGTAGGTGTTGGTAGCCTGCCTAACGACTGCTGTTCATGAGTGTTCTATATCGGACATCCTATTTGTAAGTCATTGTAAAACCGTGTATGGGATTGAAATGTTTCAGTACCTAATACATTGTTTACTTGTCGACTGGAGCCCTTTTAAGGCAAGACCTTGGCGCTCAAATACAGCCAATACAACTACGCCGCAAACGCAACCCCTGAAATTTTAAACGAAACCGCTTGTGCCAACGATGGGTGTAGCGGCTGCCCTCCACCAAACCTCATCTGTGCGATCCGAATCCAATCGGTTAGCTCCTTCCGTCCTGATCAAACCCGACACACCTCCTTGGGTGCCCCCGCATAGCCTTCTTTCCTGTCCCTGTTCTCATCACGAATTCTCCTCAGCATACTTGGCCGCAATCTTCAGTCTCTGCTTATGGTAGATCTCCGCAACGATCTTCCGCAGCCGGAATTCCTCGCGACTGCTCCTGCTGTGCCTGCATTGTTGCTGGGTACGCTTGGGCTTGTGCCGTCTACAATGTAGCGGGTCGAGCAGTCTGGAAGAGAGCAAGTCGCACGAATGAAGGGAGTAGAGCTAAGGGACGGGTACTGAACTCAGTGGATGTAGACAATCTCGACGCGCGCGAGGAAATCCTTCAAGCCGTTGAGTTGATCGTGTAGCGCCGAGAGATTGTGTGCCATGGCGGCCCGCTCAAGTTGGTCGCCGATCACGCTGATCTGATCGAAACCGTACCCGCCGCCGTCGCCTTTCATGCGATGGCCAAGCATGCGAATCGTGTTGAGATCGCCCTGCTTCAGGCAGGACTCGATCGTGGTGAGATCCCGCTGCCGGTTGGCGAGGAACCCGGGGATGATGGCTTCAAGGCTGGAATCAATACGGACGGGGATCTTGTCGGGGCCTGGTTCAGCATGATGGTGCATCATTGCGCTCGCGTCTTTTCATAGGCCAGGAGTAATTCCAGCAGCGTGGTTCGTTTCAGCGGCTTTGTCATATGGGCATTGCAGCCGGCTTCGAAGATCCTTGCCGATTCTTCTTTGAGTGCCAGGGCCGTGAGGGCAATGATTTGAACTGCGGGAAGACCTTGTTCCTGCTCCCAACGCCGAATGGTTCGTGTCGCGGTCAAGCCGTCCATGACCGGCATCTGCATATCCATGAGGATGAGGTCATAGTGCCCGTTTTGAAATTTTGCGACGCCGATCTGCCCGTTATCGGCCAGATCCACTCGATGGATGGTGTTCTTCAGATAGGACTGGATCAACACCTGATTGTCCGGCGAATCCTCCACCAGCAAGATCCGCAGGGATCGTCCTTGGGGTGTGACCGGGGGAGCGGCGCCTTGCGGAGAAGGTGAGAAGCCACTCTTACTGCGACCCAATGCGATGCTGATGGTTTGCTGAAGGTCGGAGCGTCGAATCGGTTTGACCAGGTAGCCGCCCAGGCCGAGGTCGTAGGTCTTGGCGATGTCGTCGGCCCACCGGTCGGAGGCAAGCATGATGATCGTGAGGTTGCTCAGCCTCGGATCGGCATGGATGCGTTCGATGACCTCAAACCCGTCCATTCCGGGCATCCGGCAATCGAGCAGGAGCAGGGTGAACGGGGCGTCGGACTTCAGCGAGACTTCCAAGGCCTCCATGGCCTGCTCGCCGCTGTCGGCTTCCACCACGGTCGCACCCCACCCGAACAGGGTTTCGCGCAGGATCAGCCGATTGGTCGGGTAATCGTCCACGACCAGGCAGCGGAGTCCGGCCAGGTTCATCGTGCCCGACACTTTCGATGGCGGCGGGGCTGTTTGCACGCCAAGCTGGACCACGCAGTGGAACGTGCTGCCTTCGCCGAGGGTGCTTTCCACCCAGATCCGGCCGCCCATGAGGGCTGCCAGCTGTTGCGAGATCGACAAGCCCAGCCCCGTGCCGCCGTACTGGCGGGCAATCGTGCTGTGCGCTTGCGTGAACGTGTCGAAGATGGCTTTGATCTTGTCGTGCGGGACGCCGATGCCCGTATCGCTGATCGAGAATCGAATCGCGCCCGGCGTTCGAAGCTCGGGATCGTTGGTGATACTCATGACCACCGAGCCCTTCTCCGTGAATTTGATCGCGTTGCCCAGCAGATTGAGCAGGATTTGGTAGAGACGGTTGGGATCGCCGATGAGATGGCAGGGGACATCGTTGGCGAGGTGGCAGACGAGTTCGAGGCCTTTCTCGTTGGCACGCAAGGCCAGCATTTCACTGGTTTTGTCGATCAGCTCGGACAGGTCGAAGTCGATCGAGTCCAGGTCCAGGCGGCCTGATTCGACTTTCGAGAGGTCGAGGATGTCGTTGATCAGGCTCAGCAGACTGGCTCCGGCGCGGCGAAAGATGCGCAAATATTTCCGTTGTTCCGGAGTGAGGGTGGTTTCCCACAGGAGATCGGCCATGCCGATGATGGCATTCATCGGGGTTCGGATCTCGTGGCTCATGCTGGCCAGGAACTCGCTCTTGGCACGGTTGGCCACATCGGCGGCATCTTTGGCCCGTTGCAGTTCTTCGACGCGGCGCTGCAATTCTTTGGAGACACGCTGAAGCGCCCGCTCGGCACGCAGGCGCGCGGCCTGCTCGCGTTGCAGCGCGGTGGATGGTCGGGAAGCGGTGCGGGAGAGACGTGCGGGAGGGCTCGAGGCGGTTCGTCTGGTCTGCGTGATACGTTTCGCCATGGCGTGGTCCGGTCGTCTCAGTCCGGCATGACCGCTCCGTCTCGCGAGTGGGTGACATGATGGTCGCGACGGCGGGAGGTCATCAATCTTTATGCGTGTGGTGCACGAGCGTCAGGACTCCGGCTTGCTTGGCTCGATTACGCCCTTCCTGCTTGGCCTGGTAGAGGGCCTGGTCGGCAGCCCTGATGAGATCGGTCGGCGCGGCGACGCGGCTTGGCACGGTGCAGGCGAAGCCGAGACTGATGGTGACGGGATCGCCGTTCGGATGTTTCATCTCTGCTTCACAGACTTTGCGCCGGAGCGTATCGGCGACCTGGGCCGCGCCGTCTACCGTGGTGCCGGGCAGCACGATGACGAACTCGTCGCCTCCGTACCGGGCCACCAAGTCGCCGGGGCGATTGACGTGGCTGGAGATGAGCTGGGCCACCTGGCGAAGACATTCATCTCCGGCCTGGTGCCCATGGCTGTCGTTGTACGTCTTGAAGTAGTCGATATCGAGCATGATGAGCGACAGCGGGGTCGATTCGCGCGCGGCCCGGCGCCATTCCTGGTCCAGAAAGTCGTCGAACTGGCGTCGATTGGTGATCCCGGTGAGCCCGTCGAGGCACGAGAGTCGCAACAGCATCTGGTTGGCTTCCTGCAACTGGCGCATCACCTCCAGCAGTTCCTGCTCGCGCGCGCGGCGCCGTTCGATTTCATGGACGAGGCGGAGCACGCACCGGACGCGGGTGAGCAGCTCGATCTTACTGATGGGCTTGGCGACGTAATCGATCGCCCCCGCCGCAAAGGCCAACTGCAGATCGACCGGATCCGTTTTTACGGTCACCATGATGATCGGGATGTCGCGATAGCGTTCGACGGCTTTGATCTGCCGGCAGGCTTCAATGCCGTTGGTGGCCGGCATGACGATATCCATCAGGATCAAATCCACCCGGCCCGCCATTTGCCGGGGGCCGTCGAGCCCCAGCAACCGGAACGCCGCGGCGGCGGACTCCGCCACAAAGGTTTCTTCGTAACCGGCATTGGCGAGGATGGATTGGATCAACAGACGATCGTCCGTCGAATCATCGACGATCAGGATACCCATGGTCAGTGTCTCCCTGAAAGTGTGTCGTAGGACGATGCTAGCAGCTAGTCTGGGTAAACGCCAGGGTAATGCTTTTTAATGCAGGGGGTGCAGAGACCATGACTGAATTCGGCTTCCGAATGTTGCTGGATATATTCTTCCAATTGTTGCCAGAACCCCTGATCGTTCCGGATTTTCTTGCAGGAGGCGCAGATCGGCACCAGGCCTTTCAGCACCTTCACTTCCCGCAGCGCCTGCTGGAGTTCGGCATTGCTGCGGCGCAATTCCATTTCGCGGGTTTTGCGGCAATCCATTTCTTTTTTCAGCATCAGCGCGGAATTCACCCGGGCGAGCAGCTCCACACTGTTGACCGGCTTGGTAATGTAATCCATGGCCCCGGCCGCAAAGGCCGCCTGCAGATCGCCCAGTGCGGTCTTGGCCGTAACGACGATCACCGGAATGTCCCGCAGGCTCTCCAGGCTCTTGATCCGTTGGGTGGCAGCGACGCCGTCGATGCCCGGCATGAGAAAGTCCATCAAGATGAGATCAACGGGCGGAGTGTGCTGAGGCGGCTCGGGCTGATCGATGCCAAGCTGGTCGTAGGCTGCTGTCGCCGAGTCTGCGATGAACAGGTCCAGATGGCCGGCTTTCTTCAAAATGGTCTTCAGCAGCAACTGTTGGTCGGGAGAGTCGTCGACGATCAGGATACCCATCCGCGGCCTCGTCTGGTTGGGGGCGTGGGAGCAGGTCCTGGACCTGCCTATCGGGCATGGTGAAAGCGGTTCATGCCCAGGGTTGCATCGATGTGATGCGACCTGTCAGAGCCGTATCGGCAGAATCGAGTAAGAGATTAAGAGTGGTGGTGCCGGCGGCACATTTAACGTTGAAGAGCGGCTTTGACCAGATCGCTGACGACTTTGCCGTCTACGGATTGGCCGGCCAAGCGGGCCATGACGGCTTTCATCACCTGGCCCATGTCTTTGAGAGACGTAGCGCCGGATTCCTTCACCGCGGCGTCGACGATCCGGGCCAGTTCATCGGAGGAGAGCGCGGCGGGGAGATACCCCTCGATGATGCTGATCTCCTGCCGTTCTTTCGTCGCCAGGTCCTGCCGGTTGCCCTTTTCGAATTGCTCGGCGGCTTCCTTGCGTTGCTTGATGAGCGTGGTCATGATCCGGCTCATGGCGGCATCGTCCAGATCTTGTTTCAGCTCGACTTCCTTGTATTGCACGGCGGCTTTGATCATGCGGATGACGTCCATGCGCAGTTGGTCTCGCGACTTCATCGCTGATTTGAGATCTTCGGTCAAACGGTCATGTAACGACATCGGGTTCCTTTCAGGAGGCGTCGGTGCTTATCGCGGAGGATAGCGTCTTTGCCGGAGGCAGTCAACGTGTGTGGGCCGGATGCGTTTTCGTGTTGAGCGCGGCGCAGCACTATCCCATAATGCCTTGTCAGGTCTGTGTGTAACCGGATGGGCTGATCGAAAGGGGGCGTGGCATGGAGTACAGGAGCGGCAGCGTCGGTGCGGGGATGCGCGTGATCGGCCTGTTGGGAGGATTGATGGCGGTTGGGGTGCTCGTGGCTGGCTGTGCGAGTGAGAAACCGAAACCCATGGCTCAACCGTCGTTGGAGCAGGTGAAGGGCAATGCCGATCGGGGGTTCGATAAGCTCAAGCAGGAAGAACGGGAACATAAGCCGGCCGGGATGTAGTCAGTCAAGGCATGGCGACGCGAACGGTTAGGGCGCGACGCGAGAATTTCTCCAGGGGAGCAGCGCCACGAGTGGCTTCACCAGCGGCAACTCCCACATCAGATGCCCTTGTGGCGGCGTCCCGATCTCTCGTGGCTCGCCGAAAGTTTTCAGCATGCTGAGGGCAATCAGCAATCGTAGCGCTCCGGAGAGGCAGAACAGGAACGGCAGGTTGGATGCTGGGGCGAGTTCCCAGAGGCCGAGCGAGAATTGCGCCGGGAGGATAGTGGCCAGCCAGCTGCCGGTCAGCGCCCCGATGCCCCAGCCGATGGCGTTGGTGGCATTGGCCAGGGCTACGCCTCTGGTGCGCTCGTGCGGACGGAGCGAGTCAAAGACATAGTTTTGGAGTCCGAGCGACAGTCCCGCCCAAATTACCCCGCCGAAAAAATTCAGGCTCAGTAGAAACAGATAGTGTTCGCTCAGCAAGTAGCCCATCGGCAGGAGCGGGACCGCCAGGCCTGTGACCATGAGCAGGGTCTTGTTCCCGTATCGATCGCCGATTTGCCCCCATGGGGCGAGGGTGAGGAATTGCGCCGAGATGCTGCTGGCCATCCAGCCTGCATACTGCAGGTAAGACCAGTGCAGATCCCGCAACAGGTAGACGACAAAGAACGGGCCGGAGATCAATACGGAGAAGTGCATGAGTCCTGAGAACAGCAGGAAGTGCCGGAAATCCGGCGTGGCGCTCTGAGCAAGAAAATGCCTGAATCCATGCGGAGCATCGATATGATGCACCGGCACCAGTTCGGAAACCCTGGTCTGGCAGCGGGTCGCTCCCACTCGCGCGGCGGCCGCACCGAGAAAGATGATGAGGAACCCGATCCAGCTGAGTTCCCATTTCTGCCCCAGTGTCAGGACCATCCCGGCAATGCCCAGGACCACAAAACTCGTCAACGCCGTCACGCGCGCTCGCTGGGCAAAGTAGGCCCCCCGGTTGCTCGTTTCCACGACATCGACTAACAGGCTATTCCATACCGGCGCCGTGGCATGTCCGAAGGCGAAATACAGCATGACGCAGCCGATCAGCAGCCAGGGACCATGCTCGGGCATGAGCAGGGGAAGCGAAAGGATCGGTAGCCAGCACAGGGCTTGTGCCCAGCCTCCACCGATCAGGAGTTGCGCAGGCATGCGGAGATATTGGAGCAGTTTCACGGAGAGGAGCTGTGCCATCATGCCGACCAATTGAGGCAGGGCGGACAGGATGCCGATGTGGAATGGAGAGGCATGCAGAAACAGCGCAAAGGCCGAGAAATAGTGTTCCCCGCCGCCCTGCGCGGCCGCTTGAAAGGCCGCATCGCGCACACCGTACCGGCGGCTTTCAGCCTTGGGATTTTGATCGGACGACTGCGCAAGATTGCCTGAAGGCTCAAGGTCATGAAGGGGGAGAGGCGCCTGCTGTTGAGGGACTGGTTGGTTCATGAGGTTGTGGATGGCAACGGAAGTATGTTGAGCACTATGATACGTGATGGTTGTCCGGATTATATCAGAGCCATTCAACATGGCCGGGGTTTGGAATGAATCCCTGCAGGCCGGTTGACCCCCTTCTCCACAGTGAGTACGATAATCCTATGGATCTTCCGATCTCAGTTGCATGCGGTCAATCAGTCAGGGGAATGAACGGACGGTGGGGCCTCTGCCGTCTGGCCGTCATGGTTGGTGTGATGGCGGGAGTGGGATGTTCCGTTGCGGTCGTGGAAGCACGGGACCTGATGGTTCCGAAGGAGCAGGCCACGACAGAGTTTGAACCCACCGAAACGCCCTCATTGGATGTACAACAAAAAGGCGTGCCTCAATCGCTGTTCACATGGATCAAGATGGCGCGCGGTTATGAGGTGGAGTGGGACACGTTCGGGAGAAAGGGATGGTACACCCAGGATCCCCGCTTGAAGCCCATTGCTCCGGGAACCACGCTGTTCTCTCCGGATACTCCGGCCGTCTATATCGTCTTTGAAGTGGCACCGCTTGAGGACCCGGCACAGTTTGCCGCTCAAGTGTTTTCCGTGGGCGCAGACGGAAAGATCGGCGATCGTGCAATCGTGATCGATAGTCTCGAGGTGCCGGGCCACGAGCGCTATGGTTTTCTGGAGTTGAAGAAACCGTCTGAGCAATGGCCGCAGGGAAACTATCTGGTCAAGATTTATATTACATCGTTAGGTCAGCAGCCCTTTCATGCCGTGAATCAGGTCGGGACCATGCGTTTTGCCGTGACCGACCAACCGCCCGCGCCCGCCTCGTCCGATTCCCCGGCCCGTTGAATATTCCCCGTCGCTTGGTCTACCTTCACTCACCGCCTCTTGAGGGCGCGGTGCGATTGTTTTACCCGGGAGCAGGTGCATGAAAGAGACCGATGCGGAAAAACTGGCGTTGTTGTACGAGCGGTTCTGTGATGTCTGCCTGGTTGAGAAGGAAGTGTGGACTGAAATCTATATGCCGCGGACGTTCAAGGACGGGACCGCAGTTCGAACCAATCTGCAGGACAAGTATGACGTGATCATCGACGATCAGGCGGTGGAAGATGCTTTGGAGGCGAATATCCCTCTTGGGAAGGCCGCACTGAGTGCGGCCATCCAAGAGTATCGAGCGCATGTCAGTTTTGTGAAGAAAAGCTGACCGGTCTTACTGCTTCGTGAGAAAGCGCTCTACGTCTTTCACCACTTCGTCGGCCACCGGTTTCGTGCGATGGTGGTAGCGCGCGACGACGTTGCCTGAGCGATCGACGAGATATTTCTGAAAGTTCCATTCCACTTCACCGGGGAACGGGCTCTGTTCGGTGAGGTACCGGTACAGGGGATGCTTGTCGCTCCCCTTCACGCTGATCTTACTGAAGAGCGGGAAGCCGACACTGTACTTGGTCAGGCAGAATCCCTTGATCTCCTCGTTCGTCCCCGGCTCCTGCTGGCCGAAATTATTCGCCGGGAAGGCCAGAATCTCAAAGCCCTTATCCTTGTACGTCTCATACATTTTCTCGAGGTCTGAATACTGCGGGGTGTTCCCGCAGAAGCTGGCGGTGTTGACCAGCATGATGACCTTTCCCTTGTATTGACTCAACGAGACGGGTTTCCCGTCGATATCGTTCAACGTGAAATCATAGACGGTCGAAGCTTTGGCAGCCATGCGCGTTGCTCCTTGTTCCGCCGCATCGACCGAACCGAGGCCCGTTGCAAGGGCGCCAAGCCCGAGACCCACTGCGAGTCCGAGGACCAGTACCTTCCATGAACAAGTCGGTCGAGAGATCGGCATATGAAGGCTCCTTGGTTAGAGACGTTCCAGCGCCGCGACACGCTCCTCAATGGGAGGATGCGTCGCGAGTAAGTGCAGAAACCCGGAGGTGTTGCCCGAGATCTTCATCGTGGCCAACGCATCTTGGGTCGAATATTCGAACTGGGCCCGGTTTACCCAGCGATCGATGGCCTGCAAGGCCTTGATCATGGACTCCTTCCCGTACACCTTAGCCGAGAAGGCATCGGCGGCATATTCCCGACGGCGGGAATGCCAGCTGACGACCAGCATGGCCAACACGGACAAGACCACCTGCAAGAAAATGTAGACCACGAAGCCGAGGATCGGGCTGCCGCTCTGGCCCTCTTCCCGGTCACCGCCCTGTGGCTGGGCTACCATTTGATACACAAAGTTGCTGATGTAATGGACGAAGGTGTTCATCAAGCCGGCGAGCACCGTCGTGGAAAACATATCGCCGTTGAAGACATGCCCCATCTCGTGGGCGAGCACCGCCTTGACTTCGTCTTCCCGCAGGTTGGCCAGCAACCCGGTCGAGACCGCGACCATGGCGTTATTCTTGCTCGGTCCCGTGGCAAAGGCATTCGGGTCAGGTGATTCATATACCCACACTTCGGGCATGGTGATATGGAGCCGTTCGGCAATCTCCCGCACGGACCCGTAAATCACCTGTTCCGCGTTTGTGCGTGGCTGGGTAATTTGAACGCAATCCAGCATGGCGCGGGCCATTTGTTTGGAGAAGAGCAAACTGATGAATGCGCCGCCGAACCCGATGACCAGCGACCAGACCAGCAGTTCCTGACTAAAGGCTCCCCGGACATCGATGCCGAAAGCCGGCAGGACGACGTTGACGAGCACTCTGACCGTAATCGACAGGGTGAGATAAATGAGAATGTTCGAAATGAGAAGCAGCCCGATACCCTTCAACGACTTCATATCTGTCCTCCTTGGAGGTCCGTTCTCCTCGCTCCCTCGTTCTACGGAGAGGAACGAACCTTGGATGTTATTATACCGGATCCTGAGCTGATTATTGGCCCCTGGGCATGGGGATTTCTTGCGTCTCGCTGTGGAGAGATAATACCAGGTTCCCGGTCAGTCAAGTCGACGGCTCGGTTGACCGGCTCCGCGAGCTTCTGCTAGAACCGTTGCCTATGAGCAGGGCCTCTGGTTTTCTGCAGGTCGGGTTGGTCTGCGCGCTGATGTGCGGCGCGGTCATCGCCCCTGCGCTCGTGCATGCTGCCGATCAAGCACCTCAGGTTCCGCCGCTTCAGGTGCCGGTTGATCAACTCGACGGCATTCAGCGGGCGACCCTCATCCTCGACAGTTACTCCTATACGCCCGGTCATGTGATCGTCCAGGCCGGAAAGCCGGTTGAATTGCTCCTGACCAGCATCACCACGATTACCCCGCATAACTTTATCCTCACCAACGAGGCTGCGGGGTTATCGATCGAACGGGATGTGTCCTCGGGCCGTACGGTCACAGTGCAGTTTACGGTGAAGACGCCCGGTCGGTATCCCTTCTATTGCGACAAGAAGCTCCTGTTCTTTCCGAGTCATCGGGAGAAGGGGATGGAAGGTGTGCTGGAAGTTAGATAAGAAGGTTGCCCCACGGCTATCGACTCCGCAAGACACGAACTGCTTCACGGCATCCTCAAGCAGGTTTCCCGGTCGTTTTATCTGACCCTCAACGTGCTGCCGGCGACGGTGCGCGACCAGATGGGCTTGGCCTACCTGTTTGCGCGTGCCGCCGACACGATTGCCGATACCGATCTGATCGGCCGCGAACAGCGCCTCCGCTATCTCACCCAGTTTCGAACGCAGTTCAGTTCCAGCGCTGCGGCGCGGAGTGACGTGCACGCAATTCAAGTCGGCTTGATTCCTCATCAAGCCGACTCCGCAGAACGCGTGTTGCTCCAGCGATTGGAAGATTGCTTGGCCCTCTATGATCAATTCGATCCAGCCGATCAAGAACGGATTCGATGGCTGATGGGAGTGTTGCCGGACGGGATGGCGATGGATCTTTCACATTTTCAGGGCGATTCGGCTCAGGACCTGACGGCGTTTCAGACCCTGGACGAATTGGATCAGTACACGTACTACGTCGCCGGTTGTGTCGGTGAATTCTGGACCCAAATGGTCTGCGCACATTGCCCGTCGATGTCGGATTGGGATGTGAAGAAAATGTCGGCCATCGGGGTGCGATTCGGCAAGGGATTGCAGCTGACGAACATCGTGAAGGATCTGGCCCGAGATCTCCACCGCGGCCGCTGTTATGTGCCTGAACGGCTTCTCCGTGAGGCGGGCCTGACTCCGGTTGATTTGCTGAATCGAGAGAACCTGCCGAAGTTCAGACCGGTATTGATGCGCTTGATCAACATGGCAATCGAACACTTGGATCAGGGCTGGATGTACACCATGGCCCTGCCGCGCCTTGAAATTCGTCAGCGATTGGCATGTATGTGGCCGATTCTGTTGGCGGGTGAAACGCTGAAACGTGTGGCGGCTGCGCCGGATCTCCTCGACCCGGCGGTCAACATCAAAGCGCCGCGCTCTGTCGTCTATCGCGTGATGGCGATGACCACCGTCACGGGCGGTTGCGGATACGTAGGGACGGCCTACTGGGGGCGCTTGCGGAAGCAGATCGTCTGATCAGGGCATCGTCGACCTGCCGACATTCTGGAGGGCGACCGTTGCCGTGAAATGTGTTGCGGAGCACTGGATGATCCGACTGCTCGGTGCGATGTATGGAGTGGTTGCCATATGGTTCACTCCGGCCATGGTTCTGGCGGTCCTTGCGCTGCTCGGTCTGCTGGTGAATCCTCGTGTGATCGGACTAAGGCATCTGCTCCTTGAAGTTGCAACCGTGTCGTTCCAATTCGGATGCGCTGTGCTCGCGTCTGTGGGGTTATGGCGTTTGCGACGGTGGGGCCTGAGGGTGGCGTGCGCCTACAATCTGGTGTGGGCCGCAGTGCTCAGCAGGCATGCCCTTGAGAGCGGAGGAAGTCTTTCGTTCCAGGCCACGGTGCCGCTCGCGTTGGTGCTGCTGGCTGTACTCCTGCTGCTGCCCGCGGTTAGAAGTGCGACATTCTAGGGGGCGGAGGCAGGGCTGAATCGGACAGATGCTCGGCACAAGCCAGTGATCATGCCGTTGCGGTTCCGCCCCATCAGGATCGGCGCTCATGTCGTCCAGTGCGTGGTGCGCCGTCCGTCATGCAGACTTCCTCTACTTCTTCTGCGGCTCCAGCAATTTTTCGCCTTTCTTGAATACCGCATAGATCGCTTGTGACGGGCAGGCGTCCAGGCAGAGCCGGCAGCTTTCCAGGCAGCGGGAAGGATCGAATTTGTAGGGCGGTGTGGAGAGCCAGGCGCTGGTCGGGCAGATGGGGACGCAAATGGCTTGATGGGTGCACCGGTCGGGATGGCGAACCAGGTGATCGCGAATAACCAGCATGGGTTTCACTCCTTCGAAGAGACCTTGGGAGAAGATCTCGAACATGTTTTTCTGTGGGAGACTGCTCACTTCCACTCCTTGACCAGGTCTTTGAGCCGGTCTTTCAACTCTGGGATCTGTTCCATATTGTTGCGAATCGCCCCGAGAATATTTTCCAGGCGGGCGGTGCGTTGTGCATCCTTGTCTTTCTTCAGCAGCTGATCGTATCCGATATAGGCTTCGGGGTGTTTTGGCTCGAGGTAGCTACGGGCTGCTTGCAGGGCTTCACCCAACTCATAAGGCTCCGTCGTCAGCGGCGGAAGCACCACAAACGAACCGTCTGTGCAGATCAGTGCGGCCGCGCCGGCCTTGCTCTTGAGCGGGGTGACCGCTTCGACCGTTTTCCCGGCGAGTGCTTCCCAGTGACGGAGCAGTCCGGGGAAGGCTTTCATAAAGGCCACCTTTTCCATGTTGGCCTTCCATTTCTCGTCGGCTGGCATTGAGATCTCGCGCGAGTCAGCAGGGTGATGAGTTTAGGCTTTCAACGGAGAGAGAAGCGGGAGCGGGGCCTGGTCGGCCATCAAGAGTCGTTCGACCACTTCTCCCTTGACGATGTGCCGCTCCATGATTTCCTTCACGTCAACTTCGGACGTCACGCGATACCAGATTCCCTCGGGATAGACCACCACGGTCGGACCCTGTGCGCAATAATCGAGACAGCCGGCTTTGTTGGCGCGGACGACGCCTTTCAGATTGAGTCGCTTGGCCTCCTGCTTGAAGCAGGCGTGGAGCGCATCGGAGCCGAGCTTGGAGCAGCTGCCGCGCGGGTCATCCGGTTCGCGTTTGTTGGTGCAGACAAAAATATGTCGCTGATAGCCGGTCATGTCAGCAAGTCCGAGGTTCCAGGGTGCGATGTAACGGATCAGGCGCGGGCATGAAATTGCTCGATCAACTGCTTCACGTCCGTCGAGCTGAGGAGTGATGAGCCGGCGGCCTGGGTGCCTGCGATAGCGGCAATTTCAGTGAGGCGCAACTGCGCCCGTTGCTTGGCTTCAGGTTCCGACAGGGCGGAGGCCTGCCCCTTGGCGAGTTTGTCGAATTCAGCGCGGATGTCGCGGAAGTCCCGCTGCAGATTCTTCATCATGGAGCAGGGTTCACAATACCATTTCGGGCTTTGATCCGAAGCGGGGGACAGCCGGTCATAGGTCCGCCCGAAGAAATCTTTTCCCAGCGAAAACTTCATCAACGGTGCGCCCGCGGCGCTGCAGGCATTACAGGATCCGGCGTCCATGCGTGAGGTGCTCCTCTTAAGGGGAAATGGTCGATAGTCTGCGAATCTTACCGCACTGAACTTTCGCGTAGCAAGGTGCGCCGCTTCCTGACGGTAAACCCGCTCGGCCATGTATAATGCGGGGTATCAGGGTAAAACGGTGTGGGGCGCAAGGAGGCGGCTATGATCATCGGGGTTCCGAAGGAAATTAAGGACTACGAGTATCGGGTGAGTCTGACGCCTGACGGCGCTCGTGTGTTGCTGCAGGCGGGGCATCAGGTTGTGGTAGAGCCGTCGGCGGGGCAGGGGAGCGGATTTTCAGACGACGCGTACCGGCAGGCCGGCGCTCAGGTGGCCGGCTCCAAAGCCGAGGTGTTTCAGCAGGCGGACCTCATCGTGAAGGTCAAGGAGCCGCAGTTGTCCGAGTGTGCGCTCTTTCGACCAGGGCAGGTGCTGTTTACCTATCTGCATCTGGCCTCGTTGCCGGATCTGACCAAGGCGTTGGTCGCGGCCGATATCATGGCCATTGCCTACGAGACCGTCGAGGCCAGAGATCACAGCCTGCCGATGTTGCGGCCGATGAGTGAGATTGCCGGGCGCCTGGCCGTGCAGGTCGGAGCCCATTATCTCGGGACGGTACAGGGAGGGCGCGGTCTCCTGCTGGCCGGCGTGCCCGGGGTACCGCCGGCTCATGTCGTGGTGTTGGGCGCCGGCGTGGTGGGAACGTCGGCAGTCAGAATCGCCGTGGGCATGGGAGCGCGGGTGACCGTCATCAATCTGGATCTTGATCGGCTTCGGTTTCTCGACGATCTGTACGGCGGACGAATCGCGACATGCGCAGCGACCGAGTCGGCTATCGAACGCGCCGTCGTCGATGCCGATCTGGTCATCGGAGCGGTGTTAGTGCCGGGGGCGCGCGCGCCGAAGGTCGTTTCGAGAGCACTCGTGAAGAAAATGAAGCCGGGTTCCGTGATCGTGGATGTGGCCGTGGATCAAGGCGGGTGCTGTGAAACCACCAGGCCGACCACGCACTCGGAGCCGGTCTATGTGGTAGATGGCGTCCTGCATTACTGCGTCACGAACATGCCGGGCATCGTGCCTCACACCTCAACTCTAGCCTTGACCAACACCACGCTCCCTTATATAGTCCGGCTCGCATCGGAGGGAGTCGAGAAAGCCATTCGTGCAGACTCCGGTCTTGCCAAGGGTGTGAACGTGATGAACGGTAGAATTACCTGCCAAGGTGTGGCCGATGCACACGGCTTGCGTTTTACCCCTGTGATGTAAGACAATCCGGCTTCCCGTTTCTGGTTCTGCCCGGTCGGGGCGTAGCGCAGCCCGGTAGCGCACTGCGTTCGGGACGCAGGGGTCGGAGGTTCAAATCCTCTCGCCCCGACCAAACAGAGCTTGTTCCGGCGTCTCCTTAGCCAAAGCTCTCCCCATTATCGCCGGCGGATACACACCTCCCGCAAATTCTACTTGGGTCAAACCGCACCTCGAAATGCGCGCCGTCTCTGTCTCCTCCCAGCACAACACAACGCACGTAGAGGCTGCTTGATCCGGACATAGCCGCAATAGGGTGACGCGCTTCGCCAGTCTCCGCCGGTTGCCACCCATTTTCACTGTGACTCTCCTGCTCTCGCCGCGTATCGGCTCGGCCGTCTATGCACGGGCTCATGCTTCGCCAGGTACCTGCCGATAAGGTAGGCGTATGAGTCTAGTGATGCCGCGTAAACTTGCAAATCGCGTGACGCTCTCCGGGAGCTGTGAGAGTATCCAATGCTAGGCGTGGCACTCGCTCTGCGCGTGACGTTCGACCAGTGGGAGGGCTGCGAGACGATGACCGACACCGGCGAATCAGTGCGCGCGAGAATTCTTGTCAGCGGGCGTGTGCAGGGGGTTGGGTATCGTGCTTTTACCTGCCGGATGGCGGTTTCGCGTGGAGTGACGGGTCACGTCGAGAATCTCGATGGCGGGCAGGTCGCGGTGGATGCTGAGGGGAACCGGGGTGTCCTTGAGGAATTCCTGTCGGATCTCAAGAAGGGCCCCGTCGGGTCGCGTGTGACGCAGGTGCAGGTGGAGTGGAGTCGCGCGACCGGCCGATCTCAGGCCTTTACGATTAAGCAGTAGGTAACGGAATTATGGCTCGACGTGCAGCAGTGCGACAGGACAGCGCAGTGAATTCACCCGTCTCGGCTCGCCGCCCGCGCGTGGCGCGCGGGGAAGAGGACGAAGATGCGGAGTCGGGGAGCCACGCCGAGGCCGAAGAGTCCGGAGCGGACAATCGTCCGGCGGAATCCGGGCGGGCCGAGGGCCTCGACACGATCAAGAGTTATCTTCGAGAGGTGCGCAAATCGACACTGCTGAATTTCAAGCAGGAACAGGCATTGGGCAAGCGGGTCATGGCGGGCGACGAAGCGGCGCGCCAGGAAATGATCGAGGCGAATCTCCGCCTGGTGATCAGTATCGGCAAGCGGTACATGAACCGGGGGTTTCCCTTTGCGGATATCGTCGAAGAGGGCAACCTTGGCCTGATCAAAGCGGTAGAGAAGTTCAATTACAAGCGGGGGTTCCGCTTCAGTACCTACGCCTCCTGGTGGATTCGCCAGTTTATCGAACGGGCCATTATCAATCAGGGGAAGCTCGTCCGGTTGCCGGTCCATGTCGTCGAACGGTTGAACCGGTATCTGGGTAAAGTTGAACAACTGGTCCATGAGCTGGGCCGGGAACCAAGGGCCGACGAAGTCGCTGCCAAGCTGAAAACCAGTGTTGCGGAAGTCGATGATCTGAAGCAGCTGGTCCGCACCACCTGCTCCCTGGACAGCCCGATCAGCGACCGGCAGGATACGTTTCTGCGCGATGTGATCGAAGATCCGCTCTGCCTGACGCCGGCGGAGACGACCGAAGGCGTGATGCGGCGGGCTGAACTCATGGCCTGGGTGAAAGAGCTGCCTGAAAAGGAACGCACCGTGATTCTGGCGCGATTTGGGCTTGACGGGGCCGAGTCGCGGACGTTAGAAGAGATCGGCCAAGAGATGGGGCTGACCCGTGAGCGGGTCCGCCAGATTGAAACGGCTGCACTGGCCAGGCTCCGCGGCATCATTGAACGGAAAACCATGAAGCGGGCGGATCTCTTATGAGGACGTCCCGATTCGATTGCACGTATGAATTACAAAGCCCTCATTCGAGAAGTTCCAGACTTCCCTAAGCCCGGTATCCTCTTCTACGACATTACGACCCTTCTCAAGAATGCGCAGGCCTTCCGCTCCATCGCGGATGAGCTTGCCGCTCGTTACGAAGGACAGCGTATCGCAAAGATCATCGGGATCGAATCGCGCGGCTTCATCATGGGCGGCACGTTGGCGGCCCGTCTTGGCGCCGGCTTCGTTCCGGTGCGCAAGCCGGGGAAGCTGCCCGCCGATATTTATGAAGTCGAATACAACCTGGAGTATGGATCCAGCGTGTTGGCGATTCATCGGGATGCTGTGTCACCCGGGGAGCGAGTATTGATTGTGGACGACCTGCTGGCCACAGGCGGTACTGCAGCGGCCACGATCGACTTGGTGCGGCAACTCGGCGGGGAGATTGCGGGGCTGGACTTTCTGATCGAGCTGAAAGGCCTCAACGGACGTGACCGGCTGGCGGGTTACGACGTGCATTCGATGATCATATATCCGTAAATCCCCAAGATCTTGGGGAGCCAGGTACTTGTCAAACGATCTGTAGCGTGATATACCTGCCAAACTTTTTCGCCTTGCACTCATCACGAAAGGGCATGAGACTCTATGGCGACGAAAGTCCACGCGAAGAAAAAAACACCAACGACGAAAGCAAAAGCCCCCGCTCCCGAGAAGCCTGTGAAAAAAGAGCGGCCGGCTCCGGTTACTGCTATGACTGAAAAAGACGAAGACAGTGTTGCCGCGCGTGTTGTGGCAGCGCTTACACTGAAAGAAACACCCAAGGAACGAGAAGAGCGTCAGCGCCGGCGTGAAGTCCTGCAGCGAATGCTCCTGAGCAAACGCCAAGAAATCATGCGCGAGATCGAGGGGAACCTCGGCCAGTCGTTGACCGAAGATCAGCAGCGCCGCTTGGAGTCCGCCAGGGATGTGGGGGATCAAGCCCTCATGGATCTGGATCGCGAACTCGGCATTTCGCTGATGGAGATGCGGAACCGGAAGCGCCAGGCCATCGATGAGGCGTTGACCAGACTCAGCGAGGGCACCTACGGGATTTGCGCGGAATGCGGCATCGAGGTCAGTGAAAAGCGGTTGGAGGCGGTGCCGTTCGCCAAGCTCTGCGTCCAATGCCAGTCTCGACAGGAATTGCTCGAGAAAATCGAGAAGGAAGAGGATCGCGACTAGCTCACAGGAGCCGGCCGCATCCATTCACCATCCCACTTCAGCTTGCGACGCACCTCAGCCCGTGATCGTCGGTCGAGTGTCCAAACCTCAGTAGTCTGCCCGGCCCTTACCTGTTCCCTATGAGTCACGTCGATTCGAAGGCGGTGATCCTGCTCAGTGGTGGGTTGGATTCTACCGTCACGGCTGCCATTGCCAAGCAGGATGGCTACCGGCTGTATTGTCTGACTATCTCCTACGGCCAGCGCCACCATGTTGAAGTCGAGCGGGCGAGGGCCGTTGCCCAGGCCTTGAGTGCCGCCGCTCATGTGGTGGTGGACGTGGATCTGCGGGCGTTCGGAGGGTCCGCTCTCACCGACGATGTGACGGTGCCCAAGGACCGCAGCCAAGAGGACCGGGCGGGTGGAATTCCCGTCACCTACGTACCGGCTCGCAACACGATTTTCTTGTCCTTGGCCCTGGCATACGCCGAAACGCTTGAGGCGCAGAGAATTTATTTCGGTGCCAATGTGCTGGATTATTCCGGTTATCCGGACTGCCGACCGGATTTTATCCGCGCCTTTGAAGTCGTCGCCAGGCTTGGCACTAAGATGGGCATTGAGGGGCGGGCTGTCGAGGTGTGTGCGCCTCTGCTGATGCTGTCAAAAGCCGAAATCGTGCAACGTGGACAGGAGCTGCGGGCTCCCTTGGAACTGACGCATAGTTGCTATGACCCCGGCGCTGGTGGCGTGGCCTGCGGCCGGTGCGACAGTTGCCGGATTCGGCGTGAAGGCTTCCGCTTGGCCGGAGTTGTGGATCCGGTCTCCTATGCGATACTCTAACGACCATCGAGGCGACTAAGCTGAAGGTCGCGTTGTGCCGTGAGCCCGGTTTGTACTTTCCCCTGCGATCACACAAGAGTCTGGAGAGCTGCGCCTATGACGCCTGAAGAATTTTTCATGTATTTGATCATCGCCCTGGTGATCGTCACACCGATCGCGGCGCGGCTGTATCGGCGGTTGACGCTGAATCGCACGACGCAAATGCTACGGGATCAACTACAGCAATCGCAGGGACCTCGGACGACAACCCCGCCTTCTGAGCCCCCGCGATGAAGCGAATCAGAGTCAGGAGTATTCAGATGAAGGTCTGGGTGATGGGAGTCGGGTTTGCGGTGATGGTCGCAGCCCTGGCGGCTTGTGAGTCCAATGCAACCAACCAAGACGCGGCAAAGCCGGCCGGAGGGGCGACACCGGCAGAGGTACAGGTCGGTGAGGCGAAATTCACTGCCACTTGTGCCGCCTGTCATGGTGTGCGTGGTGTCGGGACCAAGCAAGGTCCGCCGCTGGTGCATAAGATTTATGAACCGAATCATCACGCCGACATGGCGTTTCAGCGGGCCGCGGAAAACGGTGTCCGCGCTCACCACTGGGAGTTCGGCAACATGCCGAAGATCGAAGGCGTGACGTCCGGAGACGTGGAGCATATCATTCGATATGTGCGATGGTTGCAGCGGGAGGCCGGGATTTATTAAGGTCACGGCCGGTTCGTATCCCCCCGTCGGCTGTCTGTTCACCGTCGACCACTTGCCCTCAACACCCCTTCGTTTGACAATCTCTGCGTGCGGTTCGTAAGGTATTTGCATGCCATCATGAGGCCGTTGACGCCCGCAGTACGTCGCCAGGCGGGCCTCGGTGGTCTGACCTTTTCACAGGAGGAACCTATGAGACACGGAGCCTGGTCCATGCTCGGGGCTGTGGGGGTATTGCTGCTGACGTCGGGTTGCGTGGCCATCGAGGCCGGCCATGAGGGGGTGATGGTCGAACAACCATTCTTCTTCGGCCACGGAGGCGTTGATCCGGCTCCCTCCAAGACCGGCCGGGTCTGGGTTGCGCCGACGACGAAGGTCATCGAGGTGGATGTCCGGCCATTGCAGTATTCCGAACATTTCGACATTATTTCGGCTGAAAACGCTCCGGTTTCCTTCGATGCGTTTATGATCGCCAATGTGGTCGAAGGGCGCTCGCCGGAGATCGTCGGTCGCTATGGCACCAACTGGTACCAAAACAACGTGAAGGAAGCCTTCCGCACGTTCGTTCGGGAAGAAGTGCAAAAGTACCCGCTGTTTCAATTGACGACCGATCCGACGACCAGGACGAAACTGCAGGACGCCATTGCGCGTGAAGTGCAGACCAAACTCATCGATAAGCAAAATATGCCGATCCGGCTCAATCGGGTCGTGGTCGGCAGCATTCTGCCGCCGAAAGGGGTCGTCGAGCAGACGACTCAAACCATCATTCAGGAGCAGCGCAAGATCACGATGGTCGAGTTTCAAAAGGCGGAAGAGGCGCGTGAAAAAGCCGAAAAGCAGCGTGGGATCGCCGATCGTGCCTATCGGGAATCGTTGGGACTGACGGCGCCGGAATTCGTCGATCTGCGCCGTATCGAAGTGCAGAAGGAAATTGTGCAGCACTCGCCTTCGGCTTTGACGGTCATCATGGGGTTGGAGCGTGTCGGCATCAACATGCCGCCCCTGGCGAGTGATCGGTAAGACTCAGGGATGACACTGGCTTGGGTGTAACGGGATGGGGGCAGGAGCGGACGATATCCGGTCCTGTCCCCGGAGACTCGGTGAATTACTTCACCACCCAGACACGGTAGGTTTTTGCATTGAGTGGTTTCGCGATTCGCAGTGTGCCCACCTCGCCTGGATTCATGACATCTTCACCGGTCGCGGTTTTCCTGGCCGGATGACGACTGCTCCGTACCAGGATGCCCTGATCGTCATAAAAGTCCACCATCACATCCGCTGATTCTCGCAAGCTGCCTTGGTAGGCGGTTCCCAGCCAATCAAGACGCTTGAGCGCCTGGTATACGATAACGAGTGTGCCATCGGCTTCTTCACGCGCGCTGACGATTTTCAGCGCCCGATTCTGATCCAAGCCTGGTTCGGTTCCGCCCGCCGTCTGTGCGATCAGCACCCGTTCCACCTCATCTGCATGGAAGACGGCCTTCACCTTACAGTACACCGTGCGTCCCGTTTCGCTCTGCTGAACGATCTGTTGATCGGTCACATGCTTCGAGGCGAGGGTATGCACCAGATTGCGGAATAGCTTCGAGTCGACAATCGAGGCGGTCTGTTCTCGCACTGCCGCTGAGGTGCTGATGGCCTGATACAGCGCTTCGGTGCAGGCATGGTGCCTGGCTTCTGATGCGGTTTCCGGCTCGTGATAGGCGTACCGATAATCTCCGGTGACATCGACCCGAGAGTGTTCTGGCAAGGCCTGAGCCGGTGCGGCAAACATGAGACATTGAACGGCGATTGCGAGCAAGGCACCGCTTCCTGATAGCGACAGCTGCGGGGTCATAGGAGCCACCTCCCTTTCTGTGCCCGGTTCCACCTGATGAGTAAAGACAGTCGCCGCCTCCCGACGCTGAGATTATGCTACCACGCGTGAAGGGGCGCAGCAATGCGACGTCGCTCGGCACTCTCGCCCGGAAGGGCACTTCTATTGATCGGTCATGAGCCTCGTCGTGTGGAGGGCCGTGTATCGGTTAGACGGTCGCCCGCGTGCTCAAGCGGGGTGGGTCATGTCGCAACTCTGCGGAAAAGCATAGGATACCTTGACTTGATGGAGGTCTTCACTCACACTCGGGCACGACACTATGTATGACGGCACCGAGCAAGATCTGCTTCGCCTCCTCGCCTCACGGGCCGGTATTTTACCCGACTATCACGACATCGCCGGTACTCTCCATGTGACCAGTGACGAGACGCGTCGAGCCATTCTGTCCGCCATGGGTTTTCAGGTCGGATCGGGTGCGGTCCTGTCTCAGGAGCTGACCGCCTTCGACGAGGCGCCCTGGCAGCAATCCTGTGATCCGATTCTCATTCTCCAACAAGGGTATGGCCCCACGCAGTGGACGTTTCGCCCTGCGCTGGAGGAAGGGGAGGAGCAACACGTTGCGGTAGCCTGGACTCTCACGGATGAAAAAGGGACCATCGTTCATCGTGGCGAAACCGGCCCCGGCCTGAATCCATGCGAGGTCCGTTCGCTGGCCGGGCGGCGGATGGTGCGCGTTGACCTGCCGCTGGTTCAGAACCTGGAACTTGGCTATTACGATTTGTCGGTCAGCACCATGGGCAGCAAGGTGGTGACCAGGGGTACGCTCCGCGTGGTCGTGGCCCCGCCGCATTGTTTTGTGCCGGAGGAGCTGGCTCGGGGTGGAAAGGTGTGGGGCTTGGCAGTGCAGCTCTATTCGCTACGGTCGCAGACCAATTGGGGCGTGGGCGATTTTACGGATTTGTCCCGGTTGGTCGAATGGGCAGGCAAGGAGCTGGGAGCCGGCATCATCGGGCTGAATCCATTGCATGCGCTGAAAAATTCGCGTCCCCACCATCTCAGCCCTTATTCCCCGACCAGCCGCCTGTTTTTGAACGAGCTGTATATCGACCTCGATCGGCTCCCGGAGTATCACGCGTCGCCGGATGCGCAACGGCTGCGGAACAGCGCAGAGTTTCAAAGGGAACTGGAGCAGGCGCGCGCGGCCGACCTGGTGGATTCAGAATCTGTGAACAAGGCGAAGCGCACGATGCTGGACCTCGCCTACCGACAGTTTCTGAAGGATAACTATACGGGAACCGAACCGTCGCTGGAGCCGACCACTGCGCGTGGGTGGCTGTTGCACCGGTTTATTCGAGATGAAGGAGAATCGCTGGAGCGATTTGCGGTATTCCAGGTGCTGGAAGAGGAACGACGCCTGATCGAGCAGTCGCTCAAGCTGTGGCCTGAGTGGCCAGACCAGTACCGGACTCCCGATTCGCCGGCGCTGCGTGAATTTTCCAAACGGCATCGCAAGCGGGTCCGGTTTTTCCAGTATATGCAGTGGGTGGCGGCGGATCAGTTGCGAACGGCCAAAACCCGGGCGGCACAGGCGCACATGACGGTTGGCTTGTATCCTGATCTCGCACTGGGCAGCGACCGAAATGGCGCGGAGGCGTGGATGCTGCAGGAGGTGCTCGCGCTCGGCGCGGACTGCGGCGCGCCCCCGGATGCATTTGCGCCGCAAGGGCAGAATTGGGGGTTCGCTCCGTTTCATCCGTTGCGCCTCAAGTCCACAGGCTATCGCTCGTTCATCGAGTTGCTCAGGAAAACGCTCCGGCAGGGCGGGGCGATCCGCATCGACCATGTGATGACGCTGTTCCGGCTGTTCTGGGTGCCGCGCGGGATGAGTGCAGAGGCGGGCGCCTATGTGCAGTATCCGGCGGAGGACCTGCTGCGGATTCTCGCGCTGGAAAGCCTGCGCGCGCAGACTCTGGTGATCGGAGAGGATCTGGGGACGGTGCCGGACTATGTGCGGGAACAGCTGGCGCGGTATAAGATTCTCTCCTATCGAGTCTTTTATTTCGAACGGAACTGGGATGGGGCCTGCAAGTCTCCGTCGGCCTATCCCGAGCAGTCGCTCGCGGTCGTCACGACACACGACCTTCCGACGCTGACCGGTTATTGGACGGGAGAAGATATCCGATTACGGGCTAAGCTCGGCATGTATGCGAGCGACCAGGCCGTACAGCAAGCCTTCGAGGAGCGCACGCGTGACCGGGGACATATCCTTGGGGCCTTGAGCGGGGCGGGGTTGCTGCCCTCCGGGGTGAGCGATCAGCCTGATTCTGTTCCGGTGATGACGCCCGCTCTGTGCCGCGCGATTCATGTCTACCTGGCGACGTCGCCGGCCTGGGTTGTCATGGCCAACCTTGACGATGTGATCGGTGAAGTGACACAAATGAATCTCCCTGGCACCGTGGACGCCTATCCGAACTGGTCGCGCAAACTGTCGCTGTCTCTGGAGGAGCTCCAACGGGATGAACGCGTACAAGCACTCGCCGCAGCCATATGTGCTCTCCGCCCTCCGGCTGCAACCGCCTGAACTGTCCTTCCTGCGCGGCACGAGATCGTGATGAAGAGCCGGAATCAGGTGGTGCTGGCCATCGCCGCAATCCTCTTCCTGATCGTGATGGTGATGGAATGGATGTTCCCGCTGAATGTCGTCGGCGCGTTCGGTTTCGTGTTGCCGATTCTGCTGGTGGCCACAGTCCGAAGTCGGCGGCTCATGGTGGTGACGCTCGCACTGTGCATCCTGGTGACATTTGTCGGTCTCTTCCAGCCGGGCAAGAAGCGAGAGCGGTTTACCGCCGTCGTGTTTAATCGCATTATGGTGGCCTGTGTGTTGACCGGGGTGGCCTATATCGGTGTGACATGGGAGGAGCGGAAAGCTCGCGAGGAAGCCGCCAAGGCTGCCCTGGCGACGCAAACCGAACACCTGTTGCTGGCCAATACGCAGCTGGTCGAGATCAAAGACAAGCTCGCGCGATCAGAACGGTTGGCGGCCGTGGGGCAATTGGTGGCGTCGGTGGCGCATGAGGTCGGGACGCCGTTACATTCGATTGCCTGGCATGTGGAGGCGCTCGCGGAAGAGCCCGGTGTCACGCCTGCGATGCAGAAACGCATCGGTATCATCGATGAACAGTTGAATCGCGTGGTGCGGATCATTCAAGATCTCTTATCGTCTACCCGACAACGCAAGCCTGAGCCGACATGGTATCCGGCAGAACGCCTGATCGAGCCGGTCGTCGCGCTGATGGAACCGGGATACCATGCCAAGGGTGTGACGCTTCACACCGAGGTGGCGCCGGCTTTGCTGGTGTGGGCCGATGCCGAAAAGATCCACCAAGTGTTGGTCAATCTCCTGAGCAATGCACTCGCGGCCACCGGGGCCGGGGGGCATGTCACGGTCGCCGTGACCATTCGTCAAGCTTCCTCGGATGAGATGGAGGGCGCATCCTGCACCGGCCGACCCGATCTCCGGACGGTCGTCACGTTGGTGGTGAGCGATTCAGGCTGTGGGATGCCTCGGGAGGATGTCGAGCGAGCCTTCCAACCGTTCTTCACCACAAAAGCCGTGGGGAAGGGTACCGGATTGGGCTTATTTCTGAGCCGGGAGGCTGTGTCTGCTCACGGCGGCCGGTTGACACTCGAGAGTGAGATCGGCAAGGGCACGACGGTGACGGTGGTGCTGCCTGGTTTGCCGTCCGACTCGGCTGCGGTTTAGCGGTATAGAGAGGGAGAGTCATGAGTCAGGCGAAGTTATTCGTAGTGGATGACGACGAGGCCGCCAGAACCTTGTTGGCGGAAGCGCTGGTAAAGGAGGGTTATGAGGTGGAGGCCTTCTCCAGCGGCCAGGCTGCGGTGGAGCGCGGCAAACAATCGCGGGCCGATGTCGTCCTGACCGATATCCGGATGGAACAAGGCGATGGATTTCTCGTGCTGAAGGAGTTCAAGAAGTTCAGTCCGGACACCTCGATCGTGTTGCTGACCGCGTTCGGATCTCTGGAGGGCGCGATCGAAGCGATCAAGCAAGGGGCCTACGATTACCTGGCCAAGCCGTTCAAGAGGGACGAAATCCGTCTCGTCGTCCAGCGCAGTCTGGAGCATTGTCGCCTGGTGCGGGAAAACGCCCGCTTTCGCGAAGATGCGCGCGCCCGCGAACCCTGGTCACAGTTGGTGGGCAGCAGCCCGGCGATGCTGGAGGTGTATAAGCTGGTGGCCCGTGTGTCCGAGGGGCGCAGCACGGTGCTCATCGAAGGAGAAAGCGGAACAGGGAAAGAATTGATTGCGCGGGCTGTCCATTTGAACAGTCCGCGTCGCGACAAACCGTTCATTCCGGTCAATTGCGGCGCCTTACCCGATCATCTTCTGGAGTCGGAAATGTTCGGGTATGAGAAGGGCGCGTTTACGGGCGCCGTCGGAGCCAAAGCCGGGCTGTTCGAGGCCGCCGATGGCGGTACGCTGTTTCTCGATGAGATCGGCGATCTCGGCCAGGCGCTTCAAGTCAAGCTCCTGCGGGTGATGCAAGAGCACGAGGTGCGGCGTGTCGGCAGCACGGCATCGGTGAAAGTCGATGTGCGCATCATTGCCGCGACCAATCGGGACTTGGCTACGCTCGTGAAGGAAGGCAAGTTTCGCGACGACTTGTACTATCGTCTGAATGTGGTGCGGATTGTCCTGCCGTCTCTGGCTGAGCGGCGTGAGGACATCACGATGCTCGCGCATCACTTTCTGCAAAAATATGCCAAGCAGTCGTTGCATGTGAGAGGGTTTTTGCCGGAAACGATGGCGCTGTTGAAACGTTATCACTGGCCGGGGAATGTACGTGAACTGGAGAATGCGGTGGAACGGGCGGTCTCGCTCAGCCATGGCCCGCTGTTGCTTCCCGAAGATCTCCCCGAGTCGATCAGGGTTGAGCCGGATTCAGGTGAGCTGCTCAAGGGGCAACCGGCCGAGGGGGATCACGACGAGCTGTTGACCTTGGACGAGGTCGAGAAACGGCACCTGGCTCGGGTCCTCAAGGAGACGCGAGGAAACAAGGTCAAGGCGGCGAAGATCCTGGGGATCGATCGGCGGACGTTATATCGAATGGCGGAGCGATTCGGATTGGATTTCGGCGATGAGACCGAGGAAAAGTAGGACGACCTTACAATAGTCGAAGCGCGTTCTTGAGCAGGCGAATTTCGTTCGCGGCGCTTTGCGGCAGGGGTGTTTCTGCATCCTCCCACGAATCGAATATCCCGTCTTTCTCGCGATGGAACACTTGCAGCCATAATCGTGTGGTGCTGTCGTCCTGCGGGACGACCCGTGCTTCGACCCGAGTCTTCCCTACGCCGAATCTCCAGCGCAATAGTCCGTTCCAAGGGCTTCTGATCTCCTGCCGCATTCCGGTCGTGATGTTGCCGGTGTCATCTTGGTCGACCGTATAGCCCCCTTGGGTCAGGACATCGGACAGTGCCGTTTTTACCTGCTCGGCAGGAACCGGGAGTGTCACCTCCATCACATCGGGCTCCGGGGCGGGTGGGCCCCCCGCACATCCGGCGAGCGCTGCGACGAGAACGAACGCCGTGATGGCAGAGACACGAGTACTCATTTCGGTTTGCCCTCCTGAAGGCGATAGACCATGTGCGTATCCGTCTGATCGACACCGGGGATGGCGTGAATTTTCGCGAGCACGAGTTGGGTCAGTGCGTCCTGGTGGGGAATTTCAACGATGGTGAAGATGTCGGGCTTTCCCCAACAGGGGTCGATTTGTTTGATTTCCTTAATATCCCCAAGGGCTTTGACGACATCAGCGGTTTGGCCGGGATGTACGTTGATCAATACATAGGCTCGGTCCGGCATGGAGTACATCTCCCGTGAGGTGGTGGGGCGTCAACGCCTGCCAACGAATCGAAACCTAGCGGATTGCTCAGGATGAAGTCAACAGAACGCCCTCGGCTCGAGCAGGATGGCCGGTGTCGCGCGTTGTTACTTGGGAGCCACGATAACTTCTACTCTGTACATGTCGCCGACTGTCGAAAGATCTGCTTCCAACCCCCGGGGATTGCCCACTCGCCCGTCAGGATCGTAGATGAAGCACAACAACGTGGCTCCGTTCGGACGCCCGGAGTAATGGGCTTTGTCTGTGGCGATCTGCTCGGCGATGTCTCTGCTCGTCAATCCTGAGCGAGTCTGTTTGACCACCACCACCGTTTTTTCCCAGTCGAGGAGATAGCTCGTCCGACGAGTACCGTTGGCATAGGGCGGCGTCCATTCTTCCGTGCCCACCTCATCGAATTGTAACCGGAGAAGCGCGTAAAACAGGTCCTGCAGATCGTACTCGTCCGTGATCTCCAGTGTAGGCCGGTATTCTTTGCGCAGCCGCAGTTGTCGGGCGACCAGGTGGAATCGCGCACACATTCGGCGGAGTATGTCGAGCGTTGCGGTCTCCGATTGATGGCTGTTCGTCTTCGTATCCAGCGGTGTGGTGAGCGCCGTTGGTGTCTTCGGTGGTTTGGCGGGAGATCCCACAGGCGGTTCCGGTTTGAGTCCGGGGGCTGATGTAAGTGCGGGCATGGCTGGTGTGAGCGATACCTCGGCTCGAACTTCGTGAATGCGCGGCTGAGTATCGCGCGCGTGGTTTTCCGCTGCGATCTCGATTGCGGTGTGACTTGCCGGAATCACTGCGACGGGGGCCGGCGCCGGTTTGTGTGCCGGGATGTCTGATGGCTTGGAGGCCTGCTGCGGTGTCGGAGGGGGCTCGATAGGAGCAGTCGGCACAGGTGTCGGGGCGGGACTCATTCGTGGAACGGGGGGAATGGTCCCCGATGGAATCGTAGACGGCGCCGGTGCCATTGTCGAGAGTGAAGTCGGGGCGGTCTCGCCGCGCATTGCCTGCTCAGAGGGCGTTGGGCTGTTCGTTGGTGGCGCGGCGAGAACAGGTTCTGTGGACAGTGATGGTGACGCGGGCAGGGATGCCGGCGCAGGTTTCTCAGTCGGGAGCTGGGCAGTTTCAGCCAGTACGGAGTGCAGCGTGGATGATGGCGGTTGCGGGGGCAGGCGTTGTATCGATGTATCGCGAATCGGTTGTGAGGCGGTGCCTTGGTTGACCGGCGGGGAGGCGGAAGTGGATGAAACGGGTGTTGTCATGACGATCGGAGCGATGGGCTGAGCGGGTTGGCTAATGCTTGTCGTCGCCACTGCGACGGTTGCCGGAGCGTTGGTCATACTGACGGTCGCGAGGGGGGCGGTGCTTGGAGCCTGGAGTGGCACGACTGGAACAGCGGGTTGGGTCGGAGGAACTGCCGTCAGTGTGGGGCGTTCAGGGGCTGTCGGTGGAGGTGGCGCGGTTTCGGCCGGTGCGATGCCCAAAAGCTCTGCCTTCTGATTTTCAAGCTGCACGATCAATTCTTTGAGCAGAGTGGTGCTCTGTGCGGACTCCGTGCGATTGCCGATTCGGAGCTTGTGATTCTTGTGGGCCTGGTATTCCGGCGACTTTTCACCGAACAGTCGCCGGATCGATTCCCGAAGGGAAAGCTCGGTTCTGGCGCGGACTGCGTCACGATACGGGAATCCATCTCGGCTCAGGTCATCGATCTGTGAGCTCAGTTCACGCAACGTGGTGATGCCGCGGCTGAGTTCTTCAACGGCGTTCTGTTTCGATCGGCCGCGTTGAGGTTCGCTTGCTCTCGCTCGTGCCATGTGTCTTGTTCCTCTGTTGAGAAAAGTCTATCCAAGCGGGTGATATCTGGCAAGAAATCCCTGCTTCTATCCGTGAGCCGGGAGGCAGGGACGGGCGGTGCGGGCGGTTAGTCAATCCACTCGACATCGCCGTGGACGGGCCGCGTCGCATTTTTCTGATCGGGAGCGGCGGGAGGACCGGCCAAGACCTGTCGGACCACCGATAACAGCGTTTCGCTTGTAAAAGGCTTTTTGAGAAATGGTAATCCCGCTCGTACGAGGCCGCGATCTTGTAACTCAGAGCCCGGGCTGCCGGACATGAGCAGGACGCGGATCTCGCGCTTGTCCTGCAGGAGCCGCTCAACCATGTCGAGACCGTTCACGCGGGGATAGGGGTTCTTGTCGACGGAAAGTTGAAAGCCCGGTGGGGGCAGAAAGACATCGGCGATCACGAGGTGGATCGGGTCGGGGTGTTCGGCACAGAGCCTGAGCGCTTCGGCACTGCCCGGTGCCTGAAACACCGTGTAGCCGGCGTCCCGCAACGGTTTGGTACTGACAAGAAGGGCGCTAGGGTCGTCGTCGACTATTAAGATCGTCGAGGGCTGTGTGTGACCGGGGGCCATGATGGACTCCTCTGTTGGGTGTCGGTATCCCGAGTCCTCAGAATGGAGGGTGTTGCTCCTTCAATCGTTCGTATTCGCGTTGTTCGCAACTGCCATGTCTGGGACGCAGGGATTCAGGCACCTCCGCAAAGCGGATGGTGCAATAGCGCTGAGCCTGCCGCCGCCGGTCGAGGTCTTGTTGTTCTTCGAGTTGCTGAAGTCGAACGGTGAGGTCGATGGCTGGAAGATCGTTGCCGACCGGATTGTCCTGGCGTGATGGGATCTGTTCATCCTCACTGGATCTGGGGTGGGGGCCGTTCAACCGCCAGCGTGTCAACACATCGTCCTGATTGAACACAATGATCAAGCCGAACTGGGAGTAGTCCCAGATCAGTTCTCCCTGCTCGGGGCGCGCCCAGATGGAGCGAGGGAGACCGTATCGATTCCAGATCTCGTCACGCAGCATGCCCACCCGTGGGGTGAGGTTCCGGATCGCCGTGATCTGCGCCTGTATCGGAGAAGTGTCTTTATGTTTCCCGAAACTACTGTGTTTGGAGAGTGATTCCAGCGCAGTGCGCGGCACCCGCAGCAATCGCCACACCGTGATAAGCCCCTGCGCGCAGTCAGCCGGATGCAGGTCTTCGAAAATCATCTGCGTATCGATGGGAAAGCCGCTGACTTCCTGGGTACGCGTGAAATTCTTGACCTCTTGGACGGCGGCGACGTATGCGCGTTGGCGCCCGTCTTCCACGTTGGGGGCGCATGAAGCTCGCCCTGTGAAGAACACGTCATCCCCGAAATGAAAGAGCGCCTGCTCGGTCCAGAACGGACGATTCTCCGCAGCCTGTGCCGTGGAGGTCACCGCAAGACTCAATAATGTGAGGAGAAGGTAGTGGGTCATATGCGCGGCCGGAGCAAGGACATTGCGGAACGGCACGCTTGCAGTATATCGCGTGAGGCAAAAAATACGACAAAAGACCGATTTTACACGTCAGGGGATTGTCAGGCAGAAATCGTGAGTCGGGTTCGGGGGCTGGACTGTAGAGCCAGGGTGGCGAGCAATAGTTAGTAGTTCATGGAGGGGGTTAAATTCTCCCTGCCTGAAGAGGCAGGGGCGGCGTGGGCCTTCGGTGGGCTCACTTCGGTGCTCATGAGGCCGGATCCCGGCGGGCACACGCTCTCCGGCGCGACAGCACCCGGATTGCGCAGACCCCAGGCCGTCGCGAGGGCATGACAGGTGAGGAGGCTGACCCCTTCCTCGATATTGCTGAAGCGTTCGGTCGATTGAGCCTTGCCGCTCCATTCGATTTCGCCGGTATTCACATCCACGGCTCTGAGGGCAACCGTGGCTGAATAGACCCGCTGGCTGTGAGGAAGGCCGCTACTCCAATCCAGGGCTTCCCAGGAACCCACCTCGGCATTGCTGAACACTACCAAGCGAGCGCCGACGAGTTTGGCCATCCGCAGCACATCCGTTTCCAGGTACTGGTAGCCCGTGAGGCTCACTTTCTGGTCAGCCGCCGCCTGCAACACCTTCGTCTGGTCCACGACGAGCACGCCCTTTTTGAGCAACCATGTGCTCGCACTCTGAACCGTGTCCGGGCGTCCGCCCCAAACGACCGCTCTGGTGTAGGGGGAAGGGAGTTTCGAGTGAAAGCCATCCGTCGTCGGGGTTTCGATGAACGCGTAGCCGTGGCAACCCGTTGTTGCCAAGAAGAGGAGTGACAGGCAGATGAACAGATTCGCCGGTTTCATGGGTCTCTTCGGAAGAGCATGTGCTACGAACACGTCGGGAGCCTAATCAAGAGACCGTTTGGACGACGGTAGTATACATGAACAATTCTACCTACGTCTGCTCTATTCGTCGAGCGGGCTCCGTTCTCGAAGCAGGGCGGGGTCCGCTACTCGTACCTACTTATGCGAATGGCATAGGGTTCCTTCGGCAAACCGGTCGAGGTGCTAGAGCGGTTGGGGTGAATGCCGAGGCAGGCGGTAGGGATGCGGAATGTGCCTGGATAGGCGGCGGTTCTGTTCACGGCTGACAGAACCGCCGCAGTCTCACAGGATCTCGACCTGCGGAAAGGCGTTTTGCTCGCCTGTCTTCTGGGGCCGGTCAGCCATGATCATGAGCTGGATGGCAATCAACGGGAGAAGCGCATAACCGATCAGGATCAACGGGAACTCAATCATGATGGAAACTCCTTTGTTATGCAGAGCCTCTAGTGCAATCTCGATACCGTGTCTTAGTAAGGCTATAACGCGTTGATTCTTATAGGTGCACGAGCGAGAAGCCATAAAACCAAAGTAGTCTCAGGCAAGAATCGATGTAGAGAACTGTGCAATGAGAACATTTTGCGCTGAGCCGGAAGGCCTAAGGGTAGTTGTACAAAAGGGAGACGTCGGTCGGGCAAGCGCGCCTAATTCGGATAGACATCAATGTGTAGGGGGCATAGTGACATGGGGAAGCGAAAGCGGAGCCCTGCAGGAAATCACTTCCACCAGGCGCGAAGCGCAGGTAGAGCAGGAGGATGATCGATGCACTACTTGGAGTGAGCGCGAAAGAATAGGCGACCGCGTGGTGAGCGAAGGACCTGAGCAGTCCAGGTTGAAGTGGAGATGGATTGGTGCCCCCGACACGAATTGAACGTGCGACCCGCGGTTTAGGAAACCGCTGCTCTATCCAACTGAGCTACGGGGGCGTGAGGATACGATACTGAAAGCGAGGAGGATTGTCTACCTTAGTGATGCGCCTCCGAAGGGGCTGTGGCCACCTTCGGAGGTGAGTCGAGCTCGAGTAAGCGAGAGGAGGCTAGCGTCGATTGGCTTGGTCGCGCTGGCAGCTCTCTTCGGCCAACATCCGTTGCCCGACGGAGCCGTCTTTGGGAATGCGTGCCAGGCATGCGTCAAGGCTATCGCCTGCAGCACCGGCCGCCGCCCGGTTTCCACTTTTCGCGGTGGCATTCCCGGCGATCGACTGACGAAGCGCTTCATCCCTCTGACAGCCTTCTTCCGCGAGCTGGCGCGTCCCCGCCGTGCCGCCGGATTGGATGCGTGCCAGGCAGGATTGCAGCGAGTCATAGGCCTGCGCAGAGGCTTTCATGGCAGCGCTCGATGAGGACGTCGATCCGCCACCGGTCATGGTCTCTTCCGTAGCACAGGCACTGAGTAATAACAGGGATAAGGACAGAACTACAGCACCGTGAGAACGCGAGTACGTCATTGAAGGATCCTCCTTGATCAAGAGCGATGGGCGCACAGTAGCATAAACCCTCTCTATCTGGAAACACCTCCGGAAGGTCGTTTAGGGGGGAGATCCCGGACTCTGGCCCAGGAGTGCGAGTCGGGAGGGGATTTGTTTCAACAGATCGGGCCGTACCTGGAATATCCCAGGAATTCGATGGCCGATGGCATAGACGAGTCCGCCGACCTGATTGCCCATCGCGAGGCGTCCGGCGACTCGCCCGTCCTTCCCGGTAGCGATGAATTCAGCCACGGGGGCGACAAGGCCATAGGGGGCCAGCGGACCAGCCTGCTTCAGCACTCGTTCTTCCGCCGGCAGATTAACGATACGGCTCACAACCAGGTCTGCGACGTCCTGGCGAAGTTTTTCAGTCGGCTGATCCTCGAGCACCCATTCGTTCCGATCATGAATGAGCACGTATTGCTCCTCGCGCGTTTTGATCGAAAGCATGGCGATGTCCCCGATATCGACGCCGAGCAGTCGCTTATCCTGGAGTGCGAAGAGGTCTTTGGTCAGATCTTTAATCGCCGAGGGGCTGATTTTGTAAATCGGCCCTTCTGCGCTGGTTTGGGCGTAGGCTTCCCCGCTGGTCGGATCCGGCTGAAACAGACGTACCACGTGCTCGACGCCGCCAGCTTGCAGCGTGACCTTCACTTTGGGCTTGGTGAGTGATGGCGCGAGCTTTTCGCGTTCAGGTCCCTGGTCCACGATGGCCAACGCTTTAAGGTCTTCCAGCCTGAAGAGCAGCGCCTGCACCTCGATTCGGTCCCCTTCTGCCTCGATCGGATAGCGAAGTTTCCATTTCTTTTTTGGTTTCTCATCGACTGCGTAAAGCACGATTTCCGTGGAGGGATACGTCAGGCGAAGCCGCTCCGCCTCCTGCTGGTTGAACTGCAGGAGTTCCTTGCGGCGGAAGGAGAGGAGGCTTTTGTTGAGAAAATCTTTCGGCGCCAGATCCGTCAGGAGTACGGCCTCGTCGGATGCCCTCAGCACGTAGAGGGTGGAGGAGAGGGGGCCTGCGTCTCCAATGGAGAGCGTTTCCTGTTTGTCTCCAGCAGTCAGCGTGATGACTGTGGATGGGTGGTCGAGGCCGAACGGCGTCAATGAAACCGGATGGGTTTCGACAAGGCGCGAGACCTTTCCCATGACCAGGGCGCGGACCAAAGCCTGCACCTGTCGCTGGTCGGCGTCGGTTTGAATGGGGGCGGTGATTGTCCAGGGCTGGCCGAGAGTTTGGCTCAGCACCACCTCACCGGATTGACTGCGGACTGTCAGCGCGGAGATCTGAGCTTCGGCGAACGGCAGAATTTGTTTGGTCTGGGTGGCCGTCGCGACTTCGGTCCGTTGCTCAGGGAGTTCAATGAAATACAGGTAGAGCCCAAGCCCCGCTAAGAGGACGGCCAGTATGAGCGTGGGCCAGTAGCGCGCCATGGGATTACAAACGACGCCGCTTCCGCCAGACCAGGAGGCCGCACAGCACGGTCATTGCCGGGAGCAGGATCACCTGGACATACAGCAGAATGCGTTCCTGGAGCGGATTGGGGGTAAAAGGGCGCACGGCAGGGTCTTTGGGGGTGAGGGAAATGAGATCACGTTCTTCCGAGAGCCAACCCACGGTGCGTTGAAAGAAGTCGCTGTTGCCGACGAAGTTGATAAAGCCGTTACTGGCAAATGCGGAGTTGCCGACGACGACTACGGCGGGGCGCGGTTTGCCTTCTTCGGGCGCTTGCTTGGGCGTCAAGGCTGCAGCCAGGGCGAGGGGGCCCTGGACATCTTCCTTTTCGGTATAGCTGACGACGCGCCCTTTTATGTCGGTTTCGGCCCAACTGCGCGGCGAGGTGCGCGCGAGAGGAACATAGTCCCACTCTTTGCCTATTTCCTCCTGGAACGTAAGATGGCGAGCCAGGGGAAACAGCACGGCCGCCGTCAGCTCATGGGTAATTTCATGGTCGGTGAAGGTGCGAACCAGAAGGGCGGTCAGGTCTCCCTGCGCCAGTCGGTCCTGTAGATCGACCAAGACTCCCGGCCCCAACTCGAGGCCCCAGGTTTTGAGCAGGTCGTCCATGTTCGACTGGGTGTCGGGATCGACCATGACCAGGAGGTGTCCCCCCTTGGCGACGTAGGCCTGGATGCGCTCCTTCTCTTCTTTGGTGACCGCTCGCCGCGGGCCGGCAATGATGAGGACATCAGTGTTCTCAGGCACCGCAGATTCCTGCAGCAAGGTGATGGTGCCGATGTCATATCCTTGCTTCTGCAGCACTTCTTTCGTTAAGGCAAGTCCGCCGCGATCGCTATCCTCCAGGCTCCGCTCACCGTGCCCTTCCAGGAACACCACCCGCTTTTTGGTGTCTTTGGACACGCGGACGAGCGCACCGGTAATTTCTACTTCGGCGGGGGACGTAATGCGAACCGATTGTGGGCCGCTTTCAAAAATGGCGATATCGGTTCGGGTAATGCCATAGTTTTGTGCGACTTTCGGCTGACGCTCGGGGTCGATGAATTGGACGGTCAGCTTGGAGCTGGCCTGCCGATAACTGTCGAAGCGTTCTTTATAGGCCTGGTAGCCGGGGTCCTTTTCCCGCGTGAACACCGTGATACTGATATCTCTGGTGAGGTTGCGAAGGACGCGGTACGTTTCCGGCGCAAGCGTGTAGTTCTGATTCTCGGAGAAGTCCCAGCGGATCGAATGCCGAGCCGCCAGGAAGTTCACGATGGCGAGGATCCCCAGAAACAGCGCCACCATCAGCACGCTGTTGGCACCCATGCGGGTCGATCGTTGGGAGGAAAAGGTCTTGAGGCGGTCATAATGAATGGCAAATGCCCAAATCAAGGAGACGAGGGCCAGCCCTTCCAGGACTGTCACGAGCCACAGCTTGTCGGGCACGAGGGTATAGGCGATCACCCCGGCAATCGCCAGCCCGGTTCCAATGGCACCGATAGGAAGGGGGCGTCGCGTCATTTCCATCGTGACGAATCCACTACGCGGTGAGCGAGGAACAACATTAAGACGGTGCCACTGACGTAATAGACCAGATCTTTCGTGTCGACCAGCCCACGGACTAGATGATCGAAGTGTTCCATGAACGAGAGGTAGGAAACCACGTGGCCGGCTGGCGTGTCACCTAAGAGCGAGCCAAGACCGGCCAACAGCCAACACATCAAGAGCAGGCCGAAGCTGGTAAAGGCGGCCACGATTTGATTCTCTGTGATGGATGAGGCGAAGAGGCCGACGGCCAGAAAGAATCCGCCGAGCAGCGCCATGCCCAGGTAGCCGGTCAAAACGGGGTACCAATCAAAATCGCTAAAGAGGGCCAGTGTGAGCGGGACCAAGGTGGTCAGGAGCAGCATCCCGATAAAGACGAGGTACACGCTGATGAATTTGCCGACGATAATCTCGCTGACCCGTATCGGGGCGGTCATCAAAAATTCAAAGGTCCTGAGTTTTCGCTCCTCTGCCAGGAGTCGCATGGTGAGAATCGGAAGAATCAACAGCAACACGAAGCGCATGCTGGCAAAGAGATTGCGGAAGACCAGATCGTTCAGGTTGATCTGCGCGGTGCTCCCCTGCATCTGCATCAACTGGATGGCTTGGGCGCCGGTGAAGACAATATAGAGATAGGCAAGAAAGCCGAAGGTCAGCAGGAACACCCCGCCGACGACATAGACGATCGGGGAGACGAAATACGAGCGCAGTTCCTTGGCGATAATGGCTTGAACGGGTGGCATCGGGTTAGTGTCGCTCGCCTTCGCTTGTATCGTTCGCTTTCGGCAGGCCATCTTCGCGCTGAGTCAATTTGAGGAAGACGTCTTCCAAGGTCATAGAGACCGGTTTCATTTCAAGTAATCCCCAATCCTGTCCCACTGCAAACCGTGCGACTTCTTCTCGTATATCTCTGCCTAGGGCGCATTCGATGAGAATCGTGTGGGGCTCAGACGTCGTCAGTACATGCTCGACCCCGGCGACCTCGCGAAAGCGCTCGAGGACATCCGTCGGTGGAGTTTTGAGGGTCACGCTGATTTTTTCCGATCGCCGGAGCCGGGCAGACAGTTGGTCGGGCGTGTCTTCGGCGACGATCCGGCCGCCGTTGATGATCACGACGCGCTGACAGACAGCCGTGGCCTCAGGAAGAATATGCGTGCTTAGAATCACTGAGTGAGAGCCGGCCAGGCTCTTGATCAGCTCCCTGATCTCGATAATTTGTTTTGGGTCGAGACCGACCGTGGGTTCGTCCAGGATCAGAACCGGGGGATCGTGAATCAGTGCTTGGGCAAGGCCGACTCGCTGGCGATACCCGCGTGATAGATTGGCGATGAGTCGCTGGCGGACAGATCCTAAGGAAAGCCGTTCCATGACACGGTCCATGCCGGCCGTCAGGTCTGCGCCACTGAGTCCGCGCAGTTTTCCGACGAAAGAGAGGTATTCGGAGACTGTGAGCTCTTGATATACCGGAGGGGTTTCGGGCAAATACCCAATTCGTTTCTTCACCTCGTCCGGTTGCTCTGCGCAATCGAACCCCGCCACCTGGGCGGTTCCTTCCGTCGCCGGAATGAAGGAGGTGAGGATGCGCATCGTGGTCGTTTTTCCTGCGCCATTCGGGCCGAGGAAGGCCAAGACCTCGCCTTTGTCGACACGAAAGGTGACGCGGTCAATCGCTGTCAGATTGCCATACCGTTTTGTGATGTTGCGAACTTCGATCATGCAGTCGAGAGGGACGGCAGAATGGGTGTGATTCCCGCTGTTTGTTGATACGGCACGTGGAGTGGCAAATCGAAGTGGATATTACCGACCGCCCTCGGTGCAGTCAAGAGACGTATACGGGGTTCTGTGTTCGGAATGGCAGGAAAAGACCCGGTCCGTCTTTACAGCGTGATGTGTAACTGCTAAAGTTCCGCGACTTTATCCATCCTGTTGCTTCGCACAATGAATGGAAAGAGGTTCGCCTGGGATGAGGAGTGAGTTCAATCAGCCGAGACCCAGCTTGCTCGGCGTATTAGTGATCGGTGCCGCACTCTGCGTGGCTCTTGCCGGACTCGGAAGTTTTTTGACCTCGGTCTATGCCGCCAGCAACACGGTACACGAGATCAAAGGAACGGTTGAAGCAGTCAATCCAGCGGATGACCCTCCTGTCATTGTGGTCAGGGGGCAGCAGGGAGCCAATGAAGACACGGTGGTCGGTGCGGTGCTCAAGCAGGGTGCCACCATCGTGCGTGGGAAAAAGCGGATCGGACTCGATCGGATTCACGCGGGAGACAAGGTGACGTTGAAGTATGTCAAAACTCGCGACGGCCTCGCCGTTCGGTCAATTGTGCTCCACCGCAATTAGCCAATGACTAGGTGCCAGTTATGGATTTGTTACTCACAAGGAGGTAGAGAGATTTTATGATTCGACAGCATGTGGTGCGGGGGATATCTGCGCCGGTGGCCGTCGGGTTGCTGCTCCTGTTGGGCTGCTCCGGAAAAGGCGACATTATTCCGATGAACCTGACCCCGAAAATGCAAACGGATGCCGCCGGTGCGGCTCAGGTGGTAAAGCCTATGGCGGGGCCTCGAGTGACGGTCATTCCGTTTGAAGATGGGAGGGCCGATCGAACCAAGGTAGGGGGTCGGAGTTCGATGTGGGGCGGAGAAACTTACTTTAACGTGTCGAGCGGGAGTGCCGGCGAGGAAACGGCCCAGGCTTTCGCCGACTATCTCAAGCGCAAAGGATGGCAGGCACAGTACGCCAAGACTGCCCCACCGGCATCAGAAGCCGGTCCCGATGTTGTGCTTTCCGGGAAGATTCTCGAACTGGCGGTTGATGCCAAGCGCGGGGTATTTCTTACTGATATTGAAGCTCGAACCAAGCTGGTTATTCAGGCGAGCAACCGAGAAGACAGCAGCTCACTCGTACGAACCGACGCACATTCAGGTAGCCATGACAATGTGTTGTGGTTCGATCCGCAGGATGGGGAAAGTATTCTGTCTGAAGTGTTGGAGAAGAATTTCGAGCGGTTCGTCGTAAACACCAAATTCGAGGATCGAGCTATTCGATTTCGCTAAACCAGGTCGCCGGCGGGAAATCGAACTGTCGGGCTGGCTTGATTTTATATGGTTGATCCGAGAGCCCGACAATTTGGGATTGTGTTCATTCTTGAACCATCAGTAGTTCTGAGCGGAGAGGCATCCTGCATATCGGTGAGCGGAAGAAACTCCCTTATCTAGTCGGTACGTTCTGTTCAGCAAAATTATAGACTTCTTCTTCGTTGAGCCATGAATTCGCTGCCTGTTTGTAGGGGGCATTGCTACCCAGATGGTATTGTCGTCAAGGGGAATCTTGCGTAGCCTGTCATCACTGAGCACGAGAGTCGTTTGACAGACGGTGATGCGTAGGCTTTCACACGAGGTGCTTCTATGGATCTGAATTCCCGGAACCCTTTCCATCGCAAGGCCGGTTACGCTCTGATTACTCTGGCGGGCTGTCTTCTCCTGAGTGCCTGTTCTGCGTTACCGAAAGGTGAGCTCACCCTGGATCTCGGTATTAAAGATCGGGGGGTGGCCTCATGGTACGGCAAAGAGTTCCATGGGAAACTAGCCGCGAATGGGGAGCTCTTCGATATGACTGCCTATACTGCTGCTCATCGCAAATTGCCGTTAGGTAGTGTGGTCCGTGTAGTCAATTTGACCAATGGGAGGACCGTTCAGGTTCGAATCAATGATCGGGGACCTTACGTTGCGGGGCGTATGCTGGATCTTTCGCATGCTGCGGCTCGCGAGTTAGGCATGGTTGAAGCCGGTACCACGGCGGTGCAGATCGAAGTGATTGGAGATCATCGTCCGGTCGTGCAGATACCCACGACGAAGATCCCTGCTGTCGCCGGTGTGTTGTTGAATATGGGTACGCGCGCAGTGAAGCAACATCGTCGCCCGGAGGAGGGAGTTGAACGACCCGCCCTTCCTGTAAGAATGATGCCACAAGAAGCGCTCTATGTTAGGCGTGAGCGCCGTATCGGCAGCATGCTGGCGGCTGACCACACGGCTCACAATACCGTCCCTGTCCTCATCCTCTCCTAACTGAGCCGCACTCCGTTAGTTGACACTTCTGCCCGTACTTGATTAGACTGCCCCTTCTAAAGTAAAGCCTGATTGTGCCGTCATTTCTTACGTTTGTTGATCTTAATTGTTGGAGGTTGAAAGCTGAATGGCAAAGAAACCAGCCGGTGAATCAGACGAAGTCCGACTCAAGAAGAAAGTTGCAGCACGAGTAACAAAAGAAGCTAAACTCTCAGGTGATTCGGCTGCCCGCTCTTTACGTAAACGGCTCAAGCGGGTGCAGCGCAAGCGGCGCGCGCTTGCATTGAGAAAAAAGCATGCGGCTGGAAATCAGACTGAAGCGAAGTCCTAAACGGTTGCGGGATTGACGAATTTGACCGCCACGCCTACCCCTCTGCGGAACAAGGAACATTGATATGGAACACACTGGTGAAAAAGAAGAACAGGCCCAGGCTGTTTCCCCCATTGGCTCAGTTGAGGATGAGACTCTGACAGATCAGGTCTCGGATCAACTGGCTGCGTCCTTGGATTCTTCGGCAGGGGCCCAGGATCTCACTGACCCATTGCAGGAAGTGGTTCTTGAGGAGGAGCAGGTCAAGGACGAGATCGATATTCAAATCGATCTTCTCAAAGATCCCGATTGGGTGGTCAGGCGAGAAGCTGCAATCACGCTGGGAGAAATGGGCGATGAGCGTTGCGTCGAACCGCTCGCTGCGGCTCTTCGCGATGGCGACTGGCAGGTGAGGGAAGTTGCAATTGAGGGGATTGGGCAGATCGGTTCTCCCGCCGTCGAGGTTCTGCTTAAGTTGCTTCGAGATTGGGACGTGCGGAAGTCGGCCATCATGGCCCTCGGGAAAATTCGGGATGAGCGGGTGCTTGAGCCTCTGATGCAGCAGCTCCGAAATGATGAATTCATGGAGGATGCCACCGACGCATTGGTCAATCTTGGTGAGCCGGCCCTGCCTGGTCTGATCAAGGCGTTGAAAGACAAAGAAGAGTTAGTGCGGAAGCAAGCGGTAATTGCGCTGGGGCGTATTAAGTCTCTCGAGGCTATCGATCCGCTGATTGAAATGTTGCAAAATAAGGACTGGTTTACTCGGCTGACGGCTGCTGCGGCACTTGAAGCTATCGGTGACGAGCGTGGTCGCGAAGCGATCAAGCCGTTGCTGAAAGACAGTGATATGGTGGTCAAGATGCGAGTCGAGCGTATTCTTGCAAAGTGGAAGAAGCAACCGGCCGCCGTTTAGCGAAGGCGTCACTTGCGGAGCAGGAGGTCCAGTTCTTTTTGGATGTCGTCCAGCTTCGTGGCAGGTACCTTCTTTCCGAGGGATAGTTCCAGGCGAAGTTCTCTGATTTTTCCTGCCAGCTCTTTGACCTGAGCGTTAGGATCTACCTGTTTTCCCCCACGTGTAACTAGCTCGAGTGAGTCGATAGCCTCTGCCAATTCCCTTGCCGCATCGGTTGTATTTTTGTTGTAAAGTTCGGCCTTCGCTTGCACCACTTTGGATTTTGCGTCGACTAGGCTTTGGCGGCGATGTAAATCCCGTTCTATCCCCAGTGTGGTATCCACGACATTCCGCGAGAAATCCCGCACTGTTTGCTCAAGATTATTCGCCGGCTGTTTCCCCCAGAGGTATCCGAACCCGAACGAGAGGGCTAGTAGCATCAATAGCCCTATAAATCTGAGCATGCTGATTCCCAGCCCCTAGCGGGCGCTCCCTTGTTTGTCTTTTTGTGACAACACATGGATGAGGCTTCCTGCTGAAGTAATGCGGACTGCGGGGTCCGAATCTTGGAGACCGGTTTTAAGGGGCGAGACAAGGGATTTCTGTCGAAGTTTTCCCAGCGCTCGTGCGGCCATGAGTCGCGGGAGTGGTTGTTGGTCTCGAAGTAAAGTTTCAAGCACGGCCAGGGCATTTGGAGTGGTTGCAGCCGCGAGGGCGTGCGCAGCTCCGCCACGTACTGAGGGGTCGGGATGGCGGGCGAGGTCTGCGGCATTCAAAACAGCGCTGGCATCACCGAGTCGGAGGAGTGCCTCGACGGCGCTGATGCGAACGTGCTCATCAGGGTCCCGCAACAGCGGTTGGATAATGCTGCGAGTTTCACTGTCGCCAAGGCGGCCGAGACTAGAAGCGGCGACACTGCGGACGCGCGGGTTCTCGTCACTTAGAGCGTGTGTCAGTGGAGCGATCCCGTCGGTGCTACCGAATTCTCCTAGAGCCCCCGCGGCAAACGCACGGACCGCAGGATGTGGATCGTAGACAGCTTGACTCAAGATCGACAGGCTCGCAGGTCGTCGTAACCGCCCGAGCATGCCTAGGGCCGCCATACGCACCTCAGGGTCTGGGAGCGTGACTGCATTGGAGATGTCGGTCAGGACGTCCGTTCGTCCAAGTTTGTACAATCCTGCGAAGGCAAAGATTGATTCCGGCCCCTCATCGACGCGGGCGATTTCAGTCAGTTGATCCGTTATGCCGGCCACTTTGGCGTCACTGAGGGCATTCATTGCCGCGATGCGGACGCCGGGAGCTTCATCGCGCAGCGCTCGTTTGAGCGCCGAGGAGCGTTCGGCCAGGCCGGCTCGTCCAATGGCCTCGGCCGCGCGAGCGCGGACCAGCGCCGATGAATCCAGCAAGCCGTCTTCGAGGATCGGTAACGTGTCGCTCTCGCCCATTTCCGCCAGCGCCGTGTAGGCAGCGATGCGGATATGTTCCTGCGTATCACGAACACGAGTGACAATAAAACTTCGTGCAATCTCCCGCAGCAACGCGGGTTCGTCCGGACGATTGTTTGCGACGAGTTTGGTGTAGAGTTTCCAGGCTTCCTCAGGCTTTCCGAGTTTGAGATGACTGCGAATGCTATAGCGTAAGACGTCGAGTCCTGGTTGCTGGCCAGGGGGCAACTGTTGCAAGAGCTCCAACACTCGGTTGTATTCGGCCGCTTGGTAGAGCGTCATGGCCTGTCGCTCGAGTGAGGGGACGGCGGGCTTGGGTGAAGATGAAGCCGCCGCTGCCGGGTGGGGAATGGACAAGACGAACAGTGCAACCCCGGCCGGAAAGGCCCAGGTTGCGTGTCGGCGGATTGGCTGAAGATTCGGGCCAGGCCCGCTTATGCTACCACTTGTTTGGAGTACGCGCGGTGGCCGGTGCATACAGCTGCCTCATGTATTCCTTGACCATCCGTTTAGTGCAAAAGCGGGGCGCAACGGTCTTAATGCTCTCTTTGACGATCTGGAGCCATCCGCGTGGAATGCCATCCAAGTCGCGCTGGTAGAACAGGGGGACGACTTCTTGCTCTAGCAAACGAAACAATTGTTCCGTATCGTGAGCGTCCTGCGCCTGGGTGTCCGCTCCCTCGGGTAGGGGTTGAATGCCCCATCCGTTCGCGCCGTTGTACCCCTCATGCCACCAGCCATCGAGGACACTGAGGTTGATCACCCCGTTGAGTGCGGCCTTTTGGCCACTGGTCCCGCTCGCCTCGAGCGGGGCCCGTGGAGTATTGAGCCAGATATCGACGCCTTGCACGAGGTACTTTGCCATATGCATGTCATAGTCTTCGAGGAAAGCGACGTGACCACCGAGTTTGTGATCGTTGCAGAAACTCAGTACTTCGTGAATGAAGTAGCGCCCCGGTTCGTCGGCCGGGTGCGCTTTGCCTGCAAACACGATTTGGACGGGCCTCCACCGATTGTGGAGCAACTGCTTGAGTCGGTCGAGATCTCGGAACAGGAGTGTTGCACGTTTGTAGGTGGCGAACCGCCGGGCGAATCCGATCGTGAGGGCTTCCGGATCCAGCAGCGTTCCTCTGGCGATCGCTTGCATAGGCTGGAGATGGCCGCGAATCCAGCCGTCCCGGGCACGTTCACGGATAAACCGCATCAGTTTGCGTCGTGTTGTTTGTCGAACGGCCCAGAGGGCGTCATCCGGCAGGTCCGTGACCCGTTGCCAGATGGTGGGGTCATCGACCCGTTCTGCCCAATCGGGGCTGAGGTATTTGGCATAGAGCGAGTTCGCTTCCGGGGAGATCCAGGTGGGCGCGTGGATGCCGTTGGTGAGGCTGCGGATAGGAACGAGATCCTGTGCCAGGCCAGGCCACAGGTGTTGCCACATTTGTCGAGAGACGCGCCCGTGCTCGCGGCTTACGCCGTTGACGTGGGCCGACAGCCGCATCGCAAGGGCGGTCATATTGAAGCCGTGTCCGGCGCTTTCCGGCGTTTCGCCCAAGCGCAGGAACTCTTCTCTGGAAAGTCCGAGTTGGCCCCAATAATTACTGAAGTAGCGATCCATCAGGTGAAACGGAAAAATATCGTGCCCGGCCGGAACGGGGGTGTGCGTGGTGAACACGGTGCTCTGCCGAACCAGGTCACTCGCCTCAGCGTGGCTGTGTCCGGTGGTGACGAATTCCCGGATGCGTTCTATGGTCAGGAAAGCCGAATGGCCTTCATTGCAATGCCAGACTGCGGGACTGATACCCAGGGCGCGTAAGATCCGCACGCCGCCGATCCCGAGCAGAAACTCCTGACAAAGTCTGATTTCCTGGTCCCCACCGTAGAGCCGCGCGGAGAGGGCGCGATCTTCGGGCGTGTTTTCAGGCACATCGGTATCGATGAGATAGAGGGACATTCGTCCGTTACGTACTTGCCACACGAGCACGGTAACCTGGCGATGGCCGATCTCGACCTTGATGGAGCAGGGAATTCCCGTCGGCGTCATCGCCTGGTGAATCGGCGAATCGTGTCGATTGAAGGGCGCGTAGGTGGCTTCCTGCCATCCTTCCGGGTTGATACGCTGTTTAAAATATCCTTGTGGGTACATGAAGCCGATGCCGACGAGAGGAATGCCCAAGTCACTGGCCTCTTTGCAATGGTCTCCGGCCAGGATGCCAAGTCCTCCGCTGTAAATCGGGATGGAAATATGCAGCCCGAACTCAGCCGAAAAGTAGGCGATGGGAGAATTCTGGAGCGCGGGGAACTCCGTCGCCGCCCAGGTGTTCTTATTGCTCAGGTATTCGTCGAAGGCGCGTAACACAGCCGAGTATTGCCGGACGAAATTCGGGTCGCCGGCCAAGGTGACAAAGCGTTCAGGTTTCACCCCTGAGAGCAGCTGAACTGGATTGTGATGAGTAAGGAACCAGAGCGTGGGGTCGATGGACTCAAACAGCTGACGCGCCGGTTGATTCCAACTCCACCAGAGATTGCGGGCCAGTTCACCGAGTCGATGCAGGCTTTGGGGAACCGTATCTTGAGGGGGTTGTATGTGGTCGGGTGCTTGCACGACGCCTCCGTGGAATGTGATCGATGCGTGAGGACGGGGACTGTAGGGTCCCGCTTCCTGAATGCTATGTCAGGCGTGTCCCGCTTTGTGCCAGGATGCCCATTGGTCAGAAAAGGCGACGGTGGCGTAGCGCTCTCCGAGAATCTTGGCGACTCGATTCATGGTCGTCGTCAGTTGTTTCGCCTCCTCCTGCGTCAGGTCCTGGCGGAAACGCGGATGGAGCCCCCATCGCGTCTCGACCTCTTCGCCTTTGATGCTCGACATGACACTTACCAGCTTAATATCGGCGCCGGTGGTTCCTCGAGTCGCGCCGCTTCCCCCGGTTTCAGCCGGGTTGGTAGTAGCCTCGGCGGCGATGGGCGGTGTTTGCCCTTCGAAAATCCCGATGAGGGCCGGAATCACGGCGCTGACACAGAGCGTGGCCGCGGCGGTTACGCCCGGGTTGCGCGGCGCTCCGACCGCACGGGCGACGCGATCACTGAAGTCACGGTACAGGTCGTTCTTGGCAGGGCTGTCCTCCGTCACGAGAAACCGGTAACGCTCATAGGTCTGTCGGCTTTCGGCCACGGCTGTTCCGATCGTCAGCACGATTTCCGTCTGGTCGCTGCCGGCGCCGAAGGCCGGTTCCAGGGCTTTCTTGAGCTGGTCGATGACCGTATCCGTCAACTGGTCCATGAATTGCGGTTGTTCTTTGAGCGGGATGTGGAGGGCCGATACACGATCGGTCAGATTGAACATGACGCGTAAGAATTCGAGATAAATGGTCCACTCATCCTGGTGTTTCAGCTTTAAGGCCTGTTCCGGGGCCGCACGTTTGATGACGGAGACGGACTCTCCTGCCACTGCGAGCATGAGCTCCGCCACGGTTTGCATCTGCTGAGCGAATGAATACGGTCTGGTTGTCATAGAAGTCCCCTGCTGGTCCGGCATTATATACAACTCAATTTGAAGGTCCAAGTGTTGATCTCGATGCCTGCGCGCGGAGCAGGCGACTCGCAGCTCTGTCGTTGCAAGGTCTCCGGTGGTATGTTATACAGCGCGACCGCTCCCGTCATGAGCCTCACTGCCCAGTCGGATGCCAACATGGACCGAGAGATCAAGCCCTACATTCTGAAACGGACTTCGGATCAAGACCAGGTCCGGAAGTTCTCGTTGGACTATGCCAAGGAGCTCAACGCGCAGCAGTATGCGGCCGTGACGGCGGCCGATGGCCCTGCGCTGGTCATTGCCGGTGCCGGAAGCGGCAAAACGCGGACGCTCGTGCATCGCGTCGCCTATCTGATTGATTCCGGGGTGGATCCCTCGCACATTTTGCTGCTGACCTTCACGAGGAAGTCTTCGGAGGAGATGCTGGAGCGTGTCGGCGCTTTGATCGGATCGCGCAGCCAGCGAGTTTGTGGCGGCACCTTCCATTCGGTCGCCAACATGCTGCTGCGGCGCCATGGACGAGTCCTCGGGATCGAACCGGGCTTTACGATTATGGATCGCGGCGATGCGGAAGATCTGATCGCTCTCCTGCGCGCCCAATTGGGCCTGAACGAAAAAGATAAGCGATTCCCTCGCAAGGGAACGATTGCGGAGATTTACAGCAAGTGCGAAAACACGCTGCGTGGATTAGAAGAGATTGTCCTCGACGAGTTTTCCCACTTTGCCGATCATCTGGAAGCGCTAGGGAAGCTTCAGCGCGCCTACCAGGCCGCGAAGCGCCAGCGCCAGCTCCTTGATTATGACGATCTTCTGGTGCTGCTGCGGGACTTGTTGACGAAAGATGAGCCTACCAGGCGGGCGATCTCACAGCAATTCCGCTACATTTTGGTGGATGAGTATCAGGATACGAATCGGCTGCAGGCGGAACTCATTCGGAAGCTGGCTGCCACGCACGACAATGTCATGGTCGTGGGTGACGACTCCCAGTCCATTTATGCGTTTCGGGGCGCGACGTTCCGCAACATCATGGAATTTCCCTCCTGGTTCCCCGGCGCCAAGATCTACAAGTTGGAGGAAAATTACCGCAGCACCCAGCCGATTCTGAGCCTGGCCAACGAAATCATTCAGGAAGCCCCCGAGAAATATACGAAGCATCTGTTCACGCGCAAGCTGGATGGACCCTTGCCGGCGCTGGTGGAGGCGGCCGGGGAGAATGCGCAGTCTCGATTTGTGGCCCAAAAAATCCTGGAACTGCGAGAAGAAGGCGTTCCGCTGAGTGAGATTGCGGTACTTTTTCGCTCCAGCTTTCACTCCTTCGATCTGGAAATCGAGTTGTCGCGTTGCGGGCTGCCGTTTGTGAAGCGGGGCGGGATCAAATTCATCGAGGCAGCCCATGTCAAGGATCTCCTGGCTCACTTGCGGGTGGTCGTGAATCCTCAGGATGCAGTCAGTTGGCATCGCGTACTCATGCTGGTCGAAGGGGTGGGTCCCAAGAAGGCGCAGGATCTGGTGGCGGCCATGGTGAGGGTGAACGATCCGTACCAGGTGTTGCGGGACAGTAGCGGTCGTTCGGGCAAGGGGTTGAAAGAGTTGGGGGTGGTGCTTGAAAACCTGTCGAAGAGTGATGATTTGAGTCCGACCGAACAGGTGAATCGGGTGTATGAATATTATCTACCGATCCTCAAAGATCATCATGATGACTATCCCAAGCGGATTCGGGATCTGGATCATCTGCATACCATTGCCGAAAGTTATCCCGGCTTGACTGAGTTCCTGGCTGATTTGGCGCTGGCACCGCCGGACGGCAGTGCTGTGGGCGTGGAACCGTCGGGGCGGGACGATGAGCAGGTGGTGCTGTCCACGATTCATTCGGCGAAGGGGTTGGAGTGGCAGTGCGTATTTTTGTTGTGGGTCGTCGACGGAAAGTTCCCTTCTGTATTTTCTTTCAACACCGATGAAGAGCTGGAAGAGGAGCGGCGCTTACTGTATGTCGCGGTGACTCGGGCGAAGCGCTACCTGTTCCTGACCTATCCGATCAATGTGTACGACCGGACTTCCGGTATGTTGTTGTCCAAGCCGTCGCGATTCCTGGATCACGTGTCGCCCCGTTTGTTTGAAACATTGGCTCTGGTCGAGGAAGGCCATGGGCATGAATGGGGGCACGAGCATGATCGGTACGTCTAGGTCGATCGTTCCCACCGTCTAACTCTGGTTTGGGCTGCCGTACTCCATTCTACGATTCAGGATGAACATGCGTCGGGTGCACGTCCATAGCGGTTGGTTCGGAGCTGTTTTGCCCGCGATGGCTGCGGGGCTGGTACTGGGACTTCTGGTCTTCGGCCAGGCCAGAGCAGAGACGGCCGCGCCAGCTTCGGACCCCTCGCACGTCTGGGGCACATTGGTGGCGGAAGCGAAAGCCCTCCATCTTCCCACTCGGTTCCTCGAACAAATTCCCGCGCAGTTTGTGGCGTTTGAGTTTGAGGATCTGCACGCGTTTGCTGCGGAGTATCACCCGTCCGAGCATCGCATGGTGTTGGATCGATCGCTGTCTTTGAATGCAGCGGGGAGGACCCTGCGTCCATTGTCGCGGTTGACGCACAAGGAGTTGGAAACGCTTTATCACGAACTGTTTCATGCCTACATGGATTTTCTCGAACAGGAGCGTGCGCCGTCGGCTGCCCACGCGTCGTTTATGGCGTTCGCCCGCGAGCGGCAACGGTGCCGCTATCAGCAGGTCCTCATCACGCCGGTGCTCCAAAAGAAAGATTTGAAAGAGGAGCGCTTTCTCAGCGAGACGGAGTCCTGGGAAGCGTTGAATGAAACCTGGGCTGTGTTTGTGGGATGGGCGATCTGGACCCATCTGGAAGTGGAGAAAAAGGGGGCGCGTGAACTTCGATCATCCGGCCGGGCGCTGAATGTTCCGGCTTGGATCGCCCGGCTCAGTCAGGCGGAGCAGGATGCCAGCCTGAGTGGATATTACGAGCCGGAGGATCCGGGTGAAAAGGCGCTGGCACGCAAGCGGTTTCTTGCGCCGGACTTTCGCCTGTCAGCCCCGGAACTCTTATTGCTCATGAAGGAAGTTCTGGGCAGTTCGGCGGACATGATTCGCCAGGCCGGTCAAGTAATGAAGCGCGCGAGGGCTGTGCCGCCCTCAAGTGGAGCCTGTGACACTCCTGCTGCATCGTAGAATTGTTCCTGCATAGAACATACCCCCTTGACAATGGAACGCGTCGCAAATAAAATCGGCTGCTTTCGAAGCCAGGTCAATCCTCATTTCATCAGCGCTCCAGCCCTGTTGTTTTGCTGGGGAGCTGTGCATGGTGGGGCTTACTTTCATTCTTCTTTCCGGGGAATGAAGTCGCTCTGGTTCGGGAATTACTTGAAATAAATAGTATTCGCTTGAGTTTGGGAACACGCGCCTAGCGGGCAGGTACCCAAGTGGACAAAGGGGGCAGACTGTAAATCTGCTGCCTTATGGCTTCCAAGGTTCGAATCCTTGCCTGCCCACCAAACTGAGCGTATTCGACCGAATATCACGTGAAGCGTGTGCGTCCGGTTGGGTAATGATAATGGGCGCGATCCGGCGATGCGCAGGATTGTGTGGTCGAGCGTGTCGCGTCGGATCGTTGGAGTGTTGGTCGGGTCACCGTGGGCGGGCGTAGCTCAGTGGTAGAGTTCCAGCCTTCCAAGCTGGCTGTCGTGGGTTCAAATCCCATCGCCCGCTCCAAATCCAGCGTGCTCGACCGCGGTGCGGACAGAGCGTGTGAGGGCGGACTAAGACTGTGAGTTCAGGGCCCACGTAGCTCAGTTGGCAGAGCACGTCCTTGGTAAGGACGAGGTCACGCGTTCGATTCGCGTCGTGGGCTCCATAGTCAGGTTTGTCCGGTTAGAGTCGCTGTCTGCTGCTGGAGAGCCGGAATATACGGTTAGGGTTCTGGGAAAACAGTGTTTTGAGAAAAGGAGTGAATCATGGCGAAGGCGAAATTTGAGCGACGGAAGCCCCACGTGAACATCGGGACGATCGGGCACGTGGACCATGGCAAGACGACGCTGACGAGTGCGCTGACCAAGATCTGCTCGGATCGCGGGATGGCGAAATTCGTGAGCTATGACGAAGTGGCGAAGGCGAGCGAAAGTCAAGGGCGCCGGGATGCCAGCAAGATCATGACGATCGCGATCAGCCACGTCGAGTATGAGACGGACAATCGGCACTATGCGCACGTTGACTGCCCGGGCCACGCGGATTATGTGAAGAACATGATCACCGGCGCCGCGCAGATGGATGGAGCGATCCTGGTGGTGAGTGCCGCGGACGGCCCGATGCCGCAGACGCGGGAGCACATTTTGTTGGCGCGCCAAGTCGGCGTCCCCTACATCGTGGTGTTTCTGAACAAGGCGGACAAGGTCGATGACAAAGAATTGTTGGAATTAGTCGAGCTCGAAGTGCGGGAGCTGCTGACCAAGTACGACTTCCCGGGCGATAAGATTCCGATCGTGCAGGGCTCGGCGCTGAAAGCGGTCGAAGGGGATCAGGGGCCGTTGGGCGTGCCGTCCATTCTGAAGTTGCTCGAAGCCGTCGATACCTACATCCCGACGCCGACCCGGGCGATTGATAAGCCGTTCCTGATGCCGATCGAAGACGTATTTACGATCAGCGGACGCGGCACGGTCGTGACGGGCCGATGCGAGAAGGGGATCGTGAAGGTCGGCGACGAAATCGAAATCGTCGGCTTGCGGCCCACGCAGACGACCATCGTGACGGGCGTGGAAATGTTCCGCAAGGTGCTCGATGAGGGGCAGGCGGGGGACAATATCGGCGTCTTGCTGCGCGGCACGAAGAAGGAAGATGTGGAGCGGGGCATGGTGTTGGCCAAGCCGAAGAGCATCACGCCGCACACGAAGTTCAAGGCGGAGATCTATGTGTTGACCAAGGAAGAAGGTGGACGTCATACGCCGTTCTTTAATGGCTACCGGCCGCAGTTCTACTTCCGGACGACCGACGTGACGGGGATCGTGACGTTAACGCCGGGCGTGGAGATGGTGATGCCGGGAGACAATGTGACGGTCACGGGCGAATTGATCAGTCCGATCGCCATGGATCAGGGGTTGCGGTTTGCGGTTCGAGAGGGCGGCAAAACCGTCGGCTCGGGCGTCGTTACGGAAATTTTAGCGTAAGAATGCGCGATCAGCGATCAGCGGTCAGCTCACGAAGTGGGGTTGACGGCTGAGCGTTGACGGCTCAGGGGATGGCAAATGCGAGATATCATCGACTTGGCCTGTACGGTCTGCAAGCAGCGAAATTATACGACCCGCAAGAACAAGAAGAACGATCCGGATCGCTTGGAGCGAAACAAGTTCTGTAAGTTCTGCCGGAAGCACATCGCTCATAAGGAAGTGAAGTAGGGCTCCTCTGCTGGGTTGGGCATGGTCCTTGGCTCGGCAGCGCTCATGTTCCGGCTGGAGGGGCATGGTGTCAACGGCAGCACATCGGTCTCCAAAACCGAGAGTCTAGGTTCAAATCCTAGTGCCCCTGCCAAGCCCTTGTTTGTAAGTGAGTGGGTGTCCGGCGTCGGCGAGGCCGGCTCGATAAACTGTCTGAGAAGTTCGGAGAGAGGATTGTAACCGTGTTTCAGCGATTGATCGCCTCTATTCGAGAATTCATCGAGGGTGTGCGCGGTGAACTCAAGAAGGTCTCGTTCCCGTCGAGGACGGAAACGATCGGCGCCACCACGGTCGTGATCGTGTTTTGTATCCTCATGTCCCTTTATCTGTCGATGATGGATTCCGTGCTGGGCTGGCTGATGCGCAAGGTCATTTAGTTGCGTGGTGCGGCTGGACAGGTCCGGCGTTGCCCGGACGATACGATGCTGGATGTTCAGCTGAGAGGAGATGATGAGCAATAAGAACTGGTACGTCATCCATACCTATGCGGGGTTTGAGGGTCGCGTGAAGACCAGTCTCCTTGAGCGCGCAAGTCAAATGGGGCTCACCGAGCGACTTGGGCAGGTCCTGGTTCCGACGGAAGATGTAATCGAGATCAAGGACGGAAAGCGACGCACGTCCCGGAGAAAATTTTTCCCGGGTTACGTTCTGATTGAACTCGAGGCGCCGCTGGCTGATGAAACCTTGCAGATGATTAAGGAGACCCCCAAGGTTACCGGGTTCGTCGGGGGAGGGGCTCAGCCTACACCGCTGTCCTCGGAAGAGGTGGATTCTCTGCTGAAGCAGGTAGATGCCGGCGCGGCAGGACCGCGCGAGCAGGTCCGGTTTATCAAGGGGGACAATGTCCGGATTGTAGATGGTCCGTTCCTCGGTTTTAATGGCGCGGTCGATGATGTGGATGCTGATCATAGCCGGGTAAAAGTTTTTGTAAGTATTTTTGGCCGGTCGACGCCGGTCGAGCTTGGTTTCTTGCAGGTCGAACGTATTTGAGGTCACTGGATTCGAGATGGTGGACTGAGAGCCGTTCTCAGCCCTCGTGCTCAGTCCGCAGTTCTCAGGGAGTAACTCATGGCCAAGGAAGTATCAGCGCAGATTAAATTGCAGATTCCGGCCGGCAAGGCCAATCCTGCTCCGCCCGTTGGTCCGTCATTGGGTCAGCACGGCGTGAACATTATGGAGTTTTGCAAGCAGTTTAACGCCAAAACGCAGAAGGACGGGGATAGCATCATCCCGGTGATCATTACGGTCTATAAGGACCGGAGCTTTACCTTCATCATGAAGACGCCTCCGGCATCGGACCTCCTGAAGAAGGCCGCCGGGATCATCAAGGGGTCCGGCGTGCCGCATAAGGACAAGGTGGGAAAAGTGAGTCAGGCCCAGGTCCGTGAAATCGCGCAGAAGAAGTTGTCCGACCTGAATGCGGCCGATCTTGAGGGCGCCATCAAGATTATCCAGGGGACCGCGCGTAGCATGGGCATCACCGTCCAGTAAGTTTCTGCAGAGTGAACCTCCGGCGGATGTGAAGGAGCAGCAGTATGGGAAAGAAATTGACCGCGGCTCAGGAAAAGATCGAGCCCAGGTTTTATGAGTTGAAAGAGGCTGTCGAGGCTGTCAAGCAGGCGGCCTTTGCCAAGTACGATGAGTCCGTCGATCTGGCGATTCGTCTGGGAATCGATCCCAAGCGGTCGGATCAGATGGTACGCGGGACCACGGCGTTGCCGCATGGGACGGGTAAGAAGCTCCGCGTGCTCGTATTTGCCAAAGGCGAAAAAGAGCAGGAGGCTCGCCAGGCGGGCGCAGATCATGTGGGCTCGGACGACCTGATGGAAAAGATCAAGGGCGGGTGGATGGAGTTTGATTGTGCCATCTCCACGCCTGATTTGATGGCCTCTGTCGGTAAGCTGGGAAAGGTGCTTGGTCCCCGCGGACTGATGCCCAATCCGAAGACCGGCACGGTCACGTTTGAGGTCGGCAAGGCAGTCAGTGAAATTCGCAAGGGCCGTGTCGAGTTCAAGGTCGAGAAAGCCGGAATCGTGCAAGTGCCGGTTGGTAAGGTCTCGTTTGACGTTCAAAAGCTGTATGACAATGCGCAGGCCGTGCTGGAGTCTGTGGTGAAGGCGAAGCCCTCATCCTGCAAGGGCCGATACATCAAGAGTGTGACGATGTCGAGCACCATGGGGCCGGGCGTGAAGCTGGATCCTGTGGCGCTGTCGAAGTTGTGGAGTTGAGAACAGGCAGGTTCTCAGTAAGGGGAGAGGCATGAAGAAAGAAGAGAAGGCAACAGCGATCGCAGAGTTGACGGAAAAGTTCGGTCGCGCCCGCTTGGCGATTCTGACGGAGTGCGCCGGCATGCCCGTCAATCAGATGACCGAGTTGCGCCGGCAGTTGCGCGGCGCCAAGGCGGAGTATTGCGTCATCAAGAATACCCTGGCCGTGCGCGCCTCGACCGGCACGATTCTCGCGGACGCCAAAGATCATTTCAAGGGGCCGACTGGCCTGGTGATCGGGTATGACGATCCGGTTCTGCCGGCGAAGATCTTGCGCGATTTCATTCAGGCTGAAAAGCGGTCTGAGAAGATCAAGGTGACGGTCGGGGTATTGGAAGGCCGGCTGGTGCAGGCTGCGGATCTGAACGCCATTGCGCAGCTGCCGAAAAAGGAAGTGTTGATTGCGATGCTGCTATCGGCCATGCAGGGCCCGATTCGCGGCGTGGTGTACGCGTTGAGCGGAGTGTTAAGCAAGTTTGTGCGAGTCATTGCAGCCATTCAGGATAAAAAGAAAGGGGAGGGCGACATGTCAGCAGCAGGAACCAAGTTGTCACAAGATGAATTGATCAAGGCAATCGAGGGCATGAGCGTGTTGGAATTGGCCGATCTGGTCAAGGGGCTGGAGACGCGTTTTGGCGTGACGGCGGCGGCGCCTGTGGCCGTGGCGGCCGTGGGTGGTGGCGGGGCGGCAGCGGCTCCCGCTGAAGAGAAGACGGCCTTTGATGTGATCCTGGTCAGTGCTCCGGCAGACAAGAAGATCCAGGTCATCAAGGTGGTGCGTGAGCTCACCAGCCTCGGACTCAAGGAAGCGAAGGACCTGGTCGAGGGCGCTCCGAAGCCCATCAAGGCCGGTGCCACCAAGGAAGAAGCCGACACGATGAAGAAGAAGCTCGAGGAAAGCGGAGCGAAAGTCGAAGTTAAGTAACGGTTTACCGGGCGGCAGTGTGAGTTGTCCGTTGGGATGGCGCGGGGCGTTCATCTCCTTATGAGCTTGGAGGGCTAACGAATGTCGGAATCGACTCTTTCGGAGTTTGTCGAACGTAAGGATTTTTCTCGGATTCGTACGAGTATCGATATTCCCGATCTCATCGAAATCCAGAAGCGGTCCTACGAAGAGTTCCTCCAGATGGAAGTCGAGCCGGACCGTCGCAAGGATCAGGGGTTACAGGCGGCGTTAGCCAGCGTCTTTCCCATTACTGACTACAACAACACGGCGGCATTGGAGTTCTCCAACTATTCCTTGGGAACTCCGAAGTACGACGAACGGGAGTGCCTTGAGCAGGGAATGACGTTTGCCGTTCCCTTGAAATTGCGTGTGCGGTTGATTGTCTTCGATAAAGAGGACAAGGGGCCGAAGAAGAAGGTGCTGGACGTTCGGGAGCAGGAAGTCTATGTCGGCGAACTTCCGCTCATGACCGAGCGCGGTACCTTCCTCATCAACGGGACCGAGCGAGTGGTGGTCAGCCAGTTGCACCGCTCGCCGGGCGCGTCGTTCACCCACGATAAGGGGCGGACCCATGCCAGCGGCAAGGTGTTGTACTCTGCCCGGATTATTCCCTATCGCGGATCCTGGCTCGATTTCGAGTTCGACGCACGGGACATTCTGTACGTTCGCATCGATCGCCGTCGGAAAATGCCTGCCACGATCCTGTTGAAGGCGTTCGGGTATAGCACCGACGACCTGTTGCGAATGTACTACCCCGTGGAGGAGATTCGTGTCTCCAAGGGGAAGCTCTACCGGAAGCTTGATCCTGAAATCCATCATGGGTTGAAGTGTTCGACGGAAGTGATGGAGAAGGGCGGTAAGGACCCGCTCGTTCGCGAAGGAGCGAAGCTGACGAAGGTTCTGATCGCCAAGCTGAAGGCGGCGGGCATCAAGGAAATTCCTGTCACTCCCGCCGAGTTGGTGGGGCGCGCGGTGCTGACGGAGTTGGTCGACAGCGGCAAGAAGCAGTCGCTGGCCGAGAAAAATCAGCGTCTGACCGAAGAGATTCTGGAGAAGATCCTTGATAGCGATATCGAGGAATTCAAGGTCATTTATCTGGATACGACCAATGCCACGCTGGTCATCCTCGATACGCTCGACATGGAGCGCACCGGGTCGAAGGAAGAGGCGATGGTCGAGATCTATCGCCGTCTCAGGCCGGGTGAGACCCCGTCTGTCGAAACTGCGCGAGCCCTGTTCGATAATTTGTTCTTAAGTCCGAAACGGTACGATCTGTCGCCGGTCGGACGGCTCAAGCTCAATAAGAAGCTGGGCCTTGATTTCGCCCTTGAGCAGCGGACCCTTACGGCGCAGGACATTGTCGAGGTGGTGCGCTATCTGGTGAATCTCAAGATCGGTCGCGGTGAGATCGACGACATCGACCACTTGGGGAACCGCCGTGTGCGGTCTGTCGGCGAGCTGTTGGAAAACCAGTTCCGGCTCGGCCTTGTGCGTATGGAGCGGAGCATCAAAGAGCGCATGAATCTCCTGGATATGGAGACCGTGTTGCCGCACGACTTGATCAACGCCAAGCCGGTCGTGGCAGCCGTGAAGGAGTTTTTCAGCAGCAGTCAGCTCTCCCAGTTCATGGACCAAACGAATCCCCTCGCCGAGATTACGCACAAGCGTCGACTCTCGGCCCTTGGGCCGGGCGGATTGACTCGTGAGCGCGCGGGCTTCGAAGTGCGCGACGTCCATCCTTCTCACTACAGCCGCATTTGTCCGATTGAGACGCCGGAAGGTCCGAACATCGGCTTGATTACGTCCCTGGCTACCTACGCGCGCATCAATGAATTCGGATTTATCGAGGCGCCCTATCGGAAGGTTGTGAAAGGTCGGGTCAGTGACGAGTTGGAGTATCTCTCGGCGATTGAGGGAGACAAATACATTATCGCCCAAGCCAATTCGAAGGTTGACACCTCAGGTCGACTGGTGTCCGAGACGGTGTCGGCACGTTCAGCCGGCGACTTTATTACTGCGACCCCTGACAAGATCGAATACATGGACGTGTCCCCAAAGCAGGTCGTCAGCGTCGCGACGGCACTGGTGCCGTTTCTTGAGCATGACGACGCGAACCGCGCCCTGATGGGATCGAACATGCAGCGCCAGGCGGTTCCTCTGTTGAAGGCTGAATCGCCGTTGGTCGGTACCGGGATGGAAGCCGTGGTTGCGCGTGACTCAGGCTATGTTGTCCAGGCCAAGCGCGAAGGCGTCGTGGAAAGTGTCGATGCGACCAGAATTGTGGTGCGGGCTGATGCCAAAGAGGGCCGCAAGCGCAACGATTCCGGCCTTGATGTGTATGAAATGATCAAGTTCCAACGCTCCAACCAGAACACCTGTATCACCCAGACCCCGGTGGTTCGGATCGGTGAGCCGGTCAAGAGGGGGCAGGTGCTGGCCGATGGTCCTGCTATCGATCATGGAGAGCTCGCCCTCGGAAAGAATGTGCTTGTCGCGTTCATGCCGTGGGGCGGGTATAACTTCGAAGACGCGATTTTGTTGAGCGAAAAGCTGGTGCGGGAAGATGCCTTCACCTCCATCCATATTGAGGAGTTCGAAGTCGAAGCCCGCGACACCAAGTTGGGCAAGGAAGATATTACCCGCGACATTCCGAATGTCGGTGAAGAAGCGCTTCGGGATCTCGATGAGAGCGGAATTATCCGGATCGGCGCGGAAGTGAAGCCTGGCGACATCCTCGTCGGGAAGGTGACGCCGAAGGGTGAGACTCAACTGACGCCGGAAGAGAAACTGTTGCGCGCAATTTTCGGTGAGAAGGCCGGGGACGTCAAGGATACGTCCCTCACGGTGCCGCCCGGCGTGGAAGGCATCGTCGTCGATGTGAAGATCTTCTCCCGCAAAGGCTTGGATAAGGATGAACGCTCCAAGAGTATCGAGAGCGAAGATCATATGAAGTTGCAGCGCGACCACCAGGAAGAGCTGCGGATCATTGAAGATGAAAAGACCAAGAAGGTCCGCAAGCTGCTGCTTGGTAAAGTAGTTGGACGAGACCTGATGGATCCAGAAACGGGCGATGTCATTCTGAAGAAGAAGGGTAAGCTCACTGCGGAAATTTTGAAGCGGCTTCCGGACGACATGGTGCGGCACATCATTCTCAGCGATCCAGACGAGCAGAAGGAACTGGAGGATGTGGAACGCCGCGCCAAGGAGCAGATTGAAATTCTGCAGACTCTGTACGACGAAAAAGTCGGCCGATTGAGACGGGGCGATGAACTTCCGCCCGGTGTGATCAAGTTGGTCAAGGTCTACATCGCGATGAAGCGGAAGATCCAGGTCGGCGACAAGATGGCGGGGCGTCACGGCAACAAGGGTGTCGTTTCACGCGTGCTGCCGGAAGAGGATATGCCCTATTTGCCGGACGGAACTCCGGTGGAAATCGTTCTGAATCCGTTGGGCGTCCCGTCCCGTATGAATGTGGGACAAATCCTGGAGACGCACTTGGGGTGGGCTGCCAGAGCGTTGGGCATCAAGGTGGCGAGCCCGGTGTTCGACGGGGCTTCTGAGAAAGAGATCAAAGAACTGCTCAAGAAGGCGAAGCTGTCTCCAAGCGGTCAAACGATGTTGATGGACGGGCGTACCGGTGAATCCTTTAGCAGCCCCGTCACGGTCGGATACATGTATGTCTTGAAGCTCCACCACCTGGTGGACGATAAAATTCACGCCCGGTCGATTGGCCCATACTCCCTGGTGACGCAACAACCACTCGGAGGAAAGGCGCAGTTCGGTGGTCAGCGTTTGGGGGAGATGGAAGTGTGGGCACTTCAGGCCTACGGGGCCGCGTCCATTCTCCAGGAATTCCTGACTGTGAAATCCGACGACGTGCCGGGCCGGTCCCGCATGTATGAGGCAATTGTGAAGGGCGAACCGTTCCTGGAGCCTGGATTGCCGGAATCGTTCAACGTGTTAGTCAAAGAGCTGCAAAGTCTTGGGCTCGATGTCGAGCTGGTTAAATCAAAGGACTGATTCTAGTGCTGAGTCTTGAGATCGGAAGCCGAATAGCTCACCACTCAGAACTGCGCTCAGGCGGCCGTTAAGGAGGGATCAACCTTGGAAGGTGTATATACATTATTCGAAAAGCCGCGCGACTCGGTGTCGTTCGACTCGATGCGGATTCGCATTGCGTCGCCGGAAAAAATTCGGTCGTGGTCCTATGGCGAAGTCAAGAAGCCCGAGACGATCAATTACCGGTCGTTCAAGCCTGAAAAGGACGGGTTGTTCTGCGCCAAGATTTTCGGTCCGATCAAGGACTGGGAGTGCAATTGCGGCAAATACAAGCGAATGAAGCACCGCGGTATCGTCTGCGACAAGTGCGGTGTCGAAGTCATTCAATCGAAGGTGCGCCGTGAACGGATGGGGCACATCGAACTCGCCGCGCCGGTTGCGCATATCTGGTTCCTGAAGGGCGTGCCGAGCCGAATCGGGACGTTGCTCGATATGAGCCTCAAGCAGCTCGAAAAAATTCTCTATTTCGAGAGCTACGTCATGGTCGATCCCGGATCGACGAGCATGAGCGAGCAGGAGTTGGTTTCGGAAGAGCAGCTGCGGTCCTTGCAGTCTGAGTACGGGAGCGGTGCGTTCAAGGTCGGCATCGGCGCTGAGGCTATTCGCGAACTGCTCAGGAAAGTCGACATCAACACGCAGTGGGATGAATTGCATGTGAAGGCGAAGGCCTCTGCCTCCGCTGCGCTCAAGAAAAAGTATGCCAAGCGGTTGAAGGTCTTGGAGGCGTTCCGCCGTTCCGGTAATAAGCCGGAATGGATGATTATGGATGTCATCCCGGTGCTGCCGCCGGAATTGCGCCCGCTCGTCCCGTTGGACGGGGGCCGTTTTGCGACGTCAGACCTCAATGACCTCTATCGTCGAGTGATCAACCGGAATAATCGCTTGAAGCGTTTGATCGAGTTGAAGGCGCCAGGTGTCATCATCCGCAATGAAATGCGGATGTTGCAAGAGGCCGTGGACGCGCTGTTTGATAACGGTCGGCGTGGTCGGGCGATTCGCGGGCCGAACAAGCGTCCATTGAAGTCGTTGAGCGACATGCTCAAGGGCAAGCAAGGGCGTTTCCGGCAGAATTTGCTAGGAAAGCGAGTGGACTACTCGGGCCGAACCGTTATCGTCGTTGGGCCGGAGTTGCGTCTGCACCAGTGTGGATTGCCTAAAAAAATGGCGCTGGAATTGTTCAAGCCGTTTATCTTCCACAAGCTGGAAGAGCGTGGCGCGGCCACGACCATTAAGAGTGCGAAACGGCTGGTTGAAAAAGAGCGACCTGAAGTGTGGGATGTGTTGGATGAAGTCATCCGGGAGCACCCGGTGTTGCTCAATCGTGCTCCGACCCTGCACCGATTGGGTATTCAGGCCTTTGATCCGGTTCTGGTTGAAGGCAAAGCGATCCGGCTGCACCCGTTGGTTTGCGCCGCATTCAACGCTGACTTCGACGGAGACCAAATGGCGGTTCACGTGCCGTTGTCCGTGGAGGCGCAGGTTGAAGCTCGTGTGTTGATGATGTCGATCAACAACATTCTGTCTCCGGCCAACGGGAAACCGATTGCCGTTCCCTCGCAAGACATGGTGCTTGGTTGTTACTGGTTGACCAAGGAGCGGGTTGGCGCGAAGGGTGAAGGTAAGTTATTCGGCTCTCCTGAAGAAGCGCGAATTGCTTACGATGCGGGAGCGTTGGACGAGCATGCCCGAATCAAGGTCCGGGTCAACGGAGCGATGGTGCAGACGACCGCCGGCCGCGTCATCCTGGCTGAAATTCTTCCTCCGATGATGCCGTTTGCCGACGCCAATAAGTTGATGACCAAGAAGGAAATGTCGAAACTCATCGATGCGGTCTATCGGCAGGCAGGACATCGCGAGACGGTGACATTCCTGGACAAGATCAAGGATCTCGGGTTCCACTATGCGACCCGGGCGGGCATGTCCATCTGTATCGATAACATGCATATCCCCTCCCGTAAGGAAGACCTCATCGGGAAGGCTCAGCATGAAGTCAACGAAATTGAAAAACAGTATTCCGAAGGTTTGATCACCAACGGTGAGCGCTACAACAAAGTCATCGACATTTGGGCGCACGTCACTGAGCAGGTGGCCAATGAGATGATGAAGGAGTTGGGCGCCGGAGGTGATCCAGCAAAGATCGAATCCTTCAATCCGATCTTCATGATGGCCGACTCTGGTGCGAGAGGTAGTTCGCAGCAGATTCGTCAGCTCGGCGGTATGCGCGGACTGATGGCCAAACCATCCGGTGAAATCATCGAAACCCCGATCACGGCGAACTTCCGTGAAGGGTTAACGGTATTGCAATACTTCATCTCGACACACGGTGCCCGAAAAGGTTTGGCGGATACGGCGCTCAAGACGGCCAATTCAGGTTATCTGACACGTCGATTGGTCGACATCGCCCAGGACGTCATCGTGACCGAGGAGGATTGCGGTACGACGGACGGTATCTTGGTCAGTGCCCTCCTCGAAGGCGGAGAAATCATTCAGCCCTTGGAAGAGCGCCTCCTTGGCCGGCTTGCCGGCGAAGACATTCGCGATCCTGTGACGGGTGAGATCATCGTTTCCTTCAACGAGGAAATCGACGAAGAGCAGGCGAAGGCGGTGGTGGAGGCCGGTGTCGATCGGGTCAAAATTCGATCAGTGCTGACCTGCCAGTCTGCTCGTGGCGTCTGCCGGCTCTGCTACGGACGTGATCTCTCCCGCGGACGTCTTGTTGAAAAGGGCGAGCCTGTTGGAGTCATTGCGGCGCAATCCATCGGTGAGCCTGGTACTCAGTTGACGATGCGTACGTTCCATATCGGTGGTACGGCCAGCAAAGTGGTCGAACAGACGGTGTTGGAGGCTAAGCACGCGGGTCATCTGAAGTACATGAGCCTGGATGCGAAGAAAAACGCCGATGTGCACAATGCGGGCATTGCGGTTCGGAATAAAGAGGGCGAATGGGTCGTCATGAACCGCAACGCCAAAATCGCGATCGTTGACGACAGCGGTCGCGAACGCGAAAAATATCCGGTTGTCTATGGTGCCAAAATCAAGGTGAAGGATGGTGATCGGGTTGATGTTGGTCAGAAGTTGGTTGAATGGGATCCTTATTCACTCACCATCCTGACCGAGACGGGCGGAAAGGTCGCCTATGGCGACATTCTCGAAGGCGTCACCATGAAGGAGGAGTTCGACGAAGTGACCGGACTCTCACGCAAGGTCATCATCGAACAGAGTGGAGCCACGCTTCGACCGCGCGTCTCAATCAAGGATGATAGCGGAAAGACGGCCAAAGTGTCCGGCTCTGGAGGGGCGCCGGTTGCCCGCTATCTCCTGCCGGTCGGTGCGCACATTTTCGTTGAGAAGGGTGCGATGGTGCATCCCGGCGACGTCTTAGCCAAGATTCCGCGTGAAACGACCAAGACCAAGGACATCACCGGAGGTCTCCCGCGCGTTGCCGAACTTTTTGAGGCACGCAAGCCCAAAGAGCAGGCGGTGATCAGTGAGATCGACGGAGAAGTATCGTATGGCGGCTTTGTGAAGGGTATGCGTAAGGTCCTGGTCGACAATAAGATGGGTGACGTCAAGGAGTACTTCATTCCCAAGGGTAAACACGTCAACGTCCATGAGGGCGATTGGGTTCGGGCCGGTGAGCCGTTGATGGACGGGTCAGCCAATCCCCACGACATCTTGGACGTGCTCGGACCAAAAGAGCTGCAGAAGTACCTGGTGGATGAAGTGCAAGATGTCTATCGCTTGCAAGGTGTGTCGATCAACGACAAGCATATTGAGATCATCGTGCGACAGATGCTGCGTAAGGTCAGAATTGAGGATCCAGGGGATACCTCGTTCTTGCCAGGCAGCCAGGTGAGCAAGGGGCTCTTCGATATAGAGAATCAGCGAGTCTTGGAGAAGGACGGGAAGCCGGCTCTCGGCAAGCCGGTCTTGCTCGGCATCACCAAGGCAGCATTGACCACGGATAGCTTCATTTCTGCGGCCTCCTTCCAGGAGACCACTCGCGTGTTGACCGAGGCGGCGATTAACGGACGAGAGGATAATCTCCTCGGATTGAAGGAGAACGTGATCGTGGGCCGGCTTATTCCTGCCGGAAGCGGATTCGAGGAGTATCGGGAGACGTTCGTGGCAAGTGCCAAGGCCCCTGGGGAGTTGTCTGGTGCGCAAGCTCATCCTGTTGCCGTGGGGCAGCCTGCAGCTGGCTCCGTCGGGACTGATTCAGAAAATAATGGATGAAAAGAAAAAGAACGTTCTTGACATAAGTAGTACACATCTCTATAATCCGACGGCTTCGCTCACGAGCATTTTTGAGCAACTGTCTGTTTTTCAAGAAAGAGTATAGTGCATGCCAACAATTAATCAGCTGGTGCGAAAAGGTCGGACCCTCGTAAAGTCAAAGACGAAAAGTCCGGCGCTCAAGCGCTGTCCGCAAAAGCGCGGCGTCTGCCTCCGTGTCTATACCACTACTCCGAAGAAGCCTAACTCCGCGCTTCGGAAAGTGGCTCGCGTTCGTCTGACGAACGGGATGGAGGTTACGACCTATATTCCTGGTGTCGGGCATAATCTCCAGGAGCACTCGATTGTGTTGGTTCGGGGTGGTCGCGTAAAGGACTTGCCTGGTGTGCGGTACCACATCGTTCGTGGCTCCTTGGATGCGGTCGGTGTGGCTGATCGGAAGCAGGCGCGTTCGAAGTATGGGGCGAAGCGGCCCAAGTAGTAATTGATTGTGTCATTGCGTGATTGCGCAATGAAAACCGATTTTATTTTATAGGACAACGATGCCACGCGGACAATTTTTCGGTCATCGAGAGGCGCAGCCGGACTCCAAGTATCGCGACAAGCTTGTCGGGAAGTTTCTGAATGTCCTGATGGGTGGTGGGAAGAAGAGTACTGCTGAGCGGATCTGTTATGGGGCGTTTGATTTGATTCAGGAGAAAACCAATGGTGGTGATCCGATGAAGATTTTCAAGTCGGCCATTGATAATGTGAAGCCGGTGGTTGAGGTGAAGTCTCGTCGGGTTGGTGGTGCTTCTTATCAGGTCCCTGTCGAGATACGCCCGTCTCGTCGTGTTTCGCTGGCTCTGCGATGGATTACCGAGTACTCCCGTTCGCGTGGCGGGAAGAGTATGCAGGATCGGCTTGCCGCTGAATTGTTGGATGCTTCCAATAATACCGGTGCGTCAGTGAAGAAGCGTGAAGATGTTCATCGGATGGCAGAGGCCAATAAGGCTTTTGCTCATTATCGTTGGTAGTGTTGTGTCGTGCTGCTGATGAGCCGGGCTGCAATGCGTTCGAATAAGATTCGGCATTGCGGTGGAAGGTTTGCGGCTCGGATGGCAGCACGTTCGTTTTTTCTGGGGGAGTTGTGGCTAGGCAGACACCGTTAGAGCGAACAAGAAATATCGGCATCATGGCGCACATTGATGCTGGCAAAACTACGACCACAGAGCGGATTCTCTATTATACGGGAATGACGCATAAGATGGGCGAGGTTCATGAGGGCGCCGCCACCATGGATTGGATGGAGCAGGAGCGTGAGCGTGGTATTACGATCACCGCTGCTGCTACGACGTGTTTTTGGCGTGAGCACCGTATCAATATTATTGATACCCCTGGTCACGTAGATTTTACGATCGAGGTTGAGCGGTCTCTGCGTGTCTTGGATGGAGCGGTTGCCGCTTTTGACTCCGTTCAGGGTGTTGAGCCTCAGTCTGAAACGGTCTGGCGCCAGGCTGATAAGTATGAGGTCCCGCGTATTGCTTTCATGAATAAGATGGATCGAATTGGTGCGGACTTTTATGCCAGTGTGCAGTCGATTATAGATCGGCTGGGTGCCAATCCGGTTCCCATTCAGATTCCAATCGGGCGGGAAGCTGAGTTCCGCGGGTCTGTCGATCTCATTTCGATGAAGGGTTATTTTTACGACGACGAAACGTTAGGTGCCAAATATAAGATCGGTGAGATTCCTGCTGATATGGTCGATCAGGCCAATGATTATCGTCAGAAAATGCTCGACGCAGTCGCGGAGTTTGACGATCAGGTTATGGAGAAATATATCAACGGTCAGTCTTTGAGTGAGGAGGAGGTTCGCCGGGTCGTTCGTGCCGGGACTATCGCCATGAAGGTCGTGCCTGTCTTGTGCGGCTCCGCATTTAAGAATAAGGGCGTTCAGCAGCTCCTGGATGGCGTCGTCGATTTCCTTCCTTCTCCGGTTGATATTCCTCCTGTAATGGGCGTCGATCCCAACACGTCGAAGGAGGTCGAGAGGCGTCCCTCTGATTCTGAGCCATTTTCTGCTTTGGCCTTCAAGATCATGACGGATCCGTTCGCTGGTCAGCTCACATTTTTTCGTGTCTACTCGGGCACGTTGAAGACTGGTACGCCGGTCCTGAATGTGACCAAGGGGACGAAGGATCGTGTTGGTCGTCTGTTGAAGATGCACGCCAACAAGCGTGAGGAGATCGACATCGTCTATGCTGGTGATATCGCAGCTGCGGTCGGTCTTAAGAATGCGACAACTGGTGATACGTTGGCCGATGAGAAGCAGCCTGTGTTGCTCGAAATCATGAAGTTCCCTGAGCCGGTTATTGCTATGGCGATTGAGCCAAAGACCAAGCCAGACCAGGAAAAGATGGGTTTCGCCCTGCAGAAGTTGGCGCAGGAAGATCCTTCGTTTAGGGTCCGGACTGATGAGGAGACTGCTCAGACTATTATTGCTGGCATGGGTGAGTTGCATCTCGAGATCATTGTTGATCGACTGATGCGTGAATTTAAGGTTGAGGCCAATGTTGGTAAGCCAGAAGTCGCGTTTCGGGAAACCATCCGTCGGAAGGCTGAGGCGGAGTCAAAGTACATCAAGCAGACTGGTGGTCGTGGTCAGTATGGTCACGTGGTTATGACTGTCGAGCCTTCGGAGCCCGGTAAGGGGCTGGAGTTTATTAACAAGACCGTTGGTGGATCCATTCCGAAGGAATACATTCCCGCCATTGAAAAAGGTGTTAAGGAGCGCATGGAGACCGGCGTTGTGGCTGGATTCCCGTTGCGCGATGTCAAGGTGACCGTCATTGACGGCTCCTACCACGATGTCGACTCGAATGAAATGGCATTTAAGATCGCCGCTTCAATGGGCTTTGCTGACGCCTGTAAGAAGGCAGATCCCGTCTTGCTCGAACCGATCATGAAGGTTGAGGTGCTAGTACCTCAGGACTTCATGGGCGATGTCATTGGTAACTTGAACGGCCGCAGAGGTAAGGTTCAGGGGATGAAGGTGCGCGCCGGTGCTCAGGCTATCGAGGCGACCGTGCCCCTGATGGAAATGTTCGGCTACGCGACTGATTTGCGTTCTAGAACGCAGGGGCGTGCAACGTACAGTATGGAATTTGATCGCTACGATCAGGTGCCGCGTCAGATTGCGGAAGCGATTACCGCAAAGCACCGGGGCGAGTAAAGTTTTTGGTTTTGTGAATTAGGGGAGGATTGGGGATGGCGAAGGCGAAATTTGAGCGACGGAAGCCCCACGTGAACATCGGGACGATCGGGCACGTGGACCATGGCAAGACGACGCTGACGAGTGCGCTGACCAAGATCTGCTCGGATCGCGGGATGGCGAAATTCGTGAGCTATGACGAAGTGGCGAAGGCGAGCGAAAGTCAAGGGCGCCGGGATGCCAGCAAGATCATGACGATCGCGATCAGCCACGTCGAGTATGAGACGGACAATCGGCACTATGCGCACGTTGACTGCCCGGGCCACGCGGATTATGTGAAGAACATGATCACCGGCGCCGCGCAGATGGATGGAGCGATCCTGGTGGTGAGTGCCGCGGACGGCCCGATGCCGCAGACGCGGGAGCACATTTTGTTGGCGCGCCAAGTCGGCGTCCCCTACATCGTGGTGTTTCTGAACAAGGCGGACAAGGTCGATGACAAAGAATTGTTGGAATTAGTCGAGCTCGAAGTGCGGGAGCTGCTGACCAAGTACGACTTCCCGGGCGATAAGATTCCGATCGTGCAGGGCTCGGCGCTGAAAGCGGTCGAAGGGGATCAGGGGCCGTTGGGCGTGCCGTCCATTCTGAAGTTGCTCGAAGCCGTCGATACCTACATCCCGACGCCGACCCGGGCGATTGATAAGCCGTTCCTGATGCCGATCGAAGACGTATTTACGATCAGCGGACGCGGCACGGTCGTGACGGGCCGATGCGAGAAGGGGATCGTGAAGGTCGGCGACGAAATCGAAATCGTCGGCTTGCGGCCCACGCAGACGACCATCGTGACGGGCGTGGAAATGTTCCGCAAGGTGCTCGATGAGGGGCAGGCGGGGGACAATATCGGCGTCTTGCTGCGCGGCACGAAGAAGGAAGATGTGGAGCGGGGCATGGTGTTGGCCAAGCCGAAGAGCATCACGCCGCACACGAAGTTCAAGGCGGAGATCTATGTGTTGACCAAGGAAGAAGGTGGACGTCATACGCCGTTCTTTAATGGCTACCGGCCGCAGTTCTACTTCCGGACGACCGACGTGACGGGGATCGTGACGTTAACGCCGGGCGTGGAGATGGTGATGCCGGGAGACAATGTGACGGTCACGGGCGAATTGATCAGTCCGATCGCCATGGATCAGGGGTTGCGGTTTGCGGTTCGAGAGGGCGGCAAAACCGTCGGCTCGGGCGTCGTCACGGAAATTTTAGCGTAGTGATGTCCCGGTCAATTGGCCGGCATGTGAGGAGCTGAGCGTGAAAGTCGATCAAAGAATTCGAATCAGGTTGCGCGGTTTTGATTATCGCGTGCTTGATCAATCGGTAGTCGAGATCGTTGAGACTGTGAGGCGTAGTGGTGCTCGAGTCGTCGGGCCCATTCCCTTGCCGACTCGCATTGAAAAGTTTACAGTGCAGCGCTCGACTCACGTTGATAAGAAGTCTCGTGAGCAATTTGAGATCCGCACTCACAAGCGGTTGCTGGATATTATGGAGCCGACGCCGGAAACGATGGACTCGCTCATGAAATTGAATCTGGCGGCCGGTGTTGATGTGGAGATTAAGCTCTGATGATTGGGAATGTCCAATCTCCTTTGAGCTGACAGGAAGACGATGACAAACGGATTGTTGGGAAAAAAGTTGGGGATGACCCAAGTTTATGACGAAAGTGTGCTGGCTCCGGTCACGGTGATCGAGGCTGGTCCTTGCCGCGTCGTTTCGATCAAGACGAAAGAACGTGACGGCTATGAGGCGGTGCAGCTGTCCTTCGGCGAAGTCAAGGAGCAGCGGTTGTCTCAGGGGGAGCTGGGTCACCTGAAGAAGCATCAAGCACCTCCGAGTCGTTGGCTACGAGAGTTTCCTAAAGTCGGGGACGTGACCGTCGGACAGACTGTTAAAGTCGATATGTTTAAGAAGGGCGATTGGGTCGATGTGGTCGGTGTGTCTAAGGGTAAGGGATTTCAGGGTGTTGTCCGCCGGCACAATTATGCTGGGGGCCCTGAAACGCACGGATCTATGTTTCACAGGGCGCCGGGATCCATCGGGGCCAGTTCGTATCCTTCCCGCGTTTGGAAAAATAAGGCCCTTCCAGGGCATATGGGGGATGAGCGCGTCACGGTGCAGCGACTGAAGGTAATTGACGCCCGTCCAGATGAAAACCTGTTGTTTGTCCGCGGAGCAGTGCCTGGTGGTGTGAATGGGCTGCTTATTGTGCGGAAGTCAAAAAAGAGTTGAGCCATGCCGATCGTTGATGTCGTTGACTCGAAAAAGAAGAAAGTCGGTACCGTAGACTTGCCGAGCGAAATATTCGGCTGCAAGCCCCATGTACCCTTGGTTCATGAAGCCGTTGTGATGCAGCGTGCTTGTTATCGACAGGGGACCGCATCTACTCTGCGCAGGGGAGAGGTGAGCGGTTCAGGCAAAAAGCCGTGGAAGCAAAAGCATACCGGTCGAGCTCGTGCGGGTTCTTTGCGTTCTCCTGTCTGGAGACATGGAGGGACTGTTTTCGGTCCTAAGCCCAGAAGTTACGCGTTTGGCATGCCAAGAAAGAAGTATCGCGCAGCACTGCAAAGTGCATTGTCGGCAAAGGTGTTGGAAGGGAATGTTGTTGTGGTATCTGATTTATCCATCAATCAGGCCAAAACGAAATTACTCGCTAATGCGCTGACGCAACTCGGTATATCGGGCACCGCCTTGCTCGTTGTTGGTGACGCCAATTCGCATCTCGTTCAGGCAGGAAGGAATCTTTCCAGCGTGACGATCTTAAGGCCTGAAGAGCTGAATGTGTACGACGTCCTTCGATGTCACTCCCTGGTCATCCCGCAAAGTGAATTGGGCCGGGTTAAGGAGGTGTGGTCATGAAGGGCGACCTGCACCAGGTATTGATACAGCCGTTGTTGACCGAAAAAATTACGGCCTTGCGTGAGCAAGGGAATACCGTTGGGTTTTTGGTGCATCCGGACGCGAATAAGATTCAGATCAGGCAGGCCGTTGAATCGCTTCTGAAGGTGAAGGTTTCCCGCGTGAACGTGGTGAATATTCGCGGAAAGGTGAAGCGGCTGGGTCGGTTTGTTGGGAAGCGGTCTGATTGGAAGAAGGCATTTGTCACGTTGAAAGAAGGCGAGAAGCTGGAGCTATTCGAAAGCGTTTAGCCGGTGGGCCTCTCGATAAAGTGAGAATCAGCTATGGCATTAAAAGTTTATAAACCAACGACACCTGGCCGGCGTGGAATGACCGCCATCCAGGGAGAGAAGCTGACTAAGAAGAAGCCTGAGAAGGCTTTGACCGGTTTCCATCTCCGGACAGGCGGGCGTAATAATGACGGTCGCCAGACCATTCGATTTCGTGGGGGTGGGCATAAACGACTTTACCGTCAGATTGATTTTCGGCGGGATAAGGCTGGCATTCCGGCTAAGGTCGCGTCTATCGAATACGATCCTAACCGCTCATCCAGAATTGCTTTGCTGCATTATGCTGATGGGGAGAAGCGTTACATTCTGGCGCCGGTAGGGTTGTCTATCAATGATGTGGTGCAGTCTGGTGTAGGCGCCGAGGTCCGTCCAGGGAACGCGTTGCCGCTCGTGAACATTCCACTGGGTACCACGATTCACAATATCGAACTGAAACCGGGCAAAGGTGGGCAGCTGATTCGCAGCGCCGGTGGATCTGCTCAGGTGATGGGTCGTGACGGGGCCTACGTTCAGATTCGTCTGAAATCCGGCGAGATGCGCAAGGTGCTCTCTACTTGCATGGCCACGGTCGGTCAGGTTGGTAACGTTGATCACGAAAACGTTGTTGTTGGTAAGGCCGGTCGTACGCGGTGGAAGGGGAAGCGCCCTCACGTTCGTGGTGTGGTTATGAATCCCGTCGACCACCCGCACGGTGGTGGAGAAGGAAAGTCAGGGCAAGGCAATCCCCATCCTGTGTCCCCATGGGGCACACCGGCTAAGGGGTATAAAACCCGCAAGAACAAGGCGACAGATAAGTTCATCATCTCGCGTAGGAAGAAGTAGGAGAGCGGACAATGCCTCGTTCAATTACTAAGGGTCCATTCGTTGACGATCATCTGATGAAGAAGGTTGAGCTGATGAATCAGACGAAGGATCGGAAACTGATTAAGACCTGGTCGCGTCGGTCTACTGTTGTGCCGGACATGATTGGTCACACGTTTGCGGTGCACAACGGGAAGAAGTTTATTCCGGTTTTCGTCACGGAAAATATGGTTGGCCATAAGCTTGGTGAATTTGCTCCTACCCGGTTTTTTAAAGGGCATGGACAGGCAAAGACCGAAAAAGCAGTGGCTCTTAAGTAATCGCTGGTTCGCTGAAGGATCGGAAGGTTTGGGTGGGGTCAGCTATGGCAGAAGCAAAAGCAATATTACGATTTGTGAGAGTGACGCCTCGGAAGGCGCGCATTGTCATCGATATGATTCGCGGGCAACAGGTGCCGATGGCGTTGGCTATGCTCCGGCACACTCCGAAGCATGCCGCACGTGTCATTGAGAAACTTCTTCGTTCCGCCGTCGCCAATGCCGAGCAGAAGGAATTGGGCGACAGCGACGAAATGTGGGTGTCTCAAGCCGTGGTGAACTGCGGTCCAATTTATAAGCGTTTTCGGGCGCGATCGATGGGCCGGGCAAACTCAATCCAGAAGCGCACCAGCCATATCACTATTGCGGTTGCTGCTCCTGGCGCCGCGGTGAACAGCTAGAGCTTTTACACTTAGACTGAGGGTTATTCTTCATGGGTCAGAAGACACATCCAATTGGGTATCGCATCGGGTATAACTACACGTGGAGCTCCCGCTGGTACGCGGATAAGGACTATGCAAGGCTTCTCCATCAGGACATCAAGATTCGAAAGATGGTGAAAGCCAAGTTGTACCATGCGGGAGTAGCCAAAGTGGAGATCGAGCGCTCAGGCGATCAGACGAGGGTGATCATTCATACGGCTCGTCCAGGCATTATTATCGGGCGCAAAGGGGCTGAGGTTGACAAGCTCAAGGCGGCTCTGGAGAAGGAATACTCCGGTCAGGCCTACATTACGGTAAAAGAAATTAAGAAACCGGAGTTAGACGCGCAATTGGTTAGCGAGAATGTGGCGACCCAATTGGAGAAGCGCGTTGCATTTCGTCGCGCGATGAAGCGCAGTGTGCAGTCTGCTCTTCGTCTGGGGGCCCAAGGAATCAAGATCATGGTAGCAGGACGTTTGGGCGGTGCGGAAATCGCTCGAACCGAGTGGTATCGAGAAGGGCGTGTCCCCCTTCATACCTTGCGCGCCGAGGTGGACTATGGTTTCGCCGAGGCTCATACCACGATGGGGCAGATTGGTGTGAAGACCTGGATCTACAAGGGTGAACTATTGCCTGCCCTTCAACTGAAACCAGACTCGGCATTAGGCCGTCTTGGCTGAAGAGCCTCGATAAGGAAAAGGTGGGTTTGTGTTAGCGCCAAAGAAAGTTAAGTTCAGAAAAATGCAGAAGGGTCGCATGCGGGGGAAAGCCTACCGTGGCGGGGCGATTACACTTGGTGAGTTTGGCTTGAAGGCATTGGAGCCGGGTTGGGTCACTAGCCGCCAAATTGAGGCAGCGCGTATTGCCATCACCCGCTTCGTCAAGCGTGGCGGGCAAGTTTGGACTAGAATATTCCCGGATAAACCTATTACCAAAAAGCCGGCCGAAACTCGCATGGGTAAGGGAAAAGGCAACCCGGAATATTGGGTGGCGGTGGTCAAGCCTGGTCGGATCATGTACGAAATGAGTGGCGTAGCTCCCGATGTCGCGAAGCAGGCCTTGAAATTAGCTGCTTACAAGCTTCCTATCGCAACTAAATTTGTTGTCCGCGGCGAGTTTCAGTAACCTGTAGCGCGTGTTGAGTGGTGATGTGATGGATGTAAAAGAACTGAGCGGTCTCTCAATTGATGAGTTGGCCGAAAAAGAAAAGCAGTTGCGTCATGAGCTGTTTAATTTTCGATTCCAGCTCGGGATCGGACGGTTAGAGAATCCGATGCAAGTTCGGGCTACGAAGCGTGATATTGCCCGACTCAAAACAGTCAGGCGCCAACTGGAATTGTTGCAGACACAGGGCGATCAGCCGGTCGCCAAGTAGGAGAGAAGGGGCGTATGAAGGAAGGCCAACAACATCGACGTGAATGGTATGGCAACGTCGTCAGTAACAAGATGAATAAGACGGTGGTCGTTGCCGTGGAGCGCTCTGTCATTCATCCCATCTACAAGAAGGTTCTTCGCCGAGTGACAAAGCTTAAGGCGCACGATGAAGGTAACGTGTGCAAAGTAGGGGATCGGGTGCAGCTCAGTGAGACACGTCCCATCAGCAAAGATAAGCATTGGCGTGTGGTGCGCGTCATGGTCAAGGGGCAACCTGAAAAGTAACTACGGAACACACTTGAAACGCTGAGGTGATTTGATCCTTAGCAGTGAGTAGGGCAGGGCATGATTCAGAATTACACATACATGGATGTGGCCGATAATTCCGGCGCGAAGCAAGTCATGTGTTTTCATGTGCTTGGTGGGACCAGGCGTCGGTATGGATCGTTAGGCGACATTGTTGTCGTGGCTGTCAAGGAAGCGATCCCTCAGGCTGGTGTGAAGAAAGGTGATGTGAGTCGGGCAGTCATTGTCCGCACGACGAAGGAAGTTCGCCGTGACGACGGGTCTTACATCAAGTTTGACCGCAATGCCTGTGTGTTGATCAACGCACAAGGTGAGCCTGTTGGTACCCGCATTTTCGGCCCAGTCGCTCGTGAGCTTCGATGGAAGAAGTTCATGAAAATTATCTCGCTTGCGCCGGAAGTCTTGTAGGTGAAGGAAGAAAGGTTCTGGTAGGGATGGCACGAATCAAAACGAAAATTCGCAAGGGCGACACCGTCGTCGTGGTGACCGGCCGTGAGCGCGGCAAATCAGGCAAGGTCTTGTCTGTCGATACTGTAAACGGCAAGGTCTTGGTGGAAAAACTGAATATGATCAAGCGTCATACCAAGCCGAATCAAAAACTTCGTCAGGGTGGGATTCTTGAGCGCGAGGCACCGCTTGCCATTTCCAATGTGATGTTTTTGTGTCCAGTTACGAAGAAGCCAACTCGGTTGGGGGTCAAGCGCCAGGAAGATGGTCGGCGGGCCAGGCTGAGTAAGAAATCCAAAGAAATCGTCGAATAGTCGGAACAGGAAAGACGTTCATGGCAAAAGTAGAGAAGGGTAAGGGCGGCAAAGGAGTTACTCCAAAGTCGTCAGCAAAGAAGGAAGCGGCTGTTCCTGAGATCTCTCAGGACTCCGGCAATGAGCATCAATTCGCGCCGCGACTGAGGGAGACCTATCGCGAGCAGGTAGTTCCGGCTCTCATGAAAGAGTTCGGCTACGGAAATTTGATGCAAGTTCCAAGACTTGAAAGAATCGTCTTAAACGTGGGTATGGGTGAGGCGATTCAGAACGTCAAGTTACTTGAGAGTGCGTCGAATGAACTGGGGATCATCACTGGGCAAAAGCCTGTGACTACAAGAGCAAAAAAGGCCATCGCTGGCTTTAAGCTGAGGCAGGGCATGCCCATCGGTGCGAAGGTTACGCTTAGGAGCCGTCGCATGTGGGAGTTCCTTGATCGATTAATTTCTCTCGCGCTCCCACGAATCCGTGACTTTCGTGGTATATCCCCCAAGGCTTTTGATGGCCGCGGCAATTATACGCTCGGCTTAAAAGAGCAATTGATTTTTCCGGAGATTGAGTACGATAGTGTCGCCTCGATCCACGGTATGGATATCACCATTGTCACTACCGCGAGAACGAATGACGAAGGCAAGGCGTTGCTCAAGCACTTGGGTATGCCGTTTCGGGCCTAGTGCGCATTTAGTTCGCTAGCTGTGGCGTGGTAGGCAAGTACCAGTAAGGGGGATTCAGTGTCTAGATTAGCGCTCAAGAATAAGGCCGCTGCAAAGTCAAAGTTCGCCTGTCGTGACTATCACCGATGCGGGCTCTGTGGTCGCGTCCGAGGGTTTTTGCGCCGTTTTCGGATGTGCCGTATTTGTTTTCGATTTCTGAGCCTCAAGGGTGAAATTCCCGGAGTGCGAAAGTCAAGCTGGTAGTCGGCCTGCTGGAAGCTTGCCGCTGCAAGCGTAGAAGAGGAATGCATGATTACTGATCCAATTGCTGATCTGTTAGTGAGATTAGGGAATGCTGCTCGTCGGCGTCAAGATGTGGTAAAGGTCCCAGTTTCCAAGGTGAAGCGGCAGATTCTCAATATCCTTGGCAAGGAAGGATTCATTCTTGGTTACGGCGAAGTTCAAGAAGACGGTCATCCCTACTTCTCCGTCCAGCTTCGCTACGTTGAGGAGGCGCGACCGATGATCACGGGTATGCGTCGAATCAGCAAGCCTGGGCGTCGCGTGTATGTCGGTCGGGATGACGTGCCTAAGGTAAGGAATGGGATTGGTTTGGCGGTCATCTCTACCTCGAAAGGTCTTATGACCGACAGTGATTCCAGGCGGTCAGGGTTGGGTGGTGAAGTTCTTTGTTCCGTCTGGTGAAAGTGTCGGCTGAGGCGCGGTAATAACTGGGGTCGCTGTAACGTAACGGGGTTCGTATGTCGCGGATAGGGCGGAAACCAATTTCAGTTCCAGCTGGTGTGGACATTAAGGTGGCCGGTCGTGTCGTTTCAGTTAAGGGCCCGATTGGAAAACTTGATTGGAAGTTGACCGATGGATTGAGCGTTGCTGTCAATGACGGGCAGTTAGTGGTCAACCGTTCCGGTGACGCGCGCCAGATACGCGCGATGCACGGGTTGGTGCGTGCTGAGCTCAGTAACATTATCCAGGGTGTCACGAAGGGTTATGAGAAAGCCCTTGAGATTACTGGTGTCGGTTACAAGGCGCAGCTTCAGGGACGGGAGATGAGTTTCAACGTAGGGTACATTAATCCCGTGACGTATACCGTTCCCGCAGGCATTGATGTCAAGGTCGACAAGCAGACCCTCATCTCCATTAAGGGCGTTGATAAACGGCTAGTCGGTCAAGTCGCAGCGAACATTCGCTCGATTAAGCCACCTGATGTGTATAAGCAAAAAGGAATTCGATACGCCGGGGAAGTCTTGAGGAAGAAGGCGGGCAAGACCGGCAAGTAGAGGCATCTGATGAATACTCAAGAAAAAAATAGAAAATTAGCACGCCGTAAACAACGTGTTAGGAAATCAGTCATCGGGACGAGTGAACGCCCGCGTTTGAATGTGTTTCGCAGTCGTGCTCACATTTACGCGCAAATTATCGATGACCTGCGCGGGCATACGGTAGCGTCGGCTTCTACGCTGGACGAATCATTGCGCAAAACCGTGAAGTCGACGGGAAGTATCGAGGGTGCGAAAGCCGTTGGAAAGCTTATCGCCGAGCGTGCAAAGGCTGCCAAGGTCTCTACGGTAGTTTTTGATCGCGGAGGCCGGCAGTATCATGGTCGCGTGAAGGCCTTGGCTGAAGCGTCGCGTGAAGGCGGCCTGCAGTTTTAGGCAAGGAATCGTGCAGATTGCTCGTGACGAGCCAATTGCGACGACTTAAAGGAGAATGACGTTGTGCGAGTCAATCCCGAAGAATTGAGCCTCAAAGACAAGGTGGTATTTATCAACCGTGTCGCCAAAGTAGTTAAGGGCGGTAAGCGTTTTAATTTCTGCGCGTTAGTTGTGGTCGGAGATGGGCAGGGGTACGTTGGTGTGGGGAAGGGCAAAGCGGCAGAGGTGCCCGTCGCAATTTCAAAGGCTGTCGAACAGGCGAAAAAGCATCTGGTGCGCGTTCCCATCAAGGGGGGTACTATACCGCACGAAGTGCATGGACTGTTTGGCGCTGAGCATGTGCTGTTGAAGCCTGCTGCCGATGGAACCGGAATCATCGCCGGAGGCGCTGTGCGGGCTGTGGTCGAACTCGCAGGGGCGCATAACATTATTGCCAAAACATTGGGCCGCGGCAATCCGTTTAATGCCGTCAGAGCCACTCTTCATGGGCTCCAGCAGTTGTGTGATCCTCAAGAAATGATGAGGCTACGCCGCAGCGCTGGAAGCGAAGCGCAGGTACATGTCTAATGGCTACTGAAAAGAAATCAACAATTGCTCAGGCGAGCCTTCGTATCACCCTGAAGCGGAGCCCTATCGGTACGCCGCATAAGCACCGATTGGTGCTGAGGGGATTGGGGCTTCGAAAACTCAATGCCACTGTGTTGCGTCCTGCCAGTGATCAGGTGAAGGGCATGATTGCAAAGGTGGGCTATTTACTGGAAGTGAGTCCCCAATGAAGCTGCATGATCTTGCTCCTTCTCGAGGAGCGAAACACAAGCGGAAGCGAATCGGGCGCGGTCCGGGGTCCGGTCATGGAAAGACTGCGACTAAGGGGCACAAGGGTCTTAAGGCGCGTTCCGGCGGCGGGAAGCGCCCTGGATTTGAAGGCGGTCAGATGCCCTTGATTCGTCGGGTCCCGAAGTATGGCTTCACGAATCAATTTCGAACTGAGTATACGATCATTAATTTGAAAAGTCTGGCTGATCTGGAAACGACAGAAGCCATTACGCCCCAACTCTTGATGAATGAAGGCCTTGTGCGACGAAAGGGAGAGCTGATTAAGATCCTTGCCCAGGGAGAGCTCACGAAGCCTCTGGTGGTTCAGGCTCATAAGTTCAGCAAGTCAGCAGAGGCAAAGATTCAGGCAGCCGGGGGGAGGGCCGAGGTCATTCCCTGTGTTTGAGCGTCTGCTGACTAGTTTTCAAAACATCTTCAAGATTCCTGAGCTCCGCACGCGCGTGTTGTTTACGCTGGGGATGCTCATCGTCTATCGTGTCGGCGCGCACATTCCCACGCCCGGTATCAATGGAGAGGCCCTCTCTGATTTCCTGCAGAAGCAAGGCGGTGCGCTTCTCGGCTTTCTGGATATTTTTTCCGGTGGCTCGCTCTCACGGCTGACAATCTTTGCGCTGGGGATCATGCCCTACATCAGCGCATCGATTATTCTTCAGTTGTTGACGGTGGTAATTCCTCATCTCTCTAAATTAGCGAAAGAGGGTGAACGAGGCCGCAAGAAGATTATTCAATACACGCGATTCGGTACGATCGTAATCGCCTTAATTCAGGGCTTCGGTATCGCCGTCGGTCTTGAGCAAATGAACCAAGGTGCCTTTGTGCTCAGCCCAGGCTGGGGATTCCGATTCATGACCGTCATTACGCTCTGCGCCGGTACCGGCTTTTTGATGTGGCTGGGCGAGCAGATCACCGAGCGAGGAATCGGGAACGGCATTTCGCTGATCATTTTTGCCGGGATTGTAGCCAGACTTCCTGCAGCGGTGGCTCAAACATTCGACCTCTATAAGGTGGGACAACTGAGCTTTCCGCTCCTAGTTGTCTTGGCGCTCATCATGTTTGGCGTAGTAGCGGCCATTGTATTTTTGGAGAGCGGGCGAAGAAAAGTACCGGTTCAATATGCGAAAAGAGTCATTGGCCGACGCGTTTACGGTGGCCAAAGTACTCACATTCCACTCAAGATTAATACGGCTGGAGTCATTCCTCCAATTTTTGCGTCCTCGATCATTGCGTTTCCTGCAACGATCGCTGGGTTTTTTGAGACACCGTGGATCAAAGCCATTGGCTCCCAATTAGCGCCGGGTTCCCTTCTTTATACCTTGATGTATGTTGGCCTGATCGTCTTCTTCTGTTTCTTTTACACCGCTGTGGTGATGAACCCCGTCGATATGGCCGATAATTTGAAAAAATACGGGGGATTTGTTCCTGGCATCAGGCCGGGTCAACGTACCTCCGACTATATTTACTCGGTTTTGACGAAAATCACTTTTGCCGGTGCGATCTATCTCGCCATCGTGTGCGTGATTCCTGAGTTTTTGATCTACAAGCTCAATATGCCCTTCTACTTCGGCGGCACCTCGCTGTTGATCGTAATCGGCGTGGGGCTTGATACCGCCCAACAAATTGAGTCCCATCTGTTGAATCGCAATTACGATGGGTTCCTTCAAAAGGGCAAACTTCGGGGCCGGACGACGTAAGGAAATTCAATGCGTCTCGTGTTTCTCGGTGCACCAGGGGTGGGAAAAGGAACTCAGGCTGATCGGGTGACCGCTCAGTTTGGTTGGCCTAAGATTTCGACCGGCGACATTTTGAGAGAGGCCGTGAGGAATCAGACCGCCTTAGGGATCGAAGCCAAAAAGAGTATGGATGCCGGGAAACTTGTTCCGGACAATGTCGTGATCGGCATGGTTCGCGCCAAGGTGGCTGAGCCGTTATGTCAGAACGGTTTCATCTTAGATGGGTTCCCACGGACTGTTCCCCAGGCCGAAGAGTTGAGTGGAATTTTGTCTGAGCGAGGTGTGAGCCTGGATCGGGTCATTAATTTTCGGGTCTCTCGCGAAGATGTGATTAGACGCCTCAGTGGTCGACGAAGTTGTCCCAAGTGCCAGAGCGTGTTTCATGTAGATTTTGCCGCGCCGAAAATTGATGGGCAATGTGACCGCTGTGGTGCTTCGCTGATTCAACGAAGCGATGACAAACCGGAGACCATTGAAGCCCGTTTGAAAGTGTATGATGAGCAGACTGCGCCGTTAATCGCCTACTATGAAAAGAAGAAAGTCCTGAGCGAGCTTGATGGGTCTGGCGATATGGCTCACGTTTACGATAGGTTATCTAGGGTACTCTCTGGGTTCGGCGCTCAATGATCGTGTTCAAGACGCCGGACGAAGTCTTGTTGATGGCGCAGGCTTCTCGTGTGGTGGCGGAAGTGTTGGAGTTGTTAAAGGAGAAGGTGGCACCAGGCATTACAACCGATGATTTGGATCGCATGGCTGAAGAGGCGATTCGAGGTCGTGGTGCCATTCCCGCCTTCAAAGGATATCGAAACTACCCCAAGACGCTGTGTGCATCGGTCAACGAGCAGGTTGTTCACGGAATTCCATCGAAGCGTCGCCTTAAGGAAGGTGATATTATCGGCCTCGACCTGGGAGCGATCGTCTCAGGCTTCTATGGTGATTCTGCAGTGACAGTGCCGGTTGGTGCGGCCAGCAGCGAGGCTCTACGGCTGATTCAAGTGACCGAAGAATCAATGTACCGAGGCATCGCGAAAGCGGTGGTCGGCAATCGGCTCTCAGATGTTTCTCATGCGGTGCAAACTCATGTTGAGCAGGCTGGTTTTGCCGTGGTGACTGAATTCGTCGGTCATGGTATAGGAAGGCAGCTGCATGAAGAGCCTCAGGTTCCGAATTATGGTCGACCCGGGCAGGGGCCGCGTCTTCAGGTTGGGATGGTGTTGGCAATTGAACCCATGGTGAATATGGGCAGCAGTGCAATTCGTATTTTAGAAGATCGATGGACGGCTGTGACGCAGGATGGACGCTGGTCCGCTCATTTCGAGCACACGATCGCCATTCAGCCGAATGGCCCGGCGCGAATTCTGTCACAGTTATCACATTAAGACTGGGAGGCGTACCGATACGTGCCAAAAGAAGATGTCATAGAAGTGACCGGCACGGTGGCTGAAACACTCCCGAATGCGATGTTTCGCGTAGAACTGGAACACGGGCACAGAATTTTAGCGCACATCTCTGGAAAAATGCGGATGCACTTCATCCGTATTCTTCCTGGCGATAAGGTGACTGTGCAGTTGTCGCCCTATGATCTAACCAGGGGCCGGATTACCTATCGCTTCAAGTAGTGGAGAAATGGAATTGCTATGAAGGTCAAGTCGTCAGTCAAGCCGATTTGTGCGAAATGTAAAGTGGTCCGCAGGCGTGGTGTCGTTCGGGTATTATGCGCCAATCCGCGTCACAAGCAGCGACAGGGTTGACCGGAATGTGGGTTGCCTTGGCAGGGGTATGTCGAGCCTGCAAGAGGCTGGTCGAGGCGACATCTGAACGGTGTTGCGAGGGCCCTTCAAGCCAGCTCACGGTGCAATCAAGGGAAGGAATTAGGGGGTAATTATGGCGCGTATTGCGGGCGTGGATTTGCCAAAAGACAAACGGATCGATATCGGTCTGACCTATGTGTACGGGATTGGCCGGGTGGCCGCTCAGGCCATTCTGAAGAAGGCCGGTGTCGACGGATCTATTCGCGTGAAGGATGTCAGCGAAGACAAAATCGTCAAGATTCGAGAAGTCATCGAACGTGACTACCGCGTGGAAGGTGATTTGCGGAAAGAAGTGTCGATGAACATCAAGCGCCTAGTCGATACCGGAACATTCCGTGGACTCCGGCATCGCAAGGGGTTGCCAGTTCGTGGACAGCGGACCAAGACCAATGCGCGCACCCGAAAGGGCCGACGCTCCGGTGTGGGAAGCAAGCCGCAGAAGCCCGCTGGTTCAAGAGCATAAGAGATTAGACCGAGCAGGCGCCATGCGCTGAGGGAGATTCTATGAGTGTGAAGAAGGGCAAAAAGAAAGAACGGAAGATTGTTCAGAGCGGAGTCGCTCACGTTCAAGCGTCGTTCAATAACACGATTGTGACTATTACGGATATGAGCGGGAACACCGTGGTGTGGGCCAGTTCTGGGAATCAAGGGTTTAAAGGCTCCCGTAAGAGCACACCGTTTGCGGCGCAGAGAGCGGGAGAGGCGGCGGCGAGAAAGGCCATGGAGAATGGTATGCGGCAGGTTGATGTGTATGTCAACGGGCCGGGGGCGGGCCGCGAGTCTGCCATTCGTTCGTTGCAAAGCGCTGGATTGCGCATCAATCTGATTCGAGACGTGACGCCAATCCCCCACAACGGATGCCGGCCTCCCAAGCGCCGACGTGTCTAGTGGTGGTCTCGACGTCATCAGAACAAGGTAATCGCTGAGTTGGTCGTACTTGAGTCGTTGAGGTAGAGGAGGGGTAGTAGCGTGGCAAAATATAGTGGACCTGTCTGCCGCTTGTGTCGGAGAGAGGGCGAGAAGCTCTTCTTAAAAGGGTCTCGTTGCATGACCGAGAAGTGCGCGATTGAGCGCCGGAGTTATCCCCCTGGGCAGCATGGTCAGGCTCGTCAGCGGACATCGGATTACAGTCTGCAGTTGCGTGAAAAGCAGAAGCTCAAGAGGATTTACGGACTTCAGGAGTGCCAATTTCGTGGCATTTTTGAGCGGGCGGAACGGCAAGCCGGCGTCACTGGCGATACGTTGCTGCGGCTCTTGGAATGCCGCTTGGACAATGTGGTGTATCGGCTCGGCTTCGGAGCCTCTCGGAAAGAGGCTCGGCAGTTGGTCAATCACGGTCACCTGATGATCAACGGTCGCAAAGTGAAGGCGCCCGGTGCCCTTGTCAAAGCGGGGGATTCCGTGGAAGTCCGACAGAAGAGCCGTGAACTCCTCCCCATTCAAGGAGCACTGGCGGCCGTGGATGGCCGGGGCATTCCGGAGTGGCTTGAATTGGACCGAGCAGCCTGCAAGGGCACCATTCGTTCGTTGCCGACCAAGGAGCACATCGTGCTCCCGGTCAACGAACAGATGGTCGTGGAATTGTACTCGCGCTAAGAATACGTGGCTGGAGAGCAGCTTACTTATTCCGGCCATGGCTGAACGATAGATGGGCACACACGAGTTAATGAAGGGGGAGTCATGATTAAAGCGATGAAAGACTTTCAGATCCCCATGCGGGTGGAAGTCGACAAGGACACTCTTTCCCCGACATTCGGCAGATTTACGACCGAGGCATTTGAGCGAGGATTTGGCACCACGGTGGGGAACTCCCTGCGTCGAGTATTGCTGTCTTCTTTGACCGGGGCTGCGGTGACCACCGTCAAGATCGAAGGAGTGTTGCATGAATTCTCCACGATTCCTGGCGTGACAGAAGATGTCACATCCATTATTTTGAATGTGAAAAGTCTTCGGTTGGCGTTGCAGGGTGACAAGCCCAAGACCATCCGGCTCAAGAAAAAGGGGCCTGGCGAAGCCAAGGGCTCCGATATTACGCACGACGGCGATGTCACGATTCTCACTCCTGATCTGCACATTGCGACGCTGGACAAAGACGCCTCGCTGGATTTGGAAATGACGATCAAGCACGGCCGAGGGTTTGTGCCGGCTGAACGAAATAAGGAAGAAGGATTGCCCATCGGGGTGATCGCCGTGGACTCGATATTCTCCCCGATCAAGCGGGTGAATTTCCATGTCGAGAACGCACGTGTGGGTCGCATGACCGACTATGACAAGCTGACGCTAGAAATCTGGACGGACGGCACCATCTCTCCGCGTGACGCATTGTCCAACGCGGCAGGCATCCTCCGTGAACATCTGGATATCTTCATTAATCCTGAAGAGCGCTCCGATGCCAAACCGGCTGCGGGCAGTGAAGATTTGTCTGATGAAGTGAATAAGAATCTCTATCGCAGCGTAAATGAGTTGGAATTGTCCGTTCGGGCAGCCAATTGCCTGAAGAATGCCAATATCAAGACGATCGCCGACTTGGTGCAAAAAACAGAAGCAGAAATGTTGAAGACCAAGAATTTCGGGAAAAAGTCCCTCAACGAAATCAAGGAAATCCTGACCGAAATGGGACTGAGCCTTGGAATGAAAGTCGACGCCTTGCCGTCAGGCGATGCGGGCGTACGTTCAGAGTAAGAAAGGAACAGGACTACCGTGCGCCACAAAAAGAAGGGTCGACAGCTCGGACGTCAAACTAAACACCGATGGGCTCTGTTCCGGAGTCTAGTGACTTCGTTACTCGAACACGAGCGAATCGAAACGACGGAAGCCAAGGCCAAGGAAGTTCGCGGTTTTACCGATCGCATGATTACCCTTGGGAAAGAAGGGGGGCTTCCTGCCCGTCGCCGTGCTCTGAGCTTCTTGCGCAGCAAGGCCGTGGTGGCGAAGCTGTTCAGCGATGTCGCATCGCGCTTTCGTGAGCGCCCTGGAGGCTACACGCGTATCATCCGTACCCGTCGGCGGATTGGTGATGCCGCGGAGATGGTGGCCATTGAATTGGTGACCAGGCCGGAGAAGCCAAAGGCCGTACCATCGACGGACGTCGCGGTCGCTGAGAAGAAAGACACGACAGAAAAAGCTTCTGCCCAGGCAGAAAGCTAAACATCGAGGCCACGACGACCTCCCGGTCGTCGTGGCCTTGTTCTCTCCCCACCTCACTCTGCATCGTTATCTCCGATCATTTTCTCAGGCCATGCGCGGGCTGTAGGTTTACTTGGCCAGGGTGGAATGCTACTATCATGCCACCGACTGTGACCTGGGAAGCTCTTTAAATTAGGAGCTTTTTGCCATGTGGGAACGTTGGATTCGACGAGGTCTTCTAGCGCTGAGTGTGGTGCTTGCTACATTCCTTGGGTATTTGCTCGTCACACGCTCCAATCCTGGATCTTCGTCGCGTTCGGTCGCGCCGGTTGACACCGAATCGGCCGACGCCAGAATTCAAGACTTTACCTTCACCCAGACAAAAGGCGATCTTGTTCAGTGGAAAGTTCAAGCCGAACAGGCGCGCCTGTTTGAAAAGGAGAGCCGGGCCATACTGAACAATGTCCAAATTACCATGTATGGGGCTCAGGGAAAGGAACTGACCTTGTCAGGTGATGAGGGCACGCTTGATACACAGACCAAGAACTTTCAACTTTCCAACAGGACCACGCCGATTGTGGTTGAAACTCAAAGTGGCTATATCATTCAGACAAACCATCTTGTGTGGACTGATGCGCGGCATGAAATTCAAACTCCAGACCATGTCACGATTAACGGACATGGCTTGCAAGTCACCGGCAGGGGGTTGCTGGGGAAAATGGATACAGAAGAATTTCAGGTGTTGGACGACGTGCGCGTCGATGTGGTGCCTGCTTCTTAGCGGTGTCGCGCTGCAGTCCAGTCCCTGGGCGCACGGGGCAGAGCCAAGCGCTACGAAAGAGTCGACTTCCAATCCCGCACCGACGACGATTACGTCTCGCACCATGACGGTCAGTAATCAGGCAAATACCGCGATTTTTGATGGGGCGGTAGTCTTGACTCGTGGCCTGCTGGTGGTCCATTCGGATCATATGGTGGTCTCGTTTCATCCCAACCGCAATGGGGCCGACAGCAAGCGTGCTAACGGCTCAACCAAACCGAGGAACAATTCAAGTGGGAGCAAGCCGGAACCACAAGGGCAGGATGCGGGACCCGCGGTCTCGGAGCGTAGTATCCGGATGGTTGAGGCGACGGGCCGAGTGAGAATTGAGAAAGAAGATGGGCGCGCGACCTGCCAGAAGGCCGTGTACTACGAGGATGAAAAGAAAATCATTCTGACAGGTGATCCGGTGGCTTGGCAGAAAGGGACGCGCGTATCCGGCAAGCGGATCATTATGTTCCTGGACGAGGATCGCAGTGTGGTGGAGGGGGACTCTCAGGTGGTCATTGAGGGTGAAAGCGGTGGCAAGCGGTGAGCCCGACCTCTTCCGACACCCAGACATCGGTCGCCCAGGGTGCGACATCAGCGGGCGTGCCGGATCGCCTGGCCGCCAACGGCCTGGTGAAGAGTTTTCGCGGACGAAAAGTGGTCAAGGGTGTATCGCTCGATGTGCAGGCCGGCGAAGTCGTCGGTCTTCTCGGGCCGAACGGCGCAGGGAAAACGACGATCTTCGATATGATGGTGGGACTGTGTCAGCCGGATGAAGGCACGATTGCCTTAAGCGGCCAGGAAATAACCGATTTGCCCATGTATAAGCGGGCTCGGAAGGGCATCGGGTATTTGCCGCAGGAATCGTCTGTGTTTCGCCGGCTGTCAGTGGAACACAATATCCTTGCGATTCTGGAGATGCTGGGCTATTCGAGAAGTGAGCGCATGGAGCGGGTCGAGACATTGCTCAAGGAACTGGATCTGGTGCATATTCGCACAAGTAAGGCCTATGCCTTGTCAGGTGGAGAGCGTCGACGGCTGGAGATCACGCGAGCATTAGCGACCAGCCCCTCATTCATGCTGCTGGATGAGCCTTTTGCCGGTATCGATCCCATTGCGGTGGCCGATATCCAGCAAATCATTATCCGGTTGAAGCAACGGAACATCGGCGTGTTGATTACGGATCACAATGTCCGGGAGACGTTGTCGATTACCGATCGAGCCTACATCATCAATGAAGGCACGATCCTGGAAGCGGGCCCACCCGGGGTAATCGAGAAAAGTGAAATGGCTAGGGCCGTATATTTGGGCGAAGGATTCCGCCTGTAGCGGCAGGGAGTGAGTGTGCGATGAAGCTGCGACTGGATCTCAGGCTCAGTCAAAAACTGATTATGACGCCGCAATTGCAGCAGGCGATCAAATTGCTGCAACTGTCTCGTTTGGAGCTTCAGCAAAGTCTGCAGCAGCATCTCATGGAAAATCCGTTGTTGGATGAATTGGCGACGGAAACGGAAGAAAGCGAGGAGACGGCGACGGCGGAGCGCGAACAGCCTGACACGTCGACCACCGTATCCAGTGAGGTGCGAGGAGAGGGGGACGATAAACCTGCCGAAAGCGGGGAAAACGCCGAGGAATTTTCGGCCTCCAGTTGGGAAGATTATTTCGATACGGACATGCGTCGCGGTGAAACCGAGTACAGCTCTTCCTCGAAGGAGGAGTTCCCCTCATACGAACAAACTGTGGCGAAGTCCACGTCGTTAGAAGATCACCTTGTTTGGCAGTTGTCGTTATCGGGCCTCTCGGATCGAGAAAAAGCGATCGGCCGCCTGATCATCGGAAATCTGGACGACGACGGGTATCTCCGGATGAGTTTGGAGGAGCTGGTCTCCGGCACGGACTATTCGGTGGAGGATGCTGAGTCGGTGCTGAAAGATGTTCAGGGATTCGATCCCAATGGCGTGGCGGCACGGGACCTATCCGAATGTCTGCTGCTTCAACTGAAATTTTTGGGCAGGAGCCAGATTGGCTCCTTAGGATCGCGCCCGGGAGTGCTGAAGGGGACGGTGCTGGAATCCATCGTGCTCCACCATCTGAAGGATCTGGAGAAGAAGCAGTACAACCGCATCGCGAAGGCGCTGAATATTTCGATGGACGACGTTTTCGAAGCGACCCGGATCATCGAAGGCTTGGAGCCAAAGCCCGGGCGCCCGTTCTCCAACACACAGAATTACGCGATCGTCCCGGATGTCTTTGTCGTCAAGAACGAAGGGGTGTGGGAAGTCTTGCTCAATGACGACGGCCTGCCGCGTATGCGGATCAGCCCGTATTACAAGCAGCTGATGTCGTCAGGGCAATCGGGGTCGGCTGAGACCAAGGCCTATCTCGACGACAAATTACGGGCGGCTCAGTGGGTGATTCGGAGTATCGAACAGCGCAACAAGACCATTGTGAAGGTCGTGTCGAGTATCGTGAAGTTTCAAGAAGGCTTTTTCGAGCGTGGAATCCAGCACTTGAAACCGTTGGTTCTCAAGCAAGTCGCTGAGGATATCGGGATGCACGAGTCGACGATCAGCCGGGTGACGGCCAATAAATATATGTATTGTCCGCAGGGGATGTTGGAGTTGAAATTTTTCTTTAACGCCGGACTTCAGCGCGCGGATCAGCCGACGGACATGCTGTCGTCCCTCACGGTGCGCGAAATGATCCGGCAAATGGTCGCGGCGGAAGACGCGCGCAAACCGCTCAAAGATGAAGAGATTGCTGCGCGGCTGCGGACGCAGCAAGTGCTGATCGCCCGTCGCACCGTCGCGAAGTATCGCGCGGAGGACAACATTCCCTCCGCCACCCAACGCAGGAAGTTTTTCTAAGCTGGTCGGGGTTGGCACCAGGGAGGACGTTCCCCTGGGGGTACAATAATCGTCGCAACGGGCTTGCACGTACGGTGGTGCGGGCAGCCTGAGAAACGAGGATGGAATGCGTTTGATGATCACGGGGCGGCATGTGGCAGTCACTCCTGCTCTACGGGAGTATATCGAAACACGCATGGAGCGGCTGGACCGCTACGGGCTGAAGCTCGGGACCTTGCAGATTTTGCTCAGCGTGGAAAAGTTTCATCATGTGGCTGAAGTGGTGGGTGTCGTGCAGAGCCGGCGTTTGCAAGCGAAGACCTCAACCGAGGAAATGTATGCCTCGATCGATGAAGTCGTCGATAAACTCGGTGCCCAGTTGCGGAAATTGAAAGAGCGCAAGGTCAATCATAAATTCGGCGATCAACCACGTGTGCGGGCCGTCGCGCGAAAGGCGCCACGGGCTGCGCGTAACGAAGTCGAAGTGGTTCGGCCGATTCTCGAAGCATTGACGGTTGAAGAGGCTGTCGAGGCGCTCAATTCCGCGAAGCTCGCAGTGCTGGTCTTTGAGAATGCGCTGTCCGGGACGGTTCAGGTTCTCCAGCGCTTGCAGAATGGACGGGTGTCTCTGATCGATCCCGCGAGCAACCGTGCTCGCACTGCTCATGGCCGCGCTTAATCTCGTCGTGATCAGCGGCCTTTCCGGATCCGGAAAGAGCCATGCTTTGAAAGCCTTCGAGGACGCAGGATATTTCTGCGTCGACAATCTTCCTCCGGCACTCCTGCCGACCTTTGTCGAATTATGCTATCAGAAGGGCGGGGAGATTAAGAATGTCGCCCTGGGTATCGATATTCGCGAGCGAGTCTTTTTCGGGGATTTGGCGAAGGTCCTGGGCGAGCTAAAAGCGCAGGGCCACGCGTTGCAACTTGTGTTTCTGGAAGCCCGAGAGGAAGTGCTGGTTCGCCGATTTTCCGAGAGTCGCCGTCCGCATCCCTTGTTGCCGCACATGCCGGTCGTGGAAGGCGTGCGGTTCGAACGTGAGCGCCTCAGCGAACTACGGAAGCATGCCGACCGTGTGATCGACACCTCCAACATTACGGTGCACGAATTGCGCGAGTTGCTGATCCGGCAGTTCCGCCAGGAAACGGCCGCTCGCCGCATGACCATCTCGCTGGTCACATTCGGGTACAAGTTCGGCGTGCCCTATGACATTGACCTGCTCTTCGACGTGCGTTTCATTCGCAATCCGTTCTTCGTGCCCGAGCTCAAAGCATTGACCGGGGAGGATGCCCGCGTGCAGCAGTATGTATTGGGAGATCCCGCGGCCGGTCAATTTCTCGAGCATCTGCAAGGCTTGTTCGGCTTTCTGGTCCCGCTCTATGAGCGGGATCAGCGCAGCTACCTCAGCATCGGCATCGGGTGTACCGGAGGGCGTCATCGGTCTGTGACCATGGCGGTGCATCTCCGGGAACAATTTGCCGCCCTCGGTTATGACGTGTCCGTCACCCACCGCGACATGCAAAAACCCTAGTTCCTGAGCGCTGTTTCGCCGTTTCCTCCCGAGAAATGCCTGCGAGGTCCGCTTTCTTGACAGGTGGACTATATCAACTATACTTAATTTCGTGGGCTCGAAACATGCGATGAATAGCGGCGTTTGAGGCGGTTTGTGAAGAAAGTTAGCGATGTCCCCAAAAAGAAATTGTACAAGACCAACGAGGTCTGCGAGATGTTCGACATCTCGCGCGCGACGTTATTTCGCTGGGAGCGTGAAGGATTAATCACCGGACCGCCCCGCGACTGGCGAAATTGGCGTCTGTATACCGCCGAAAATGTCGAGCAAATCAGGCACGTGATGGGTGGTGGACGAAAAGAGGTCGCGTAGAGAGGGCATGAGCATGCTGGCTTCATTGAAAAATCTGGCTGATATGGAATTTCTCTCGATGTTTTCCCCGCAGCGGCAGTTGCTGGGGCTCGACATCGGTTCGAGCAGCATCAAACTGGTACAGATCAAGGAACATCGGGGCCGGTATACGTTGCAGAAGTTTGCCGTCAAGGAATTGGAGCCTGAAGTGATCGTGGACGGCACGGTCATGGACGAAGGGCGTGTCGTGTCGGCCATCAAGGAATTGTTGGCCGAACAGAATGTCAAATTGAAGCAGGTCGCCATCTCCATCTCCGGCCATGCGGTCATTGTGAAGAAAATTTCCCTGCCGCCGATGCCCGATGAGGAGCTCGATGCACAGGTGAAACTGTCTGCCGAACAGTACATTCCCTTCGACATCAATGAAGTGAACCTGGACTTTCATGTCTTACCCCCGTCGGAGAATCCGGACGAACAGAGCGAAATGTCGATTGTGCTGGTCGCGGCAAAAAAGGACAAGATCAACGAATTGACCGAACTGGTGAAGGCGGCCGGACTGACTCCGGTCGTGATGGATGTCGACGCATTTGCGGTGGAGAACATGTATGGCGTGACCTCGCCCGCCACGCAGGAGGACACCACGATTCTGGTGAACATCGGGGCCAGCGTGATGAACGTGAATATCGTGGGAGGGGGCGTCTCTCTCTTTACTCGCGATATTCCTTTAGGAGGGAACCGGTATTCAGAGGCCGTGCAGCGGGAGATGGGCGTCTCGTTCGAAGAAGCGGAGCAACTCAAGAAAAGCGACCAAGACGACGATCATACACTAGCATCGGTCATGGAGAGTGTGAATGCGGAAGTGGCGTCGGAGATCGCCCGCACGATCGATTACTTCAAGACAACCTCTTCGGAGAGCGAAATTGCGCGGGTCTTGCTGTTCGGCGGGGGAGCCAAGGTCAAGGGGCTGGCTCAACAGCTTCGCGATCGCATGCATGTCGAGGTGGAAATCGCGAATCCCTTTAATGAGATCGACACTTCGCAGTGCGACGTCGATCCCGATCAGTTGACCGAAATGGGGCCACTTGCGGCGGTGGGGGTAGGCCTCGCGCTCCGGACGGTGGGGGACCGATGATTAGAATCAACTTGCTCGCAACTGGACCCCGGTCCAGAAAAGCCAAACCGCAATGGGATGTACGTGCTGAGGCCTTGATCGGCATCGGGGTGTTACTGGTTACGTTGACGGGGTGTTGGTATTACGCCGCTTCGCTTGATGAGGAGATTCAGGCCAAGCAGAGCGAGAAGCAGGTGAAGGACAAGCAGGTCGCTCAGCTGAAAGAACAAGTTAAGGCTGTGCAGGACTTTGAAGAGAAGAAGAAGCAGCTTGAAGCGAAGAATCGCATCATCGACCAGCTCGAAAAAAGCCGGACAGGACCGGTCAAGGTGCTGGACCACGTCAGTCAGAGTCTGAATCCGCTGAAGGTCTGGCTCGTGCGGTTGAATCTCAAGGGCAACAACGTCGAGCTCGAAGGTCGCGCGCTGACGAATGATGATGTGGTGGAGTTCGTGAACAATCTGCGACGGACCGATCAATTCGGTGCCATCAAGCTGATGGAGAGCCGGGCAGGACTGGACAACAAGATGAACACCTATCAATTCAAACTCGACCTGTCGATGAAAGGCTAACATGAGTCTGAATGCAATCAGCTTAGACGGCCTCCGCAGCATTCCGACAGGTCAGAAAGTTGCGCTGCTCGGACTGTTGGTGGCGGCGATTCTGGTAGGGTTCTATTTCTACGTGGTCGATCCTAAGACCATGGAGCTGGAAGCGGTTCAGGGTCAGGTCGCCCAGTTGGATACCGAGATTCAGAATCTGACCTTGAAGGTCAAACATCTGGATGAATTGGTGGCGGCGAGCAAGCAGCTGGAAATCGAATTGGCCGCGAAGAAGGAACGCCTCCCGCCGGAAGAAGAGGCGGTGATGCTGCTCAAGCAAGTGTCCGATCTTGGTATGCGACTGGGGTTGGATGTCCGTCTCTGGAAGCCGGGGACGCAAGCCGAGGATCCGTCGAAGCTCTTCATTCGGATGCCGATCAACGTGGAAGTGGCCGGCGGATACCATACAGCGGCCATCTTCTTCGATCGTATCAGTAAGCTGTCCCGGATCGTGACGGTTCAGGATGTGCGGATCGGTGCGGCTCGTGTCGATCAAGGACGAGTGGTCACGCAGACGGTGTTCGATCTGGTGGCCTATGCTGCCCCGGGAGAGAAGAAGGCTGCCGCGCCCGTTCCTGCGGCAAAGCCAAAGTGAGGATTGGAGCCCAGCCTATGCTCAACGCGAGGGGAAGCACCGTGAAGAGACGAATCTGGTGGCGCGGGTCGATGGCCGTAGCAGCGGTTCTGCTGGCCAGTGGAGGCGCGGTGTCGTCTGTCGAGGCGAAGACTCTGCCGCACTTGCGTCAAGTGGCGTCCATGCGGCCGGCCGATTCCTTGAAGGTCATGCCGTTGCCGGAGGGGCCGCGCTCCGGGCCGGCAGTTGAAGCTCCGGCCCCGCGTTCTGAAGCGGCGGTCTCAGCCTCGGGGGATTCATTATCGGCGGAATTTTCAGGAACCTCGTACGATCCGTCGGGTCGTCGGGATCCCTTTCTGCCCATGATCCAGCTGGGCCAGCAGACCGAGCAGGACGTGACTCTTCCCCCGCTGCAGCGTGTCGGCCTCACGGAGCTGAGTTTGATCGGGGTGCTCTGGGGCAATTACGGATACACGGCCATGGTTCAGACGCCGGACGGCAAGGGGTACAGCATCCGCCGCGGGACACGAATCGGGCCCAACAATGGTGTGGTCAGTTCAATCACCGAACGAGGCATCATCGTTCAAGAGCGGTTCACGGACGTGTACGGGAATAAACAGGAGCGGGAATACGTCAAGCTCCTGCACCCGAAAGAGGGTACAGAATGAAACATGCACAGGTTGGTGTACATCCGCTGCTGAGTGTCACTGTGATGGCCGGAGTGTTGGGGCTTGCCGGATATGTGCAAGCCGCGGCGCCGGGCGAGACGACCGGACTGACCGGATTCACGCAGGCCACTGACCAGAGTGCGGCCCTGTCCGTGGAGAGCGCCGCACCCGTCCCCGAGCGTGCAGTTGGCGCCGCCCCGGCTGCGACGATGCTGACAAAGGTGGAAGCGAAGCCTGATGGGAGCCGGATGGCGTTGATTCTCAGCGGGAACGGCGTCTTTACGCATACGGTGAAGATGATCGGGGATCGCCGGATGGTCGTCGATATGCCGCACATTCATTCGGATGGCCACCAGTCACAGCTGATGGTCGGTCATGCCTTGTTGTCGAAAGTCCGATTCGGGTATCACGCGGACAAGGTGCGGTTAGTGCTGGATTTAACGCAGTCCGTCGAACATACCATCGATTCAACCGACGGCCGCCTGGTCCTGACTCTGGAGCCGAAGGCGGTGGCGTCCGTTGCTGAAACGAAAACCGTGGACGGTGGCGCCTTGGCCCAGGTTGAAGCGTCGGCGGAACAGACGGGTTCGCTGGAGCCGAAGCAGCCGACGTCCCACCCCACGTTAGTGACGCATAAATCACCGAAAGCCCTGTTTCGTATCCAGCCGATCCAGTTGACGGCGGAGTCGGTTCAGAAAGAAGACCGGAAGCCTGAGAGTAATGAGGTGGTGAACGGCGCATCCCGATTCGTCGGCCGGCGTATCTCCCTCGATTTTCAGCAAGCCGATATCAGCAATGTGTTGCGGTTGATTGCGGAGGTCAGCGGCTTCAACATTGTGGTCGGGGAGGGTGTCAAAAGCAAAGTCACGATGAAGCTGGCGAATGTACCGTGGGATCAGGCCCTCGAGATGCTGCTGAAAATGAATGCGTTGGGGATGATCCGACAGGGCAACATTGTGTGGGTGGATACTCTGCAGAATATCGCCAAGCAACAGGATGAAGAGGCGCGGGCGAAGGACTCGAAGGCGAAGGCCGAGCCGATCGTCACTCGGGTATTCTATATCCGGAATCTCAACGCCACGGAAGTGCAGACGTCGTTACGACAGAACCTGAGTCCGCGCGGGACCATGACGGTCAGCGCCGCGAGCAATGCCCTCATCATCAGCGACACGGAATCCAAGCTGGAAGTTTTGCGGCAGTTGTTGGACGGCGTGGATCTCGAAGTGCCGCAAGTGCAGATTGAGGCCCGCATCGTTCAAGCCGACACGACCTATACCCGCTCGCTCGGTGTGCAGTGGGGCATTCAGAACGTCAACCAGCTGGGAAGCTCCAGCGGAACGTCTGCCTTCAAAACCGGAACCACCGGGGCATTCGGCGCCCAAGTCTCGGACTTCCTGATCAACTTGCCGGCTAACCCAGGACTGCCATCGGTGCCGGGTGCCGGGTTCTCGATCGGGAAAACCGACGGAGCGATGTTGGATGTGCGGTTGTCAGCCGGTGAATTGCTGGGATTGACCAAAGTGATTGCGGCGCCGAAGATCACGACGCTGGACAAACGGGATGCCAAGATTGCCCAAGGTGAATCCATCCCGTTCCAGACCACATCGTTGCAGGGAACGCAGACGACCTTCGTGGATGCAAACCTGGAGCTGAACGTGACGCCGCAAATTACGTCTCGCGACCCGAAAGAGATCGGTAAGCAGATTCTTATGAAGGTGCGGGCAACTCGAAACGCCGTTGGTGCCCGGAGCAACCCGGCCGGTCCGAGCATCGATCGTCGTGAAGCGACGACCCAGGTGCTGGTGCGTGACGGGGAAACCATGGTCATCGGCGGTGTCTTCGTCGATACTCAGTCGAACAACGTGGCTGGAATTCCCTACCTGTCACGTATCCCGGTCCTGGGCTGGTTGTTCAAGAACAAGACCGAGAACGTCTCCAAGCAAGAGTTGCTGATCTTCCTCACGCCGACGATCGTGCGCTCGACAACTTGACAGGTCCCAGCGCGGCAAGTTAATAATCGCCCCCATTGAAGATGGTACGCTATCTCAATGGGGGCGAATCTCGCGGAACGTCCCTTCTCCCCCTATCTGATAGCGCTCCTTCCGGGTGTCTTCTTCCCCTAATATCGCAGGTTACGATCCAGTCTCCTTCGCCTCGTGGCCTATCAGGTATCTGGATTGTTCGCGTGGCTCGCATCCCGGGCCATGCCGCTATCATGGATTTGAGGCTTAGCCCTGCAACCACACGCTGCGTGATACCTGATGATACGTTCTTCGACTGATAGGCCGTCCCACTCCATTCACGTCGAACTCGGTGCGCGAAGTTACGCCATCGTCATTCGCCGCGGTCTTCTCCAGGAGATCGGGGAGGAGCTGAAGCGCCTCAAATGCGCGGGCAAGGTGGGGGTCGTGACCGATCGCAATCTTGCCAAGCACTATCTCACGCAGGTGACTCGCAGGCTGAAGGCCGCCGGGTTTACGGTCGTTCCCGTCGTGCTGCCTCCCGGGGAGCGGACAAAAACCCTTCGCTCCATCGGGACGGTCATGGATGCCCTCGTGAATGCCAGATTTGAGCGTTCCTCGACGTTGCTGGCCTTGGGTGGGGGTGTCATCGGCGACATCACGGGATTTGCCGCCGCAATCTATCAGCGTGGCATCCCGTTCGTGCAAGTGCCGACGAGTCTGGTGGCCCAGGTCGATTCAAGTGTCGGCGGGAAGACGGGTGTCGATCACCCCAAGGGGAAGAATTTGATCGGGGCCTTCAACCAGCCGCGCGCGGTGTTCATCGATCCTGCGATGCTGGCGACTCTGCCGCCGCGCGAGTGGGTGGCTGGTCTGGCTGAGGTCATCAAATATGGTGTGATTGCGGACGCGGCCTTCTTTGAGTATCTGGAACAGAACATGGAATCGATCCAGAAATTGACGGACGCCGCCGTTGCGCACATCGTGAAGCGGTCCTGTGAGATCAAGGCAGAGGTGGTGTCCGAGGATGAGCGTGAGGCAGACCGGCGCCGCATTTTGAACTTCGGCCATACGATCGGGCATGCGTTGGAATCCCTCGGCGGGTATCGGGGCTTCATCCATGGGGAGGCCGTTGCAGTCGGGATGGTCTATGAGGCCGACCTGGCCAGACACCTCGGCTATTGTGGAGCAGAGGTGGTCGCTCGATTGCGCGCACTGGTGAAGGCTGCGGGTTTGCCGGACCGGTTGCCGAAGGTCGCGTTCAATGCATTGTGGGGTGCCATGCAGCAGGACAAGAAAGTGTCTGCCGGAACGATTTTTTGTGTGGTGCCGGAGCAGATCGGGGCTGTGCGCATCATCCCGCTGGAAAAGGACAAGACGCGCGCCTGGTTTCAGGATGTCCGCACTCGAGAAGCCGCCGAAATGAAGCGTGCACGGCCTGGTGGACGGGCCCGTTAGGAGTGGAATGGCGACCAAACGAACGCTGACTCAAGTCGAGCAAGCCTTGCGTGAAAAAACGCGTGAGGTGGATGTCCTCCATCGCATCAGCGAGTCGATCAGCAACACGCTCGACTTGGAGGCCGTGCTCCGGCATATCGTGGATATGGTCGTGGAAGTGACCAAGGCCGACGCCTGCTTGCTGTATTTGTTGTCGGATAACAGAGACGAGCTGATCCTGCGGGCCTCCAAGAATCCGCATCCGAAGCTGATCGGGCGGATCACCATCGGCATGGGCGAGGGCATCACCGGATGGGTGGCGCGAGAGCGGACGCGTGTCGTCATTCCCAACAGCGCCAGCGATGACACACGGTTTAAGTTCTTTCACAACCTCCCTGAAGACCGCTACCAGGCGTTCGTCTCGGTTCCGATTACGACCAAGCAGGAAGTCGTCGGCGTCATCAATGTGCAGCACAAACGGTCGCGCCGCTACCGGCCCGACGAACTCGCGTTGCTCTCGACCATTGCTACGCAGGTCGGAGGGGCCATTGAGAACGCCCGCCTCTACGATCAGATGACGCGGAAGGCACTGCAACTGGATACGCTGTCCCAGGTTTCTGAGACCGTGTCCTCGAATCGATTGATCGAGGACGTACTGCAGTTGATTGTGACGATGACGGCTCAAATGATGGGATCGAAGATTTGCTCCATCATTCTTTTGGATCAGCCGACCGGTGAACTTCGGATCGCCGCCACGCAAAGTCTAAGCGAGCAGTACAGACGCAAGCCCAACGTGAAGATCGGGCAAAGCATCAGCGGGCGTGCCGTTCAGGATCGCCGGCCGATCATCGTACCGGATGTCACCAAAGAAGGCACCTATATGTATCCGGACATGGCTGCGAAGGAGGGCCTCTGCTCGCTCCTGTGCGTCCCGATGCTGGTGCGGGAAAAGGCCATCGGCGTGATCAATACGTATACGTCCAAGCCGCATACCTTCACGGCGGAGGAAGTCAAACTGATGCAGGCGATTGCCAATCAGGCCGCGATTTCCATTGAGCACACCACGTTGCTTGAGAAATCGTTTGAAATGCAGGAAGCCTTGCAAGTCCGCAAGTTGCTCGACCGGGCCAAGGGATATCTCATGCGGTCGAAGCGGCTGTCGGAAGAAGACGCGTTTAAATTGATTCAACGCCAGAGTATGGATCTTCGCAAATCCATGCGAGAGATCGCAGAAGCCATTCTTCTGGCGGGGGAAATCGAAGAACGAGCCGATAAGGGCAGGGGTTGATCGCCACTCGGCGAACCTAACGACCAGTGGAGGGGGCAGTCCCTGGCGGCTGGATCGATCTTTGCGGTGCTGGGATTGAGCCTGAGCTGTTCCTTCCAGATTACTTCACGCTCCGTTTGTCTGCTGATCTCATTCTGCTTCATAGGCGGTATTTTCTTGGAAAGCTCCGGGGTGAGACCGACTTGTGACCCGCCTGACGGCCAAGTGCCACAGTGAACTGATGTCGCTGAATGTCTACACAGCAATGAACGCAACCGAACATGTTCGAGACTGTCTGGGAATAGGTGAGGGTTGGATGGCGAAGAGCCGACGCGTTGCCATAGCTTTTCTGCTAACTCTTATGACAAGCGCCTGCGCCACCGGGCAATACACTCCGTTGGTCGGGGCCGATCGCGATGAGGTGGAGCAGCTCAAGGAGCATGTCTATCGTGTGGAATACCGCGTCAGTTCGTTTACCTCGCAAGAACAACTGGATGCCTACCTGCGACGGCGTTGCGCGGAGCTGACTTTGCGCGAGGGCTACGATTTCTTCCACCTCGCCCAGCGTGCCGATGTGCTGGCACTCTCACGACGAACGTCGATGACGGTGACGATGTACAAGGGCAAGAAGCCGGTGGGCGCTGATGACGTCTATGACGCGAAGGAGGTCTTGGCGCAGCCGGACCTCATTTCCGGCAGCCAATGACCGCTGCCGTTCGTCGTTAGGGTGTTGCCGTCGGCTTGCGAGGCGCCGCTTTCGGCTTGGTTTTGGAGGCAGCGGCATCCTTGTCAGCTAACTGCCGCCGTACCGATTCCAGCTCTGCCTTGAGCTTCTGAAGTTCCTCTGCCTGTTTCACCACCACATCCTTTGTGGATTGGAGTTCCTGTTGCAAGCGACTCTGTTCGGCCGCGGGCGAAGTGTGTGTCGATGCTGCCTCGGCAGTTGAGTTGTGCTCTATCGCGACAGGCGATGGCGCAGGAAGTTGACTCAATGCCTCAAGGGAGACCGCGATACGCGGCTGTTCCGGCTCGAGGATCATCCAGGCTTGGGGAGCGTCGGCTGGTACCAGGGCTTGGGAGGGCGTGAAGGAGAGCCTGAGCGTCCCGGGTCTGGTCGGTCCATCCGCGGATGTCGATCGGTAGCGAGACAGGGTCACCCGTAGCGTGGTCTTGTACACGTAGAGTGTGCCTTGGGTCGTGAGACCGTCGTCCTGCATGGTGAAGCGAACCTGCTGGTCGGGCTGGGCCTGTGCGAGGGCGGTGACGATGAGCGGGGACAGAAACTCTACTTCCTCGTGAGAGAACAGCGGATAACTCTCCTGAGCCATACTGCTTCCCGGTCGATCGAGTCCTGAAACGGACAGGCCGGTGAGCAAGCGTCCCGTCAGCGAGGCCGTCAGATGGGCAGGATGCGATGCCTGAAAAATCTGCGGGGGACCGTATTTGGCGGTGGTACCACGGGTGGCCTGGCGTTCAAGGGCGACGGTTCCCAGGGGCCCCTGTCCGACAGGGGTGAGGTTCGTCCCGAGGCTGCAGGCGTAGAGGAGGAGGCAGGGGAGTGCCAGCTGCCAGGTGAACCGGAAACTGCTGAGTCGTGATTGTGTTGAGGCGGAACGGCGAATCATGAACCGCATGGCGGCGGATTGTACCACAGGCTGAGTGTGGTACCCTCTGGTTTCCACTGGAAAAGTGCGATTCAAGTGGTTGACAGCCAGTTTAGGCCGGTGGTATACACTCGGGATCATTTCCGGGGACAACGGCGTCTCCGACGAGCAATTCGTTCCGAACGATATATTGGAACCTGGACAACGACGTCCTCCGATCCACTGAGGTGGGTCTGAGGACGTTTTTTTTATCAGCAGGGTGATGAGTCCTATCAGCACCAAGCGATCAGTCGTCAGCTCAGGATCTTGAAGTTCCGATGACTCGTGTTCAGGCTGAACGCTGAGGGGTACAGGCTGTAACTATGCGTCCGCTCCGAGTTGCCATGGCCCAGATCAATCCGACCGTCGGGGATATTGCCGGCAACACGCGCTTGATCCAGACGTGGATCAAGGAAGCGCGGCGGGCTAAGGCCGATCTCGTGGCCTTCCCGGAACTGGCTATCACCGGCTATCCGCCGGAGGATTTGTTGTTCAAGTCTCGCTTTATCGAGGACACGCAACGTGCCTTGAAGGCGGTCGCGGCCGAAGCGCGCGGGTTGGTCGTGGTCGTCGGGTATGTCGGCCAGGGGGCGACGGCTGTTTCGGCCTCGGAGGCTCCTTCATTCCCGCTGGCCGGTCGGCATGAGTTGTACAACGAGGCGGCGGTGTTGTCCGATCGGCGGATTCTGGCCACCTACCGGAAACGGCATCTGCCGAACTACGGGGTGTTCGACGAGAGCCGGTACTTTCACCCAGGCTCTCGCCTGCCGCTCCTGGTCCTGAACGGCGCGACGATCGGGGTCAATATTTGCGAAGACATCTGGTTTTCGGACGGGCCCACGCGGCTGCAGGCCTTGGCCGGTGCCGAGGTCATCGTCAATATCAACGCATCCCCGTTCCATGTCGGGAAGGGCCGGATGCGCGAACAGGTGCTGGCGACCAGGGCCCGTGAAAATCGCGTGATCGTGACGTACACCAACACGGTCGGCGGGCAGGACGAACTGGTGTTCGACGGCTGCAGCATGATTGTGGACCAGGCGGGCGAGATCGTGGGGCGGGGGAAGGCGTTTGAGCAGGATCTCATCGTGGCGGATCTCGATGTCGCGGCCGTCGGGCGGGCGCGACTGGGTCAGGGAGGCAAGAAACCCCTGCCGCCGCGTGTGGCGGCCCTCATTGATCGGGTCGATGTGCGCCTGCCTGCGAGAAAGTCGCAGTCGGTCGTGGTGCCGGATCTGGAGCCTCCGCTGGGTCGTCTCGACGAAGCCTATCGCGCCTTGGTCCTCGGGGTGCAGGACTATGTCCGCAAGAACGGGTTCAAGCGCGTCGTCATCGGATTGAGCGGAGGGGTGGACTCGGCCATCACCGCAGTCATCGCGGTAGACGCCTTGGGCGCGGAGAATGTGCTCGGGGTGTTCATGCCGTCGCCTTACACGTCCCGAGCCAGCCGCGAAGATGTCGCCGACATGGCCCGCCGGCTGCATATTCAGGTCGATACCCTGTCCATTACGGCGACGTTCAAGAGTTACCTGCGCGCCCTCGGCCGATCCTTCAAGGGCCAGCGCCCGGACACGACTGAAGAGAATTTGCAGGCACGGATCAGGGGCAATCTGCTGATGGCCTATTCGAACAAGTTCGGCCATCTGGTGCTGACCACCGGAAATAAAAGCGAGATGAGCGTCGGATACGCGACGCTGTACGGCGATATGGCCGGAGGGTTTGCGGTGATCAAGGATGTGCCGAAGACCATGGTGTATGAGTTGTCGCACATGCGCAACCTGGTCGGGCCGGTTCCGGTCATCCCGAAACGTGTGCTCGAGCGGGCTCCGACCGCGGAGTTACGGCCCGATCAAAAGGACGAAGACAGTTTGCCGCCCTATGCCATCCTCGATCCGATTCTCAAGGCCTACGTCGAGGAGGACCGTGCGTTGGAAGACATTACAGCGATGGGGTTCGATCGGGAGACGGTCGCGCGGGTGATCGCGTTGGTGGACCGGAGTGAGTACAAGCGGCGACAGGCGCCGCTGGGAATCAAGATTACGCATCGAGCGTTCGGGAAGGATCGGCGGATGCCGATCACCAACGGGTATCGGTAGTACGGGCTGCATCAGGACCGACAACGACGTCGGTCGGCAACACTGGCAATGGCGCCAGAGAGTCGGGGCTCACAGACCGTCCTCTACGACGGTCTTCTGAGCGGGCACTTTTACTTCTTCTCTCTTTGGAGGCGTCATGAATATGCTGGTTGGCCGAAAGGCACGGACATGGGTGTTGGGGTTGGTATTGATGGTAGGCGGTGGGGGAGGTGCGTTCGCCGAGGCGCAGGCTGCGACGACGGACGACCTCATGGATACGACCAAACACCCCGTATCGGTCACCATGGCGATGCAAGCCGATAGTTTCTTCGGGTTCAATCCCTCCATCTACGGGACCTATGGATTGACCGACAACATCGCCCTGGCCTTCAACTTCACCTATTGGACGATGATCAACGGCGTGGGTGTGCACGACAACGCGCCCTGGCTAGAAACTGACATGGGCTTGAATTTTACCTTCCTGGAAAAGCGGCTATCGGTCACTCCTATGATCGGGTTTGTGCACGGGCAATTGCTCTCTTCTCGCGGCGGCTTCTTTCCCAACGGCGGTGGGAGTGTGAACGAGCGAACGACGGCGTTTGAAGGCGTCGTTCCCAACATTATCGCGAACTATGCGGACGATCGCTTCGAAGGCGAGTTCTATCTGGGCTACTACAAGGCGATCCGGAGCGAAGGCGGCAGCGGGGGCGGTGGCGCGACCGGCTGCAGCGGCCTCGTGGATACGAATTGCTTGGGCACGAGTCAGACCGGTGGTCGAGGAACCTGGGACTTCCTGCATTATTGGGTGAGTGCCGGCATGCGTGTGAACAGCATGTGGTCCCTCGGGGCCCACTATGAGCATTTGTTGACCACGAGAGACAGCAGCGCCCCCGGGGCGGCTCAGGACTACTATCGCTGGATCGGGCCGTACGTCGAGATGAAATTGCCGGGGAACATGGCCTTCCGGTTCACAGTGGGTAAAGACCTGACAGACAATCAGGACTTCTATAAGTTGAAGTTCACGAAGACGTTTTAGTCTCTCGCCCGGGCCTCCTCCTCTGCTGAGTCAGGGAGGAGGCCGATCGGTGAGCGGCGCAGCCGAAGGAGGATATGGTGAAGAGATCGGCACAGCGGAAAACGATCGTCGTGGGCGTGGCAGGGGCGTTGATCCTGCTGGCGGAGTCATGGGGGACTCAGGTCTGGGCGCAGAATACGCCGCTGAAGGTCGATACCGGTGATACGGCATGGGTGCTGGTGTCCTCGGCGTTTGTGCTGGCGATGCTGATGCCGGGACTGGCGTTGTTTTACGGGGGCCTGGTGCGGACCAAGAACGTACTCGGCACGATCATGCAAAGTGTCATGATCCTGAGCGTGGTGAGTCTACTCTGGATCCTGTTCGGGTATAGCCTGGCGTTCGGGCCGGATAAGGGCGGGGTGATCGGTGGCTTGGAATGGGTCGGGCTCAGCGGGGTGGGCAGTGAGCCGCACCCGGTCTATGGACCGACGATTCCCCACCAGGCCTTTATGTTGTTCCAATTGATGTTTGCCGCTATCGCACCGGCGTTGATCACCGGCGCGTTTGCCGAGCGGAAGCGGTTTACCGCGGTCGTCCTATTTGCTGCCTTGTGGTCGGTGTTCGTCTATGTGCCTCTGGCGCACTGGATCTGGGGCGGAGGCTGGCTGGCCAAGCTGGGCGCCTTGGATTTCGCCGGCGGCGCGGTGATCCATATCAGTTCCGGGGCGGCGGCCCTGGTCTGCGCCATTGTGCTGGGGAAGCGGCGAGGGTATGGGACGGATTATATGGCGCCCCACAACCTGCCGATGACGTTGCTCGGAACCGGATTCCTCTGGTTCGGCTGGTTTGGGTTCAATGGCGGGAGCGCGCTCGGGGCCAACGGGATCGCGGTCTCCGCGATTATCGCGACCCATGCAGCGGCGGCGATGGGGGCCATTGCCTGGTGTGGTGCCGAATGGGCGCATCGCGGCAAACCCACGGTGCTTGGAGTCGCCAGCGGCGCGGTGGCGGGATTGGCGACCGTGACCCCGGCCGCCGGCTATATTTCCCCCATGTCGGCCATTGCCATCGGTTTGGTCGCCGGCATGACGTGTTACGCCGCGATTGTCTGGAAAGGGCGATTCGGCTATGATGACTCGCTTGACGTCGTGGGAATCCACGGAGTCGGGGGGGTGATCGGGATTCTGGCTACGGGACTGTTCGCCAGCAAGGTCGTCAATCCGGGCGGCGCCGATGGATTGTTCTTCGGTAACCCCGGCCTCTTCGGCATCCAACTCCTGGTCGTGGCTGTCACGACGATTTTCTCGATCATCGGCACGTTCGTCATCCTCAAGCTGGTGGATTCTATGACCGGGCTACGGGTGTCGTCTGAGGAAGAAGCGACCGGTTTGGATTTGAGCCAACATAACGAGCGGGCGTATTCGTGAAGCCAGCTCAGCGCAATCGGCCATCAGTCGTCAGCAGGATTGTCAGGACTCTTTTCCCGCTGAGAACTGACCGCTGACGGCTGAGAGCTACTCCCTGGAGGCAAGGATGAAATTAATCGAAGCCATCGTCAAACCATTCAAGCTCGACGAGGTGAAGGACGCCCTGCTGGAAATCGGCATTCAGGGCATGACGGTCACGGAGGTCAAAGGCTTCGGCCGCCAGAAGGGCCATAAAGAAACGTATCGTGGCCAGGAATACACCATCGAGTTCGTGCCGAAGGTGAAGATCGAGGTCGCGGTAAATGACAGCCAGGTGCAGCGTGTGCTCGAAACGATTACGCGTGCCGCCAAAACAGGCAGCATCGGCGACGGGAAAATTTTTGTGCGGGAACTCACCTCGGCCGTCAGGATTCGTACGGGCGAGACGGGGGAAAGCGCCCTCTAGGTATGTCGCACGCGGTGAATGCGGATTCTCATTCGGCCCAGGACGCGGCTTCCGCGTCGGTATCCCAATTGCTGGTCGAGCAACGACAGGCGATCCGGCAACGGCTGCTTGCG